>DASZIL010000113.1:0-21041 GCA_035949255.1 Beijerinckiaceae bacterium | reverse complement strand
CGCACGTGCCGATCGCGCTCATCAATCGACAAACTGGAAAATCTCGAAACTTTGGTCCGGCCCGGCCGGGCCGGACCAAAGTTCGCCTCGACCGGACTTCAAAAAGTGTCAACGATGTTCCCGGTCTAAAGTGTCAATGATGTTCCCGGTTGCACATCGTGACCCTCGGATTGAGTCCGAGGGGAACGAGCCGGGTGAGGGAGGCTGGCGCTTGCCTTGCGAGGTGGTGGTTGCCTCCCTCACCCGCTCCTCGCCTTCGGCTCGGAGTCGACCTCCCTGCGGGAGAGGTGAGGCCCGGTCCGAAGCGAAATGCGTCAGGAGCCCGGTTTTTCCGCCGCATGGCGCTTCGGGCGCCGCTTTGCTAATTTCTTCACCGTGTCCGCCCAAGCTTCATGGCGGCGGATGCGGTGAGGTGCCTGTTTGCTTGACCGATGGACGGCGTTGCAGTCGGCGGACGAGCCGCGTGAGGCGGTGCCCGCCGAAGCCGTGCGCGCCCGCCGCCTCCTGCTCATCATCGGCGTTTCGAGCCTATTCGCATGCCTTTTCCCGCTCGCGCATATGTTGCGCCTCTCCGGAGGGTTTCTCGCGAGATATGGCTATGACGAGGTCTTCCTGCGCCTTGTCGGCGCATCGCTCGCCCTCTTGTCGGGTGCCTTTCTTGCCGCGGCCCTCATAGTCTCCGCGCGCTTCTCGGCCGGGCAGGCGCGAAGCGCCTCGGAACATGCGGAGCTTCAGGAGAAACCGGCGCGCCGCGGCTTCTCGCAAAACCGTCTCACCGCGCCGCTCGCCTTTATCGTGTCGCGCCTGCCCGCGCGCGCCGATCTTCGCGCGACACTCGCGGGCATCCCGGAAGCCCTGGTCATGCTCGCCGGCGCGGGTCTGGCAATCTTGCTGTTGGCCTGGCGTTGGCCTCTCCCCGTCGAGATCGAGCTTCCGAGCCGCTTCCTGTTCATGCGCGGCGCCTTTCTTCTCGTCGCCGCTTTCCCGCTGCTTCTTGCCGAACGCGCCCATGCGGGTTCCGCTGGCTCGGGGCTTGCGGAAGCAACGGCGCTGCAACGGCTCTTGCGGCTTTGCCTTCTCACTTTTGCGGTCGAGGGCTTGCTCGCCTTGATGGAAGGCTATGGCTTCACCTGGGCTCGCTTCATCGAGCCGGCCTTGCGGCTCTTGCTCATCGTCGTCGCGCTCGAGCTCGGCGCGCGTTCCATCGCGGTGTTCTTCCAGCCGAGCCGCGAGCCGATGCAGTCGGCCGGCTTTGTCTCGAGCGCTGTCGCGACGCTCTTGACGCCGGAGCTCGTCTCGCAAACCTCCTGGCGCCAGACCCTCGAGGAGCAGATCGGCATCGATCTGTCGCGGAGCTGGGCGCTGCGCTTCCTCCGCTCGGCCCTTCTCCCGGTCGTGCTCCTGCTTCTCCTTTTCGCCTGGGGGCTTTCCGGCGTGACGATCCTCGGTGCCGATCAACGCGGCATCTACGAGCGCCTCGGGCGGCCCGTCGCGGTCTTGCAACCGGGGCTCCATATCGGCTTGCCCTGGCCGCTCGGGGTCGTGCGCCGCATCGACTTCGGCGAGATTCACGCGCTCTCGCTTGGTACGCCTGAAGGAGAAGCGGGGATGCCCGCGTCCGAGATCGTCGGCGCCGAGGAAGCGGCGCCGGCGAGCGCCGACAGGCTTTGGGATCAGAGCCATCCGACCGAGACGAGCTACCTCATCGCCAGCGATGCTTCCGGTCGCTCGGCGTTCCAGGTGGTCAATGTCGATGTCGAGCTCATCTGGCGTGTCGGGCTCACCGACAAGGCGGCGCTCGCGAGCGCCTATCGCGTTCGGGACCCGCAGGCCTTTCTTCGCGCCTTCGCCAGCCGCCTCCTCGCCCGCTATTTCTCGACACGCACCCTCCTCGGCGCCTTGGGCGAGAAGCGCGAGGGCGTCGCCGAAGAATTGCGGCACGAGCTTCAGTCGGCGCTCGATGATGCCGATACGGGGATCGAGCTCGTCGCGGTCGTCGTCGAGGCGATCCATCCGCCGGCGAAGGCCGCCGATAGCTATCACGAGGTCCAGGCCGCGCGCATCAGGTCGCAGGCCATGATCTCGGAGGCGAGGCGACGCGCCATAGCGGCGGTGAGCGAGGCTCAGCGCAGCGCGACCCAGACGCTCGCCAGCGCGAAGGCTTCGGCCTTCGAGCGCGTCACCCTCGCGCAATCGGACGCCTTGCGCTTCGCGACCGACGAACGCGCCTTCGTCGCGGCCGGTTCGCCCTATCTCTTCGAGCGCTATCTTGCCGCGGTCACGCGCGACTTTGCCACGGCGCCGATCACGCTCCTCGACCACCGCATCACGGGCGCGGGCGGTGAAACCGTCATCGACTTGCGAAACTTCCGCGCGCTCGCGCCTCCCGGTCCAGACGAGGACATCGGCGACAAGGAGCCGAACAAATGACGCATCACCATCATCACGGCCATGGTCACCACCACCACCATGACGATGAGGGCTCAGGCCAACCCAAGCCCTTCGCTTCCCTTGCCCGTTTTGGGATCGCCGGGGTCGTCGGCCTTGCGGCGCTCCTCGCCGCATCTTCGGTGCTGGTGACGGCAGGCGATGCGCTCGTTGTCAGCCGTTTCGGCGATCCGGTGCGCGTGCTCGTCGAGCCGGGGCTGAGGTGGAAGCTGCCGCCCCCCTTCGAGACGGTCTTGCCGGTCGATCTGCGTCTCAAGACGACCTCGAGCGGGCTCCAGGATGTGGGCACGAAGGACGGCTTGCGCATCCTGGTCGAGGCCTATGTCGCCTGGCGCGTGGAGGCGGACCCCGACCATGTGCGCCAATATCTGCGCGCCGTTCGCAACCAGCCGAACGAAGCGGCGAGCCAGATCCGCACCTTCCTCGGCTCGGCGCTCGAGACCACGGTCTCGAGCTTCGAGCTCGCAAGCCTCGTGAACACCGATCCCTCCCGCGTCGAGATCGCCGCGCTCGAGGAACGCCTCTCCGCGCAGCTCAACAAGCAGCTTCTCGATACCTACGGCATCAGCGTCCAGCAGCTCGGCATCGAGCGGCTCACGCTTCCGGTGCGCCCCCTGGACGCCACGGTGTCGCGTATGTCGGCCGAGCGCATGACGGCAGCAGCCGCGCAAATGGCGGAAGGCCAGCGCAAGGCCGCCGAGATCACCTCCGACGCCGAACGCGATGCGCGTATTCTCGTCGCCAATGCGACGGCCGAGGCGGCGGGCATCGAGGCGAAATCGCGGGAAGAGGCGGCGGGTATCTACAGCCAGGCCTTCAACACCGATCCGAAGCTTTACACGCTCTTGCGCTCGCTCGACACGCTCGATCGTATCTCCAATCCGAACACCCGCATTTTCTTGCGCACCGATGCGGCTCCCTTCCGCGTGCTGATCGACGGGCCGCAGACGCAAGGCTGGTCGCTTAATCCGGCGCCCCCGCAATGACGGACATGAACGCCTTGCAACACAATGGAGCTGCGCCCGAACGGACCGAGCTCAAAGGCGCTTGGGCACAATCCCTGCAGATCGTCTTTCGCCTCGGCTTTCTCGGCATGCTCGTTCTCGCGGGGCTTTGGGCGGTGAGCAACATCCGTCAAATTCCGGCGCAAAGCCGTGCCGTGGTGCTGCGTTTCGGCGAGTTCAATCGCGTGCGCGATGCTGGCCTCCTCATGGCTTGGCCCCATCCGATCGAGCAGGTGGTGATCATCCCGGCTCGGGATACGCAGATCAGGCTCGGCAGCACCAATGATCCGCGCCCGCCCGAGAACAACTATCTCGGCCTCAGAAACGATGCCGCGGCGCGCGCCAACGGTGACTTCTTTCTCACGGGCGATTCCGGCGTGGTGCATCTCGATGCCCATATCTTTTATCAAATCACCGATCCGGAGGCCTTCGTGCTTTCCGCTGCTCATGTGGAGCCGGCGCTCTATCGCATCTACGAGAGCTCGGCGCTCTCGCTTCTCGCCTCGCGCGAGCTCGACGATGTGCTGGTGGCGCGTCCGGAGCGGCCCGCCGACGAAGCAAGCCTCTCGGCCGGCAAGCGCCAGCAGCTCCACCTCGACCTGATGGCGGCCATGAACAAGAGGCTCTCGGATCTCGCGCATCGCCATTCAGGCGTCGGCGTCGAGATCAGCCGCATCGATCTTTCGGCCGCGCTCCGCTCGCGCGCGGAACGCGCCTATGAGGATGTCCTCACCTCGATACAAGGCGCCGATCAGCGCATCGCGGAGGCCCGCACGCTCGCCGAGCGCAAGGCGCAGGACGCGAAGCAGAACCACGACCGGATCATCGTGAGCGCGAATGCGGCTGCCGCCGAGCGCCTGAGCCAGGCCACGAGCCAGACGGCTGAAGTGTCGGCGCTCGCCGAGAAGATGAAGACCTCCTCGCGCGAGGCCCTGCTCACCCAAGTCTTCAACGAGCGCATCGGCTCCATCTTGAAGAAGGTCGGCCAGGTCACCGCGGTCGACCCGCGCAATCCGACGCGCCTCATAATCCCTGGAGCCGTGCCATGAGTGTGTCCACTCTCGCGCCCATGCCGGAAAGCGTCGCGGCGGAGGGCATGCTGAGCCCTGCCGAGCGCTGGTCGCTCGGGATGCGCCTCACGCTCGCGCTCTTCGCGGGGGGCCTCCTCGTCGTCGCGATCCTGTGGGAGGCCGTGTTTCCCGATGACAGCGCGCTCGCCAACCTGGTGGCGGGATTGGCGGCGGCGCTCGTCGCCATCCCCGTGCTGAGCGCCGCTTGGCACAGCCTGCGCCATCCGAGCCTGCATGGCGTGACGGATCAGCTCATCGCCATGGCGCTCGCGGCGGCCTGGGCCACAGGAGAGCTGATGACGGCCGCGATCTTGCCGATCGTGATGATCATCGGCCATGTGCTGGAGGAGCGAAGCCTCATCGGCTCGCAAGAGGCGATCCGCTCGCTCAACCGCTTGACCAAGGTCGGGGCTCGCCGTCTCGATCGAAACGGCGGGCTCGAGGAAGTCGCCGCCGAGGCGCTTCGCTCCGGCGACCGGTTCGAGCTTTGGCCTGGCGATCGCGTTCCGACCGATGGGGTCGTGCGGGAGGGAGCGTCTTCCCTCGATCTCGCCTCGATCACGGGGGAATCCGTTCCGGTCGAGGTCGAGGCCGGCGGCACGGTCTTTGCCGGCAGCATCAACCTGCAAGGCCGCCTCGTGGTCGAGGTGACGCGCACCGGTGAGGACACGACGCTCGGGCGCGTGGTGGCGCTCATGCAGACCGCGGAGCGCTCGAAACCGCCGGTGACACGGCTTCTCGAGCGTTACGCGGGCCGCTACATCGTCTTCGTGCTTCTCCTCGCGGCGGGCACCTGGTTCGCGAGCGGCAATACCGACGCCATGCTCGCCGTGCTCGTGGCCTCCTGCCCTTGCGCCCTTGTGCTCGCGGCGCCCGCGACCGCCGTTGCCGCGGTGGCGGTCGCGGCGCGCCACGGCATCCTCATCAAGGGTGTGGGCTTTCTCGAGCAGCTCGCCGACGTCACCTCGGTCATCTTCGACAAGACCGGCACGCTGACCCAAGGCAAGCTCCACATCGTCGGCACCGAGCCCGCGCCGGGCGCATCGCGGGACGAGCTTCTGGCCGTCGCCGCCAGGCTGGGCGCGGCGAGCACCCACCCGGTGAGCCGCGCGCTCGCGGGCGCGGTGGCGGCGCAAGAGCGCCATCCCATCGCCGAGCTTCGCGAGCTGCACGGGCTCGGCGTCACCGCACGCGACAATGGCGTCGAGGTCGCGCTGGGCCGGGCGGCGCTATTCACCAAGCTCGGCATTGCCTCGCCCGCGCCTCCTTCGCATGACGGCCCGGTAGTCGGCGTCGCGCTCGCCGGCCGTTTCCTCGGCTGGATTCTCCTCGCCGATGAGCCGCGGCCCGAGGCGGCTTCTGCCAGCGCCGAGCTCAAGGCGCTCGGTCTTCCGCGCCAGCTCTTGCTCACCGGCGATCGTGAAGCGGTGGCGCGGCGCATCGCGGCGCTCGTCGGCATCGACGATGTCGAGGCGCAGGCGCTGCCGCAGGACAAGCTCGATCGCGTTCTCGCCGAGGTTTCCGCGGGCAACCGGCCGTTGGTGATCGGCGACGGCATCAATGATTCGCTCGCGCTCAAGGCGGGCGCCGTCGGCATGGCGCTCGGCGCGCGCGGCAGTGACATCGCCGCGGCCTCCGCCGACATCGTGCTCGTCACCGATGATCTGCGGCGCGTCCCGACCTGCATCCGGTTGAGCCGGCGCTGCCGCAAGACGCTCGCGGCCAATGTCGCGCTCGGCCTCGGCTGGACGCTCGCGGTGATCCTCGCCGCGGCCACCGGATCGCTCGGACCGAACGGGGCGCTGATCGCTGCCGTCCTGCACAATTTCGGCACCTTCGCGGTGCTCGCCAATGCCGGCCGCCTGTTGCGTTTCGATGAGACGAGGGCGTGAGCCCGCGGCCCTATCGCACGCAGTGCTTTACCTTGCGAGGTGAATGAGCTCGACGGGCGCTGAAAGCGTCCTCTGCGGCGGATTATCTTGCCCCTTGCCGGTTCCGGGCGGGAGAGCGCCGATCACGGCGCAGAGAGCGTATCCGCCAAAGCAGCTCACGGTGTTGCGGTGCAGCCCCTTCGCTTGCGCGAGTTGGGCAAGCTCGGCCGCGAGCGTTTCACGCGGCGTCACGTGAAAGAGGGCGAGCCAGCGATTTAGGGCGAAGCGGAACGGAGCGGGCAGGCCCGCCTGATCGCCGAAATCGACGATGTGGAGCGAGCCTCCCGGCGCGAGGCAATCCACCGCCCTCGCCAGCGCCTCGCGCCATGGCGGGATCATCGAGAGGGCGTATGAGATGACGATGCGGTCGAAGCTCGCGCGCCCGAAGAGCGCGAGGGGATCGAATGAGGTCGCATCCGCTTTCGCGAGGCCGATGCGGTCCGAAAGCCCGGCCCGCGCGACGGCATGGTGAGCCGTGTCGAGCATCTCGGCTGAGACATCGAGCCCATGGCAAAATGTATCGGGATAAGTCTTCGCGAGCTTGATGAGATTGCGCCCGGTGCCGCAACCGATCTCGAGCACGCTGCCGTTTGAAGGGGGCGAGAGGCCGGCAAGCAATCCGTCGCGCCCGAGAAGATAGAATTTCCGGCTCGCATCGTAGATATGCCGCTGGCGGCGATAAATGCGGTCCATGAGGGCGCCGGATGCGCCCGCGTCGAAAGCCTGGCCGAAGGAGCTTTGGCTCTCGCTCATTCCGGGCCTTCCGCCAGGCGGTAGAGGTGGAAAGCGCCGTAGATCGAGGAGCGGTCCTTTTTGCCGAGCTCGCGAGAGCGCGCGTGGTCATATCGCCAAGCATCGAGGAGGCGCGCCGGCACGCGCCCCGGCAACAGCCTTTCGTCGGCCGCGGTGCGGAAGATCACGCGCGCGCCCTTTCGCGCGGTGCGGGTGATCTCGCTCCACAAAGCGGTGAGGTCCTCATCGTTCATCCAGTCTTGCGCGTCCAGAAGCACATAGCCGTCGAAGCTCTCCGGGGCGCTTGCCGCGAGCATCTCGGTGAGCGAGCGTTGCTCGAAGCGCACGCGATCGGCGCGCGCCCGCACCGCCTCGAAATTTTGCCGTTGCAGATAGGGCGGGAGCGCGGCATCGCCCGTCATCGCGTATCGGCGGCCGAAGGCCTGCCAGGCGAAGTAATTCGTCTTGATGTCGAAGCCGCAGCTGAGATTCTCGAGCCTTTGGCGAAGCACGGCCCCGATGCCCTCGGGAAGATCACCCGCGAGGCTTCGGTATTGGGAGGGCGGGATGCCGAGGCCGTAAAGGGAGGCGGGCTGGCGGATGAGCCAGCGGAGCAAAGGCTTGTCGAAGATCGGCGCGACGTGCCGCTCGTAGAGGATGCGCTGTTGCGTCATGCCGTCCGCCTTGAGCAGCGCTTCGGGGTCGCAACCGTAAACCTTAGCGAGGAGATGCCCCGCGCCGATGAAGCGCCCCAAAAGCCCATGCCGGTAGAAATTGTCGGTGAAGGCAAAGATCCGGCGCTTGCCGTCGAGCCGGCGCCCTTCCCAATAGGCGCGTGAGGCGGCATCGAGATGCGGCTTGATATGCGCCTCATAGGCGGCGACGTTCTCGCGCGATTGCGCCTCGCCGAAAAAACGCAGGAAACTCTCATAATCGGGGAGATGGCGCGCGGCCGCGAGCTTGAGGTGGCCGAGCGCGAGATGAGCGCCGTTGAGGTCGACCGCGCTGATGCGCGCCGGGTTCGCCGTCAGATAGGACAGGACGTTGCAGCCGCCCGATGCGATCGCCACCAGATGGTCGCCCGGACGGATGTCGAGCGCCGCCATGTCGACGACCGGGTCCTCCCATATCTGCGGATAGACGAGGCCGCGGAAAGCGAAGGTGAAGAGGCGTTCCAAGACGCCTGCACGCGAGAGCGCCCGGCTGCGATGCACCGCCAGGTTCAGCTTGACCGCGGTCTCCCGCCGAAGAGCCCTTGCCGATTGCGTCACCCGAGCTCCCTCATCCTGATGCCGATGCAATACCTATGTGAGTCGCATGACGGCTAGGTGACTTTGCAGGCGCAAGCAGCGAGAGCCGGTTGCGGCAAGCTCGCGGAAATGCTGACATGGCGCAAGGTCACAATCAGCCAGGATGGATGAGTTCATGTTCCGCGCGATCACTTTGTCCGTTGCGATTCTTCTCGGCTCCTTGCCTTTCGCGCGCGCCCAGCAATCCGCGCCGCCGTCGAAGCTCGACGCGATCCTGGCCGCTGGCGTGCTGAAGGTAGGCTCGACGGGCGATTACAGGCCCTTCACCATCAAGGATCCGGTGACGGGGGCCTTCTCGGGCTTCGACATCGACCAGGCGCAGAGCCTTGCCGCCGCGCTCGGCGTGAAGCTCGAGGTGGTGCCGACCGCTTGGCCCAATCTGATGAAGGATTTCGAGGCGGGCGCCTTCGATGTCGCGATGGGCGGCGTCTCGGTCACCTTCGATCGGCAGAAGAAGGGCCTGTTCTCGATCCCCTATATGCATGAGGGCAAGACGCCGATCGCGCGCTGCGCCGACAAGGACAAATTCGCGACGCTCAAGGATATAGACGAGGCCGGCGTCAAGGTGATCACCAATCCGGGTGGGACCAATGAGAAATTCGATCGCGCCAATCTCAAGACGGCCGAGATCGTGGTGTTCCCCGACAACAGCAAGATTTTCGACGAGCTCGTCGCCGGGAAGGCGGATGTGATGATCACCGATGCATCCGAAACCCTCTATCAGCAGAAGCTTCACCATGGCGTGCTTTGCTCGCTGCATCCCGAGCAGCCCTTCGACTTCGCCGAAAAGGCCTATTGGGTGCAACGAGACCCGGCGCTCAAGGCTTTCGTCGATCAATGGCTGCACCAATCGATCGAAGGGGGAGCCTATGAGGCGATCTACGCGAAATGGTTCGAGTGACGCGAATGGGCGGGTTCTGCGCATCTTCTCGGGAGACGGCGTCCCTTCATGGCGCGATGAGCGAGCTCTCGACCGACTTCAGCGCTCGGCGCACCAATGTTCATGACCGAGCGCGATCATGAAACCTCCCTTTCACAAGGACGTTTGCCCTTCGACCTTTTTGCCGATTGCGACGCGGCTTTCCATGAGCGCCGCCGTGCCTTGAGTTCTCGGCGACCGGGCGCCTCATGGCGTCCGATCGAATCCCTGGCCGGTGCCGACCGGTCGCGAGGCCGACGGATGGAGGATGCGCATGGCCGGCCCGCACCCGCCCTCAGCTCCGGTCGCCCGTTCGGCGATGGCCTATGTTCTGGCGGGGGGGCGCGGCAGCCGGCTCCATGAGCTCACCGACAAGCGCGCCAAGCCCGCTGTGTTCTTCGGCTGCAATTCGCGCATCGTCGATTTCGCCATTTCGAATGCGCTGAATTCGGGTATTCGCAAGATCGCGGTGGCCACCCAATACAAGGCCCACAGCCTGATCCGCCATTTGCAGCGCGGCTGGAATTTCCTCCGGCCCGAGCGCAACGAGAGCTTCGATATCCTTCCCGCGAGCCAGCGTGTGAGCGAGAATATGTGGTATGCCGGCACCGCCGATGCGGTGTACCAGAACATCGACATCATCAGGAGCCATCACTCGCAATATATCGTCATCCTGGCCGGCGATCATATCTACAAAATGGATTACGAGCTGATGCTCCAGCAACATGTTCAATCCGGCGCCGATGCGACGGTCGGCTGCATCGAGGTGCCCCGCCTCGAGGCTACCGGCTTCGGCGTGATGGCTGTCGATGAGAATGACCGCGTCATCTCGTTTCTCGAGAAGCCGGCAAACCCGCCCGGCATGCCCGACGATCCCGACAAGGCGCTCGCCAGCATGGGCATCTATGCGTTCGAGACGCGCTTTCTCTTCGATCAATTGCGGCGCGATGCCGCCCATCAAGGCTCGAGCCGGGATTTCGGCAAGGACATCATCCCCCACCTCGTGCGGCAGGGAAATGTGTTCGCGCATCGCTTCACCCGCTCGTGCGTGCGCAGCAACGCGGAGGCGGAAGCTTATTGGCGCGACGTCGGAACGGTCGATGCCTATTGGCAAGCCAATATCGATTTGACCGATGCCTTGCCTTCTCTCAACCTTTACGATCGCGATTGGCCGATCTGGACCTTCGCCGAAGTCACGCCGCCCGCGAAATTCGTGGGCGCGGAAGCAGGCGACCGGGGGCTTGCCGAGAATTCTCTCGTCGCCGGCGGCTGCATCGTCTCGGGCGCGCAGGTTCGCCGTTCCCTCCTTTTCACGGGCGTGCGCATCGAGCGTCGCGCCGAGGTCGAAAACTCCGTCGTTCTGCCGCATGTGAGAGTCGGCGCCCGAGCCCGGCTGAAAAATGTCGTCGTGGATCGCGGCGTCTCCATTCCCGAAGGCCTCGTCGTCGGTGACGATCCGGAAACCGATGGGCGACGCTTTCGCCGCACCGAGAGAGGGATTTGCCTCGTCACCCAACTGATGATCGACCGCATGACGAACCGCTGATTGTTCGCGCTTCCTTGCCCCCACCGATGAAGGTTCTCGCGGTTACCTCCGAAATCTACCCGCTGGTCAAGACGGGAGGATTGGCCGATGTCGCGGGCGCCTTGCCGCTCGCGCTGGCGCGCGAAGGCGTCCGCGTCCGGTCGCTGGTGCCCGGATATCCCGCCGTGCTCGGCGCGCTCGAAAAGGCTCAGGCCCTTCACGCTTACGACAATCTCCACGGCGGCCCGGCGCGGCTGCTGGAAGCTCGCGCCGGCAAGCTTGAGCTTTTCGTCATCGACGCGCCGCATCTTTATCGGCGCGAGGGCAATCCTTATGTCGACGACGCCGGGGTCGATTGGAAGGACAATGCGCTTCGCTTCGGCGCGCTCGCCAAGGTCGCCGCCGACATCGCGAAGGGGCTGGTGCCGGGCTACCAGCCGGCCCTGGTGCACGCTCATGATTGGCAAGCGGGGTTGGCGCCCGCCTACCTCCGCGGCGGGCCGGCGACGGTGATCACCATTCACAACCTCGCCTTCCAAGGGCTGTTTCCCAGCACTCTTGCGGATGTGCTCGAATTGCCGCCGGAGATCAGGACCATGGAGGGCGTCGAGTTTCATGGCCGGATCGGATTTCTCAAGGCGGGGCTCTTTTTCGCCGACGCCATCACCACCGTCTCCCCAACCTATGCGGCGGAGATTTGCACGCCCGAAGGAGGCATGGGGCTCGACGGCCTTCTTCGCTCGCGCGCCCCAGTGCTGACGGGGATTTGCAACGGCATCGACACGAATCTGTGGTCGCCGCGCAAGGACCCGCATATCGCGACGCGCTTTAGCGTCGATGAGGTCGACCTCAAGGTGGCGAACAAGGCGGCGTTGCGCGAGAAGCTCGGGCTCGCGGCGCGGCCCGACGCGCCGATCTTCGGCGTGGTCAGCCGTTTGACCGAGCAGAAAGGCATCGACCTCATCGCCGCCGTGCTGCCGGATCTCGTGGCACGTGGCGCGCAATTGGCGCTCCTCGGCGCGGGCGATCAAGGCCTCGAAACCAGGCTCCGCGCCGCCGCCGCTCGTCATCGAGGCGAGGTTGCGATTGTCATCGGCCATGACGAGGCGCTCGCCCATGTGATTCAAGCGGGGAGCGATGCGCTCCTCATGCCGTCGCGCTTCGAGCCTTGCGGGCTCACGCAGCTCGCCGCGCTCCGTTACGGCACTTTGCCGATCGTCTCGCGTGTCGGTGGGCTCGCCGACACGGTGATCGACGCAAATGAAGCGGCCCTTGCGGCAGGTGTCGCCACGGGCTTTCAGTTCACGCCCGTGAGCGAAGCCGCGCTCCGGCGGACGCTCGATCGCGTGTTTGTCCTGTGGCACAACAAAAAGAGCTGGCGCCGCCTTCAGCAAAAAGCCATGAGAAGCAAGGTCGGGTGGGGTACGGCCGCCAAGCTCTATGCCGCGCTCTTCAGGGCAGCCGCGCGGCGCGCGGCCGACCGGAATGCGAGTGCTCGGGCCAGAGGCTCGAAGGGAGCTGCGGGCGCAACCATGCGGGCGGTGCCTCTTCGGGGGAACGGCAAGCCAGGCGGACAGCGGACATCCGAGACGTGATGAGCAACCATGCGGCTCGGGCACAGGCTGGCTTCAGGTTTTATGGATCGATCGAGGAGGCGAGGTTCGTGCATAGGGACGAGAGGAATGCGCAGGCGAAAATTCGCGACGCCGAATGCGCGGCGGGAGTTACGCGCAAGGCTTTCATAGGACTAGCGGCGGGCGCTCTCTCGGCGACCGCCATGGGCGGACGCGCGAGCGCGCAATCGAAGGAGCAACCGGTGGGGGAAGGCAAGATGCAGCGCCGCAAGATCCCTTCGTCCGGGGAAGAATTGCCCGTCATCGGCTTGGGAACCTGGCAAGGCTTCGACGTCGGCGAAGGCGCCGAGGAGCGAGCGCCGCTCGCCGGCGTCTTGGACACGCTCTTCGAAAGCGGCGGCTCGGTCATCGATTCCTCCCCGATGTATGGCGCGGCCGAAGGCGTCGTCGGCGATCTCCTCGCGCAGATGAAGACACCGCGCGAGAAGCCGTTCGTCGCGACCAAGGTCTGGATCCGCGGGCGAGAGGCCGGCATCGCCCAGATGCGCCAATCCATGAAGCTTCTGCGCGTCTCGCGCCTCGACCTGATGCAGGTTCACAACCTCGTCGATTGGCGCACGCATCTCGCGACGCTTCGGGAGTGGAAGCGCGAGAAGCGCATCCGCTACCTCGGCGTCACCCATTACGAATCGAGCGCCTATGGCGAGCTCGAAAGCATCATGCGCTCGGAAAAGCTCGACTTCGTCCAGCTCAATTACGCGCTCGACGATCGTGCCGCCGAAGAGCGGCTCTTGCCGCTCGCGGCCGAGCGCGGCATCGCCGTGCTCGTCAACCGGCCCTTCGGCGGTGGCGGTCTTTTGCGCCGTTTACGGGACCGTCCCTTGCCGTCCCTTGCCGGCGAGATCGGCTGCACGAGCTGGGGACAATTCCTGTTGAAATTCGTGCTCGGAAACCCCGCGGTGACCTGCGTCATCCCCGGCACGGGCAAGCCTGAACATATGCGCGAGGACGCAGCTGCGGGGTCCGGGAGCTTTCCCGATGCCGCGATGCGCGCGAAAATGGCCGCATCGATCGAAGGTTGATCCCCTGCCTCGTCGGGCAGCTTCGCCGCGACGCGTGGCAGAAAACCTTTGCGCAATCGCGCTCAGCGCCCGAATATGGATCTGAGAAGAGGCGGCCGCGATCTTGAGCGATCGGCGGCTATGTCGAGCCGGAAGCCTTGAAAGTGGAGGAGATGTCAATGCCTGCACAGCGTCATCAGGAAACCAAGCCTCGCGAGACGACGCCGCCCGACATGAGGTCTCCTCCTTTCGATACGAAGCGGCTCGATGCGCTTCTCGACGAGCAAGGGATCGACGTCCTCCTCGCGACCTCGAAGCACAATGTGCAATATCTCCTCGGCGGCTATCGTTTCTTCTTCTTCGATTACATGGATGCGATCGGCGTCAGCCGCTATCTGCCGGTGCTCGTCTATCAAAAGGGGAGGCCCGAGAACACCGCCTACATCGGCTACAGACTCGAGAGCTATGAGAAACAGCTCGGCAGATTTTGGCCGCGCACCGTCGAGACGACAGCGGGGGACAGCGCAAGCGCGATCCGAAAAGCGATCGAGCATATCAAGGGACTCGGCGGGCCGATCGCCAAGGTGGGAGTCGAGGCGGCATTCCTGCCGTGGGACAGCGCCAAGGGACTGCAGGACGGCCTCGGCAACTGCGAAATCGTCGACGCTCTCTTCCCGCTCGAACGGCTGCGGGCGCAAAAGACGAAGGGTGAGCTCGCAAAGCTGCGCGAAGCCTCGGAGCGGGTCGTCGCCTCGATGCTCGTCGTCTTCGAGAGCTGCGCGCCGGGCATGACCAAGCGTGATCTCGTCGATCGGTTGCGCCGAGAGGAGGTGGGGCGCGACCTCACCTTCGAATATTGCCTGATCACCGCCGGCACGAGCCTCAACCGGGCTCCCTCCGATCAGCGCCTCGAAGCCGGCGATATCATCTCGCTCGATTCAGGCGGGAATTACCACGGCTATATCGGCGATCTTTGCCGCATGGGCATTTTGGGCGAGCCCGACGCGGAGCTCGTCGAGCTTCTGGGCGCGGTCGACGAAATCCAACAGCGGGCGCGCCGCCCGATCCGGCAAGGCGCGGCGGGAGGCGAGATCTTCACCGCGGCGCGCGAGCTCGTCGAAGCGTCGCCCCATCGTGGCTATCTCGAATTCGTGGCGCATGGGATGGGGCTCGTGAGCCATGAGGCGCCACGCCTCACGAGCAGGGGGCCCGTGCCCTATCCGGCTTACGACGAAACCCGCCCGCTCGAGGCCGATATGGTGATCTCCATCGAGACCACCATGGCTCATCCCAAGCGTGGTTTCGTCAAGCTCGAGGACACGGTGGTGGTGACGCAGAACGGCTGCGTCGGGCTCGGCGACGTCGGGCGAGGCTGGAACCGCGCGCGGGGCGGTTGACGATCCAGCGCGATGCGGACTCAAAGGCGTGCCACGCCCTCTTTGCGCGAAGGCAGCGCGTCGCCGGCATCATCCGCCTTCGGCGTTGCCGAGCTTCGCCAGACGATGAGGCCGAGGAGCGCGACCGGTATGCCGATGAGGGAGGTCATGGCGAAGAACGCGGGGTAGCCGAAGCTGTCGACCATGAAGCCCGACAATCCGCCGACGAGCTTTCCCGGCAAGGCATAAAGCGACGACAAAAGCGCATATTGCGTGGCGGCGAAGGCGGGCGAGGTGAGCGAGGACATATAGGCCATAAGCGCAGTCCCGGCGAAGCCGGAAGCGAAATTCTCGATGCTGATCGCAAGCGTCAACAGCTCGATCCTTGGCCCGCTTTGAGCGAGTAGCGCCAGCATGAGATGAGAGGCCGAGGCCGCGATGCCGCCGCAGATCAACGTGGGCATGAGGCCGAAGCGCGAGACGGCAAAGCCGCCGGCGAAAGCCCCGGCGATGCCGACCCAGACGCCGTAGAGCTTCGAAACCGTCGCGATATCGGATTTGGAAAAGCCGAGATCGATGTAGAGCGGGTTCGCCATCACGCCGGACACGAAATCGGGAAGCCGATAAAGCGCGACGAGCATCAAGATGAGGACGAGCATAGGGCCCTTGCGCCGGATGAGATCGGCGAGAGGCTCGACGAAAGATGAAGCGAGCGACGGGAAGGCGAGGGAGCTCGTCGCCGAGGCTGTGGCGGCCGCAATAGCCCCTTCCCGCGGCACGCCCCGTGCGAGGAGGCAAGCGCTGATGCCCACCGCCATGAGGGCGGACATCGCAAGGTAAGCGGCCTTCCAGCTTATGAAATCGGCGAGGTAGAGCGCGCCCGCGCCGGCGCAAAGGAGCGCCACGCGATAACCGAGCTGGTAGGTCGCCAGCATCATGCCTTGGCGCTCGGGTGGCGCCGCATTGATGCGCCAGCCGTCGACGACGACATCCTGCGTCGCCGACATGAAGGCGACGAGAAAGGCGCTGGCGATCGTCCAGGCGATCGCATGGGCCGGATCCCCGAATGCGAGGCAGGCGAGGCCTGTCGCCGCGCCGAGCTGAGCGACAAGCATCCACGCGAGACGCCGGCCGAGAAGCTTCGCAAGGGCCGGAACGTCGAAAGTGTCGATGATCGGCGCCCAGAGGAATTTGAAGGTGTAGGCGAGGGCGACATAGCTCAGGAGGCCGATCTCGGTTCGCGAGATGCCGGCTTCGCGCAGCCAGACCGATTGCGTCGAAAAGATGAGGAGGAACGGCAGGCCCGAGCTGAAGCCGAGCGCCAGCATGAGCGCGAGACGCCGATCGGTGAGGATATCCGCAAGAAGCGGAAAGCGTTTTTCCGGCAGACTCATGCACCACCTTGTCGCGATTCGGCGCGAGGCTGAGCATGGCGCGAAATCTCTGTCATGGGAATCCCGGGACAAGAGAACGAAATTGCAAGAGCCGCGAGACGATCGCCGAGCCGTCCCGAAGCGCTCATGAAGCGGCAAGGCCGTGATCGGTTCGAGCTGACACCGAATCGAACGCGCCCCGCTTGCCTTTTGCCATCAAGCGAGGGCATCAATAGGGCGTACGGCCCGGCCGAGCGGATCGGGCCGCGCAGCGTCGCCTTTCCGGCCGGCGACATGATGAGCGCGATCGGCTGGGTCAACACTCCACCATCTCGGGCGCGCTGCGCTGACGAGGGTAAGGCGAGGAACGAATAGGGCTTAAGAACATGAGGTTTTCACTGGCCATTCACGGCGGCGCGGGGACGCGGCGGCGCGAGGCGATGACGGGGCAAGCCGAGGCCGAGTTTCGGGCGGGGTTGCAACGCGCCTTGATGAGCGGCTATCGCGTGCTCAAGGACGGCGGCCCTGCGCTCGAAGCGGTGACGCGGGCTGTAATCGCTCTCGAGGATGATCCGCATTTCAACGCCGGGCGGGGTGCGGTCTACACCTCGGCCGGCACGCATGAGATGGATGCCGCCGTGATGGATGGCGCGTCACGCAAGGCCGGCGCGGTTGCCGGAGTTTCCGGCCCGCGCAATCCGGTGCTCGCCGCGCGCGCCGTGATGGAGAATTCCGAGAATGTGCTGCTCATCGGAGACGGGGCGATGGCATTCTGCCGCGAGCAGGGGCTCGCCTTCGAGGAAGCCGCTTATTTCGGCACCGCCGAGCGTCTCGCCGCCCTGCGGGCGGAGCTCGAGCGGCGTCGCTCGCAGGGCGAGGATAAGCGCGATGATGCGGCAAGGCACGGCACGGTCGGCGCCGTCGCTTGCGATGCCGCCGGCAATCTCGCGGCCGCGACCTCGACCGGCGGCATGACCGGAAAGCTGCCGGGTCGCGTCGGGGACTGTCCCGTCTTCGGCGCCGGCACCTGGGCGGATGAGAGCTGCGCCATTTCGGCGACGGGACATGGCGAGGTCTTCATCCGCTACGCCGCCGCGCATGAGATCGCCTGCCGCATGCGCCTCGGCAAGCAAGCGCTTGCCGCGGCGGCCGAAGCGGTTGTGGCCGAGCTGGGCGTCCGGGGCGGTTCCGGCGGGCTCATCGCCGTCGATGCGACGGGCGAGGTCGCGCTGCCCTTCAATTGCGCGGGCATGTATCGGGGCCGGATCGGCGCCGACGGCGTTGCCTTGACCGGAATTTACCGAGAGCCGCTCAAGGCGCAAGAGCTGTCGGAAGCCTGAAACGCCTTACCTTCGCGCGCTCCACCGGTGTCATGCCCGGGGAGGGCGAGCCCCCGGGTCGCGGCTTTGGCGCGCCCAAGGATAAACTTCGCGAGCCGATGAAGGGCATCCAGATTCGGTGACGGAAGATGGTTACCCTTCCCCTCGCGATCCTGCGGATCGCTCGGCCGGGTGTGACACCCCATTTTTACCACTCGCTACTTGCTATTCGCTCGAGCCGGCGCGGCCATCCGCTCGTTCTCACGCGCTCTTTCCGCCCGGGATGAGGACGAGATGCTGGCGCGCGGCGCGTAGCGACTCCACGGGAGCGGAGAGGCGTCCGAACGGAATTTGCGGGCGCGCCCCGTGCTCGATCATGCGGATGGTCCGCGTGCTCAGGGCCGTGATCGCATCTTGACCGAACCAGGAGGGCAGCGCGGACGCGGCGAAAGAGCCGATCGCGCCGCATTGAGAGCTGGCGTTCGGCCGTACCGGCAAGAGAAGCATTTCGATATCGAGCTCGCGTCCCTGGCTCGTCTCGCCGGTCAAGCTTGCGACGAGCCCATGCATGCCGCCCGTCACCGCACCGATGAGGCGGGTGATCTCGGCACGCTCGCATTCGAACCACAGCTCGGGAAGGCGCTGGCCCTTGAGCTCACGGCCGAAGAGCTCGCAGATCCGCGTTCCCGCGAGCCGTATGCGCCCTTCCTGCCAAGGCTGCGCATCGAGCATGAAGACATCGGAAAGAAAATTGCGGAGATGGGCGGGATCGATATCGCCCCGCGTGGGGGCGGCCCGTTCGCCGCGCAACCGGTCCCAATGGGCAAAGAGCCCCTTTGTCGTGGCAAGCCTCAACCTGTTTTCCTCGCTGTTTTTCGCCTGGCGGACCTGTACCGGCCTCGATCCGGCGCCTTCCCGTCGCGGATGTTCTCGATCAATGTCGCCAAACACGACGCGATATTGCGCTAACACAAATGAGCGTAGAAGGCATCGATCTAATTACAACTCTCACGCATTCGTGACCCGATGGTTCAAGTTTTATTAAAATTCGAACAGGTGAATAGTGAGTAGTGAATAGTGAGCAGTAGGGTTTCTCCTCACTCCTCACCCTTCACCCCTCACCCCTCACCCTTCACCTCTCACTCTTCACTCCTTACTCCTCATGCCATAGATAGGCGCATGGTTCCTCCCTCGTTCCTCGAGCACGAGCCTCTCATCCGTCTCGGCGCCTTCGCCGGCGTTCTTGTCGCCATGGCGGTATGGGAGCTCTTGGCGCCGCGACGCCCTCAGCGCATCGGTCGGGCGCGGCGCTGGCCCGGCAATCTCGGGGTCGTCGTGCTCGACACCATCATTTTGCGCATCATTTTTCCGACGGCTGCCGTCGGCATGGCCTTGATCGCCAGGGCCCATGGCTTTGGCCTCTTCAATGCGGTCGAGCTGCCGCGCCTTGTCGCGATCATCGCGTCAGTGATCCTTCTCGACCTTACGATCTACCTGCAGCATGTGCTCTTTCATGCCGTGCCGGTGCTCTGGCGGCTGCACCGCATGCACCACGCCGATCTCGAATTCGACGTGACCACGGGGGTGCGCTTTCACCCCTTCGAGATCCTCTTGTCGATGGTGATCAAGCTCGTCGTCGTCGCCGCGCTTGGCGCGCCGGCGCTGGCCGTGCTCGTCTTCGAGGTGCTGCTCAACGCCACTTCGATGTTCAACCACGGTAATGTGCGCCTTCCCGCGGCGCTCGATCGGTTGATGCGCTGGATCATCGTCACGCCCGAGATGCACCGCGTGCATCATTCCATCGCGCCGCGCGAGACGAACAGCAATTTCGGCTTCAACCTTCCCTGGTGGGACCGCTGGTTCGGCACCTATCGGGCCGAGCCCGCGGCCGGCCATGAGAACATGACGATCGGGATCGAGCAGTTCCGCGACCCGCGCGAGCTCAGGCTCGACCGCATGCTGGCGCAGCCTTTCCGCGAGGATGTCGGCGCCTACCCGCTTGGACGCCGCGAGGCCGCCGAGTGAGGGAGAGGAGAGCGATCGCACGCCGCCTCACATGACCGTCAATTCGCCCTTCATGTTCGGATGGAAGCGGCAATAGTAAGGGAAGCCGCCGGTCTCCTTGAGGAGAAGGCGGCGGGTCGCACCCGCCGGAATCATCACATCGAATGCGCCTCCGATCGCGGTGGCGGTGTGCGCGACGAAGTCGCCATTCTTCCATTCCACCGTATCGCCGACATGCGCCGTGATCTTCGTCGGCGCATAGGCGAGCTGGTCGATCTTGACCTCGACCACCTCGCCCGCACGCGCCGGCGCCCCCGTGAGAAAGGCCGCTACCGTCAGGCAAAGGGCCAGTCTCACTTCAGCGTCTCCACGAGATGATCGGCATGCTGCTCGTGGCCTTGGAAGATCTTGAGCCCCGTCGACAAGAGATCCTTCAGCTCAGGATTGCTCGCGTCCGGAATGAGTGTGGTTTCGAGCGCTCCGTTCATCGTTTTGTGGTAGGCAACTTCGTTGTTCGCATAGGCTTTGTCGAATTCGGCGCCATGCAGCTTGGAAAGCGTGGCGCGATCCTCATCGGCCTTTTGCACGAGGCTTCGGCTCGTATCGTTGTCTTCCGGCGTGACCTTGAGCTTCTTGACGAGGGCCAAGGCCTTCTGGTTCACGGCACCATGGTCGCGCACCATGTCCTTGGCGAAGGCGATCACCTCCTTGTTCTTCGACCGCCCAAGCGCAAGCTTCGCCGCCTTGATGTCGGCTGTGCCCGTGGCGAGCAGCAAGGCGGCGAACGCCGCGAAAACTTTGGCGATCGGCATGGTGTTCCTTCCTCTCTGGACCCGAAAAATTCGGCGTGCAGGGATTGGATGGAGCCTTCGCCTAAAGGTTCCCGAATTTCTCGCCTTAAGGCCGCAGCCGGGCTAGCACTTTCTCGGTCATCTGCTCGCAGCGGCGTCCGGCAAAGGGAAACGCCCCCGTGAGAACGGGGCCGATCTGCTTTTCGAGCGCGAGCCTCAGAAGTCTGCGGGCCCGGTGCAGCCGCGTCTTGACTGTTTCGGTGCGCAAATCGAGGGACGCCGCCGTCTCCTCCACGCTCATCTCCTCGATCACGCGGCAGATGAGCACGGTGCGGAAGTTCTTCGGCAGCTCGTCGATGGCGCGTTCCAGCGCTCGCTGGATTTGTCGTTGGGCCAAGGCACGTTCCGGATCGGCTTCCCCGCCATGCGGGAACGGCACAACTCGCGCGCCTGGCGCATCGAGCAGGGCACGCGTCGCCGGCTCGAGGCGCGGCCCTCGTCCGCGCCAGCGCGAGAGCGCCTCGTTGAGGACGATGCGCGTGAGCCAGGTTCCGAGGCTCGATTCGTGGCGGAAGCGGCCCAAGGCGCCGAAAGCGCGAAGATA
>DASZIL010000112.1:0-54619 GCA_035949255.1 Beijerinckiaceae bacterium | reverse complement strand
CGCGACCCGTTGGCTCCTCGCCAATATAGTCCGTCGTCAAAAGTTTGGCGTAGCGCAGCACTAACAAGGCATCCGCCTTGTCGAGAATTTCAAGCTCGGCCGCGATCTCGATGGCTTTGAGACGAAGCTCTTGGTTCGTTGGTTCTGTGCGGGGTATGGTGGGCTTGACCATGTGCGATATGTGGCCAGGGGCGCCGCTCCGCTCAAGACCCGGTTGGGCAAGTATCTGGCGCAGAATTGCCGAGGCGGGAAGCAACGCTTGGCGCCGAGGCGGAGGCCGGAACGGTGAGGCGAAGCCGAAACATGCAGCGAGGCCGAGCAAGTGACGCCCGCCCAATGCCGCGCCGCTCGCATGTTGGCCGGCATGTCGCAGGCCGAGCTCGCCGGGGTCGCCGTCGTTCCGGCGACGCTGACAACGGACTATGAGACGGGCGTCGGGATGCCGGAACCGAGCGACCTTGACGCGATCCAGAGCGAGCTTGAATGGGCCAGCGTTGAATTCATCAACGGCGGGGATAGGCCCGGCGTGAGGTTGCGAAAATGAATGGAGACCGGACCGCCGCCGGCGAGATCGAGTTCGAGGTTAAGCGGGCGGCCCGGGATGGATACCAGGAAGCGCCGTCTTTGACAATGCCAACTTAGCGGCCTCATTGATGAGGTTCAGCGCTGCTACATGCGTCTCATCAGGTCAGCTCTGCCGCTCGCCGGTTACGCGCCATATTACATCGCCCACATCGTCCGCCACTAGCAAGGAACCGTCAGGGCCGATCGCCACCCCGACCGGTCGTCCATAGGAGACCCGCTTATCCGCTGCGAGGAACCCCGTTACAACATCGCGCGGCGGCCCGGCCGGGCGGCCATTCTCGAACGGCACAAAGATGACCTTGTAGCCGCTCAGCGTGCTGCGGTTCCAGGAGCCGTGCTGCCCGATGGCCATACCCGCGGGAAAACCGGGAAGCGTGCCGGCGGGCATCCAACAGAGGCCCAGCGACGCGGTGTGCCCCCCCAGCGCGTAATCCGGTGTCGTAGCCCTTGCGACCGCGGCCGGATCCTGGGGCACCCGGTCATCAACCGTCTGCCCCCAGTAGCAATAGGGCCACCCGTAGAAGGCGCCTTCACGCACCGTGGTGAGATAGTCGGGAGGAGTCTCGTCGCCCAAGCCGTCGCGTTCATTGACCACAGTCCAGAGAGCGCCGGTTTGAGGTTCCCATGCCAGGCCCACGGGGTTGCGCAGACCACTCGCAAAAATCCGACTCCTGCCACTTGCCAGATCGATCTCGTAGATGGCCGCGCGGCCCTCCTCGAGAGCCATGCCGCTCTCGCCGATATTGCTAAACGAGCCCACCCCAACGAAGAGCTTCAGCCCATCGGGGCTCGGCAGCAGACTCCGCGTCCAATGCCCGCCGGGCTTGAACTCGGTCAGCTTTCGCCCTGGTGCGGTGATGCGGGTCGCGCCCGCCGTGTAAGGAAAGGCGACCACTCCGTCGGTGTTGCCGACATAGAATGTATTGCCCAGCAGCGCCATGCCGAACGGCTGATTCAGCTCTTCTAGGAACACCTCGCGAATTTCGGCCACGCCATCGCCGTCCGCGTCGCGCAACCGCGTGATGCGGTTCGGGCTGACCCCAACGGCAGCGGCGCGTTTCATCGTGCTGAACATGGCGTAGTCGAAGGCCGTCTTAATAGGCGCAGCCACGCTCAGAGCCTCGGCGACGAGCACGTCGCCATTGGGCAGCACGCGGAGCCAGCGGGGATGCTTGAGACCGGTCGCAAACGCATTGACTTTGAGCCCGGTCGCTGCGACCGGCGTCTCCCCTTGTCTCCATCCCCTGGCCGTCGGCATCTTGAGTGTCGGAATGCCCTGGCGCTTCGCTGCAGGGATCGAGGGATTGTTGCCAAAGGCCGGCTCTTTCGCGCCGTCCTTCAGCCGCCGAAACAGGATCGCTGTGGCGCCAATCAACGCGACAATTCGCGCAAAAATATCGGATAAGCTCATTCACCTGCCCCTTGCCGCTCGCACGCTACCCGAAGGCGGCCCGCTTTGGAACCATGCGAGCTTGCACGGCTCAAAGCGCGTCATCAGGACTGGAATGCCCGGTCGCACAGCACTCGACGGGAAATCGACGACCGCGGCAAAGAGGCGTCGAAGCCGATAGCGCCCGACTTGGCATCCAGCTTCACCATCCCAGCCTCTCGGGATAGAACTGTTCATCGATGACCGTAGGAGGTTGTAATGCCCGATGCGAGGAAGGCCCGCGCCGTGGGCTTCAATCACGTAGCGTTGGAGGTGGGCGACATCGAGGAAGCGCTGGCTTTCTATGGCCGGCTCTTCGATTTCGAGCTGCGAAGCAAGAGCGAGAGCATGGCTTTCATCGATCTCGGCGATCAGTTCATCGCGCTCCAGAAAGGCCGCCGACAGGGCGCCGACGACGGACGTCACTTCGGCCTTGTTGTCGACGATAAGGAAGCCGTCCGCCGAGAGCTGGTCAATGCAGGCGTGGATTCGCTTCCGGGGCCGTTCCTGGATTTCCGCGATCCCTGGGGCAACCGCATCGAGATCGTCGGCTACGACAACATCCAGTTCACCAAGGCCCCCAATGTCCTGCGCGGCATGGGCCTGGAGCATCTAGCCAAGACTGAGGGCGCCATCAAGGAGTTGGCCCAGAAAGGCATGGCGCCAAGTTAGCGCCGGCCACAACCTCGGCGCCACCATAGGAGCCGCACATGGATCGAACAGCGGGTGTGGCATAACCCAATTCCTGACGTGGCTGGTGTGGGCGTTCGTTCACATCCTCTCCCTGCAGCAGGCGCAGAACAGGCCGCGTGTGCAGCGCCAGTGGCTCTGGTCGTATTTCACCGGCCAGCGCAGCTCGTGCCTGATCCCTGATCCCCCGCGAACGCTGGCACGGAAGTCTTGTTTCGAATCCAGGTCCCCCAGCCAATAGAGGGGACGGGAATCCGCCGCAGCCGCGAGATTGAGGCTCCGTGCTCAGATAATTCGGGAGGCTCAGGTCCGAGAGGCTCAAGGTCAAAAGCCAAGCCTCAATTCTTCACCACATCGTCCATGGCGGTGTTCAAGAGCTCGAGCCCGAGGTCGACCTCGGCTTCCGACACTGTCAGCGGCGGTGCGATCCGCATGACGCCGCCCGAAGATCCGGCGCGCACGATATTGGCGCAGAGGCCTAGGCTCAAGGCCTGATCCGTCACGGCATCGGAGAGCGTGGCCGCCGAGCGCTTCTTGCCGCCCCGCTCGTCGATGAATTCGAGACCCAGCAGCAAGCCGCGCCCGCGCACATCCCCGATGCAGGGAGAACGCGATTGAAGCTCGATGAGGCCCTTTTTCAGCCTCGCGCCGAGGGTTGCGGCCCGCGCCGCGAGAGCATCGCGTTCGACGATTTCGATCACCTTGAGCCCGACCGAGGCGGGAAGCGGATCGTTGACATGAGTCGTGTAGAAGAGAAAGCCGCGCGTCGCGCACTGGTCGCCGATCTTCTCGGACGTCATCACGGCGGAAAGCGGAAGGCCGGCTCCCAAGGTCTTCGACAGCACCAAGATATCGGGTGTCACACCGTCGCGCTC
The DNA here is from genome assembly GCA_035949255.1 of Beijerinckiaceae bacterium. Lineage (GTDB taxonomy): Bacteria > Pseudomonadota > Alphaproteobacteria > Rhizobiales > Beijerinckiaceae > GAS188. The sequence continues at coordinate 51,040 of DASZIL010000112.1, read as the reverse complement.
GAAGGCGAACATGGTGCCGGTCCGCCCGAGCGCCGTTTGCGCTTCATCGAGGATGAGCAGCATCCCGCGCTCGGCGCATTTCTTTTTGAGCGCGGCAAGATAGCCTTGCGGCAGCTCGATGATGCCGCCGCTGCTGAGGATGGGCTCGGCGATGAAGGCAGCGAGATTGCCCGTGCTTTGCCGGTCGATGAGATCGAAGGCATCGTCGAGCTCGGCCTGCCAGGACAGATTCGCGAAGCGCGGGCGGAAGGCGTTGGGGGCGGGGATGGCGAAGGACCCTGCGGCCGCGGGGCCATAGCCGCGACGGCCCGCCTTGTAGGTCGCGGCCGCGGCGCCTCCCGTCATGCCATGCCACGACTGGGCGAAGCCGACGACCTCCCAACCACCGGTCACCAATTTGGCAATCTTGATCGCCGCCTCATTGGCTTCGCCGCCGGTCGACAAGAGCATGACGCGCGGCAAGGCAGGCACGAGGCGCGCAAGCGCCTCGGCAAGGTCGACGACCGGAACGCTGAGCATGCTCGAGAACAGATGATCGAGCGAAGCAGCGGCGGCGGCGAGGGTGGCGGCGATCTCCGGGTGCGAATGCCCGAGAATCGCGCTCATTTGCCCCGAGGTGAAGTCGAGGACGCGGCGGCCCTGAGCGTCATAGACAAAGGCGCCGGCTGCGCGTGCGGCGACAAACGGGACGAAGTTGCCGCCGTAGCTCAGCATGTGGCGGCGGGCCCGCGCCCAGAATGCCGCATCGCCGCCTTGGGTGGTCGAGGCGTCCATCTTGCCTCTTTTGGTTCTATTGCGCCTTCATCTCGCCGAGATAAGCCTGCTGCACCATCTCGTTGTCGCGCAGGTTCTTAGCCGAGCCGTGAAGCACGACTTCGCCAGTCTGGAGCACGTAGCCGTAATCGGCGATCGAAAGCGCCATATTGGCGTTCTGCTCGACCATGAAAATGCTGGTGCCTTGCTTGTTGATCGCCTGGATGATGTCGAAGACCTGCTCGACGAAGGCCGGCGAAAGTCCCATCGAGGGCTCGTCCATGCACAGGAGCTTCGGTCGGGCCATCAGCGCTCGCCCCATGGCCACCATCTGTTGTTCGCCGCCCGAAAGCGTCCCCGCCAATTGGGTGAGCCGCTCCTTGATCCGCGGGAAGAGCGAGAAGACGCGCTCCTTGTCCGACTCGATCTCGGTCGTGTCGGTTCGCGTGAAGGCCCCCATCTCCAGGTTTTCGAGCACGGTCATGCGCGGAAAAAGGCGCCGCGCCTCCGGCACGGGCGCGATGCCGCGCTTGACGCGATCGGCTGTCGCCAAGTTGTTGATGGTTTTGCCGACATAGGTCACGACGCCGCTCTTTGGCCGCACGATGCCGAGGATCGTCTTCATCGTGGTCGATTTGCCGGAGGCATTGCCTCCGAGCAGACACACGATCTCGCCGTCGCCGACCCGGTAGTTCACGCCTTTGAGGACGTGAAGCTCGCCGTAGTAGGTGTTGACGTCGTTGAACTCAAGAAGCGGCGGCCGCCTCTGCGACTGCGTCTGTGGAGCGTCCGAGATAGGCACGCAAAACTTCCTTGTTAGAGTGGACTTCTTTCGGAGTGCCCTCGGCGATCTTCTCGCCATGATCGAGCACGATGACCTTGTCGGCAATCTGGTTCACCACGGCGAGCTTGTGCTCGATCATCAGCACGGTCACGCCGCGATCGCGTAAATGCCGGATCTGGTCCGTGAGCTCGAGCGTCTCGGTGGGGTTCATCCCGGCGGTCGGCTCGTCGAGCAAAAGCAAGACCGGCTCGGAAACAAGGGCGCGCGCGATCTCAAGCCGGCGCCGATTGGCGTAGGAAAGCGTGCGAGCAAGGTGCTGGACGCGTGGCATCAAGCGGTTGCCGAAGATGCGTAGCGTATCCATTACACGCTCATTCGCCGCAATTTCCTCGCGACGTACCCTTGGCGTGCGCAGCACAGCCCCGATGGCGCCGGTCGTGGTGCGCGAATGCGTGCCCACGAGCACGTTCTCGAGCAACGTCATGTTGGCGAAGAGGCGCAGATTCTGGAAGGTCCGCGCTATGCCTCGCTCGACGATCACATGCGGCAAAAGACCCGTGACGTCCTCGCCCATCAGCAACACCTTGCCGCCGTCGGGTTGGGTGAGGCCGGTGATGAGGTTGAAAAAGGTCGTCTTGCCCGAGCCATTGGGGCCGATGATGCCCACAATCGAGCCCGGCATCACATCGAGATTGAAATCGCGCACGGCTTTGATGCCGCCGAAGGATTTGGAGAGGCCGCGGATCTCGAGAAGCGGTTTTTTCGGGTCGAGCGTCCTGCGGTGCAAGGGCACAAGGCCGCCCTTGACGCCAATCCGCGAGGGGACGGCGGTTTGCTGCGCATGCGTCAACGCCGTGACGGCAGCCCGCTCCGGGATGAGCCCTTGGCGTCTAAAGCGCATCATCACCACGAGGATGATGCCGAAGATCAGCTCGATCGATTGCACGAGGTCGAGCTGTTGGAAGAATTCAATGCCGGTCAAATTGCCGAAAGCGTGGATCCATTGCGTGAGGTCCTGCAGAAGCACCGATTGGAGAAGCTGCAGGATCAGCGCTCCCAGGACCACGCCCGCGACGCTCCCCATGCCCCCGAGCACGATCATCACGATCAGCATGACCGAAACCGGGAAGGTGAACATTTCAGGCGCGGCCGTCTGCAGCTTCGCCACGTAGAAAGTGCCGGTCGTGCCGGCAAAGCCGGCGCCGATCCCGAAGGCGAGAAGCTTCAGCTTGACCCGGTTGACGCCCATGGCTTCGGCCGCGATCTCGTCCTCACGAATGGCGAGCCAGGCGCGCCCGATGCGCGAATTTTTGAGACGAAGGCTCACGAAGATGAGGAATGCCGCGAGCGCAAGGCCGAGGTAGTAGAAGGGCATCGATTGGACGCCAAAGGAATAGCCGAAGAAGGTGGGGGAGGCGACACCGTTCAATCCCGCGGCGCCGTTCGTCAGATAGGGAACGTTGCGCGCAACGATCGGCACGATCTCGCCGAAGCCGAGCGTCACGATGGCGAGATAATCACCCTTCAAGCGCAAGGTCGGCGCCCCGAACATCACGCCGAAAAAGGCGGTGATGATGGCCGAGATCGGCAGCATGAGCCAGAAGGAGACCGTGAAATGCACGGTGCCCGGGCCACCGGGCACGGCGATGTGCTGGACGAGGCCGAGCCATTGGAACGGCTCCCAAAAGCCCCACCATTCCGGTTGCACTTGATAAGAGGAGAAGATGCCGTAGGCATAAGCGCCGATGGCGAAAAACGCGGCGTAACCGAGGTCGAGGAGCCCCGCGAAACCGACCACGATGTTGAGGCCAAGCGCCAGGATCGCGTAGGAGAGCGCATTTGCGCCCGCGTCGATATCGCCTTCATTACGGTCGAGGAGCGGGAGAACGGCGCCGATCACGAGGAAGGCGATGATAAAGCCGCGGCGTCCCGCGATGCCGGTGGCGCGATCCCAAATGGCGGGGAGGAAGCTCGCTCCGCGCCCCATGGCGGGCGGAGCGGCGGTCTCGGAAGGTCGAAGCTGGGTCTCTGTCATTGCAAAAATCGTCCTAGGATTTGGTCGGGGCGGCCCGCCCGAGAAGACCCGTCGGCCTGAACACCAGCACCAGGACGAGGATCGAGAAAATAATCACGTCGGTCCATCGCACGGCGAGATACTGGCCGCCGAGCGACTCGATGAGGCCGATGAGCACACCACCCAACATGGCACCCGGGATATTGCCGATCCCACCCAGCACCGCGGCCGTGAAGGCGCGCAGTCCGGCGGTGTAACCGATGATGAAGCTCGTATAGTTGTAATAAAGGCCGAAGATCACGCCCGCCGCCCCCGCGAGCGCCGAGCCGATGAAGAAGGTGATGATGACAACCCGATCGACATCGACGCCGACCATGCGCGCCGCCTCCTGATCCTGAGCTGTCGCCTGCATCGCCTTGCCCATCTTGGTGCGACGCACAAAATAATGGAGCCCGATCATCAGCACGATCGAGAGGCCCCAAAGCATCACCTCGCGCAGACGCAGCACCGCATCGCCGAATTCCCAGCGGATGTTCGGCATCGGGTTCGAGTAATTCTTCGTGTCGGCGCCCGTGGTGAGCAGGATCACGTTGAAGAGAATGTAGGACAGGCCGATGGTGGTGATCATCGGCGCCGTTCCGGAGACGCCGCGCAGCGCGCGCAGCGCGTAGCGCTCGATCAGCGCGCCGAGCACGCCTGTGCCCAGCATGGTCATGCAGAGCACGAGCACAAGCAAACCGATCAGAGGCAGGCCATAGAGGATATGGGTCTGCCCCGTGAAGCCCATGAGCTGCATCAGCCACATGGCGATGAAGGAGCCCACCATGAAGATATTGAAGTGAGCGAAGTTGATGAGCTCGATGATGCCGTAGACCATGGTGAACCCGAGCGCGAGTAGCGCATACATCGCGCCCAGGCTCAATCCATTGATAACCTGCTGAAGCAGGATCTCCCAAGATTCCACGTCAGGACTCCCGTTTCAGCGTCGAAGCTGCGTGTGCTTACGACTGAGGTGCTACGCCGATATACGGGTTCTGATGTGTCAGGTCATCGTCCGGATTTTTGGCGTCGTGCTTGTATTGGAAGACGCTGACCGTACGGTCCTTGATGTCGCCATTCTCGTCGAAGGAAACGACACCTTGTAGCGTCTTGAGGTTGCTGGTCTGAATCGCGTCGCGGACATTGGCGCGATTGACCTCCTTGCCGCTGGCGACGACACGCTTGATGGCATCGAGAACCACGAGCGCGCCGTCATAAGCGGTGATCGAGTAATCGCTCGGTGTGTCCTTGTATTTGTCCTGATAGGTCTTCACGAAGGCTGCCGCCGCCGGGTCTTCGGTGAGGTGCGGGCCGGCGTTGGTCGAGTACCAGCCTTCGACCGCCGGGAAGCCGCCGCCCTTCAGGAAGCTGCCGCCTTGGATGCCGTCGCCGCCGCCTTTGATCATGTTCGGGATGACGTCATAGGCCTGCTTGGCGAGCTTCACGCCGGCCTGCGCCACGCCGCCATAATAGAGAGCGTCGGGCTTCAGCCCTTTGATCTTCGTGAGGATCGTCGTGTAGTCGGCTTCCTTCGGATTGAGCTGATCACGGCCCAGGACCTTGATGCCGTCCTTCTCGGCCTGCTTCTGGAAGGAGTCGGCAATACCAACGCCATAAGCGCCGGAATCATCGAGGACGAAGACGGTCTTCACCTTCAGGTTCTGGGCGAAGAAATTCGCCATGTTGGGGCCCTGGAAAGCGTCCGTCGTCACGGTACGGAAGTAGATCGCCTTACCCTTCGGCTTGAAGGTCGCCGCCATTGCCGGATTGGTGATGTCGGGATTGGTTGAGCTCGGCGTGATCGTGGCGAGATCGGCTTCGCTCAGGATCGGCGTCATCGCCTTGCCTTCGCCGCTCATTTGCGGGCCGAGATTGGCGACGACCGCCGGATCGGAGATGAGCTTCTTGGTGTTGGTCGCCGCTTGCGCCGGATCATATTGGCCGGCCGTCGCTGTCGCGCTGTCGAAAACCTCGGTCTCGATCTTGTAGCCCGCGACGCCGCCTTTCGCATTGGCCTCGTCAATCGCAATCTGGAAGCCGTGCTCGATCTTGGCGGCGTCGTCGGCATCGGCGCCCGTGAGCGGGAGGGTAATGCCGAGCTTGACGGTCTTTTGTTGCGCGTGCAGGCCGGAAATGCCCACTACGCTCGCCAGGGCCGCGACGCTCGCGGCCGCGGCGAAATTGAAGGCCCTGCGCGTATGTCTGGACTGTTTCATGGTTTCCTCTCCTTGACAGCCAACCCTTGTCCACCGCGGCCGCCATTATCGGCGCCCGCGTCATCACAACGCAATCAAAGCTCGCCATCATGCTGACGGGGCAAGCTGCGCGTTCGTACCGGCGCACGCCGGATTCCCGCCAACCCGCAGTCCGTCAGGTCCAGATGGCACCCCCCGAAGCAACCATTCGGCGCAAGCTAAGCCGCGATCCGTCGCGAGGGCAACAAGAATCTGCGAAACCTCCCTCTTACCGTCTAATTTGAGAGCTCGCCTGGACCGCCAAGGGCTCGGGCGATCGAAGCGCGCGGGCCAAAGCCTCGTTTATCGGCCAAAGACACCGATGGGGTGCGACCGCCCCGTGAAATCCTCGATCGCCCAAGCTTCGTCGGCGCTTCCCGACCCGCCGGGGCGCTCAAGGTAAGAGGGGCCGATTGGTGATTTGCCGTGCCCGCCATGTATGTCGAGCACGTAGCTCGGCAGGCACAACCCGGATAATCGGCCGCGCAAGGCGCGCATCAGCGCCTGCCCGCGCTCGATCGGCAGCAGGAAATGGGCGGTTCCCGGCGCGCGGTCGAGGTGGTGGAGATAATAGGGCTTGATCCGCGCCGCCACGAAAGCCCGCATGAGGGAGGCGAGCGTTTCCTCATCATCGTTCACGCCCTTGAGCAGCACGGTCTGGCTCAGCATCGGAATGCCGGCATCGATCAGGCGGGCGCAAGCGGAGACGGCCTCCGGCGTGAGCTCGCGAGGGTGATTGGCGTGGAGCGCGACATAGACCGCCTTTCCCGCACTCTTCAGCGCGCGAGTGAGCGAAGAGGTAATCCGCTCGGGCGCCACGGCCGGCACGCGCGTGTGCCAGCGCATCACCTTGACGTGAGGAATGGCGCCGAAAGCTGCGGCCACTTGGCGAAGGCGGCGCGCTGAGAGGACGAAGGGATCGCCGCCGCTGAAGATCACCTCCCAGATGGCGGGCCTCGCGGCCACATAGGCGAGGGCGGCTTCGAGCGCCGTGGGCGACAGGAAGGCCTTGCCCTTATGGCCCACGGTTTCGCGCCTGAAGCAGAAGCGGCAATAGACGGGGCAGACGCTCACGAGCTTGACGAGAACGCGATCGGGATAGCGATGCACGAGCCCCTCGGTCGGGGAATGCGCGTCATCGCCGATCGGATCGGCGCTCTCCTCGGCGTGGGCTTGCAGCTCATGGGGATCAGGCAGGAATTGCCGTGCGATCGGATCTTCCACATTCGCGGGATCGATGAGAGCGGCGATTGCCGACGTGACGGCGACCGCGTAACGCCCGGCCACACGCTGCGCGGCCTCTACGCTTCGGCCCGTCAAGAGCCCCGCCTCGGCAAGGGCGGCAATGCTGGTGAGCGGAGCGCGGGCTCGCGTGTTGTGGCGCTCCTTGGCGCGTGCATCTGATTTCGAGACGGTCGCGGTTCGCACGGCTTTTCCATCGCCGCGCCGGGGCACGAGGTCAAGGGCTGGCCTCAAGGCAACGGGGTCCAAATCACGTCCTCGATGCGAGCCGCGCCCGTTGCGAGGAGGAGCAACCGTTCGAGCCCGAGCGCGATGCCGCTCGTCGGCGCCATGAGCGGAAGAGCGGCGAGAAGGTCCTCGTCGATCGGGTAGCGCTCGCCGTAGCGGCGCTCCTTCTCCGCCATATCGGCCCCGAAGCGCCGCCGCTGCTCATCGGCGTCGATGAGCTCCCCGAAGGCGTTGGCGAGCTCGACCCCGCAGGCATAGAGCTCGAAACGCTCGGCGACCCTCGGGTCGGAAGGCTTCGGCCGGGCGAGCGCCGCTTGCGAGATCGGATAGTCGAAAAGCAATGTCGCCTTTCCGATGCCGAGATGCGGCTCGATCTTTTCGGTGACGATGCGGCTGAAAATATCCGACAAGTCATCATCCGGCGCGACGCGCACCCGAGCTGCCTTCGCGGCGGCCGCAAGCTTCGCGCACACGCCATCATCTGCGCCTTCCAGCGCGGACATGAGGTCTATACCCGCGAAGCGCGAGAAGGCGTCGGAAACGCTCAGGCGTTCGGGTCTCGCGAAAGGATCGGCCTCGCGGCCGCGCCATCGCAGCCTTGTCGAGCCAACGGCCCTTGCCGTCAGCTCGAGGAGAGCAGCGCAATCATCCATGAGCGCTTCATAGCCCGCATTCGCCCGGTACCATTCGAGCATGGTGAATTCGGGATGGTGGAGCGCACCGCGCTCCTTGTCGCGAAACACGCGTGCGAGCGTGAAAATGCGCGTCTCGCCGGCGGCGAGGAGTTTCTTGCAGGCAAATTCAGGCGAGGTATGGAGATAAAGCTGACGGCGTGTCCCTTCCGGACCTTCGATCGTCGTCGCCATCGCGTGAAGATGCGTCTCATTGCCAGGCGAGGCTTGCAGAATTCCCGTCTCGACCTCGACAAATCCCTCATCCTCGAACCATCCCCGAATTGCGCGGATGACGCGGGCGCGTGCGTGCAGCACCGGCGCCCGGTCGCGATGCGCATGAGGTGTCCACCAGGGGGCGGGCGCGGGAAGCGAACTCGGCCGGCGCACAGTTCACTTGCCTTCGCGGCGCAAAGCTGGAAGGAGGAGGGCCGCGTTCGCGTCGCGGCGGCGCGACATGCTCGCCGGTGCTCGCAAGCGCGACAACATTCGAGGATTGAGAGTCGTGAAGGTCATCGCCAGTTCGCTTCGCAAGGGAAATGTCGTCGAGATCGACGACAAGCTCTACGTCATCTTGAGCGCCGAGAACATCCATCCCGGCAAGGGCACCCCTGTGACCCAGGTCGACATGCGGCGCATCTCGGATGGGACCAAGGTGTCGGAGCGCTGGCGCACGACCGAGCAGGTCGAGCGCGCTCATGTGGAGGACCGTGAATTCACCTTCCTCTATGAGGACGCGGAAGGCTTCCACTTCATGAACTCCGAGACCTATGATCAGATTCAGGTTCCGGCTGATATCGTCGGCGACCAGGCGCCGTACCTCGCGCCCGAGATGAAAGTGATGCTCTCGATCCATGAGGAGACGCCGATCGCCATCGAGCTGCCTCAGCGGGCCGTGCTCGAGGTGATCGATACGGAGCCGGTGACCAAAGGCCAGACGGCATCTTCTTCCTACAAGCCCGCGAAGCTTTCGAACGGCGTGCGCACCATGGTGCCTCCCCATATCGTTCCGGGCACACGCATCGTGGTGATGACCGCGGACGGTTCATACGTCGAGCGCGCGAAGGCTTGACGTCCGATCCGGCGCCGCGCCGTTCAGGCGAATGTTGCTCGCATGTGACGGGCCGCTGCGAGATCGCGCGCTCAGGGGACTGGGCGCGAATTTGGACGAGGCCGCCGTACGACGGCCCATGTCGGTATGAATTGGGCGTGGACTCATTAACGCACAACCACAGGCGGATTGGTGCGAGCTGGACATCGATCGACAAACTTGTGACCCGGCCACGCTCGGCGATATCGCAGCGCTAATAAAACATGCGAAATGGTATGAGTCTCAATTTCGTTCTTGTGCCCGGTCCATTGGTTCGGGCGTCGAGCTGGGAGCCTACGGCGAAGCAGCTGCGAAAATCAGGGCACAATGTCCAGATTCCAGACGTGCTCGACAACCAGCAGCGGCCGCCAGCCTGGCGTATATGGACGTCCCACCTGCTCCAGCGTATCGTGTCATGCCACGAGCCGATATTGGTAGGCCACAGCTCTGCAAGTGCGCTGGTCGCAGATCTTGCGCACAGGCTTCCCTGCCGTTGCGTTATCATCGTTGACGGCGATTTGCCGCCATCGCGAGGCTCCGCCTCGCCCGTTCGACCTGCTCTTCGGGATTTTATAAGAAGCATCGCAGCCAGCGACGGAACTCTTCCGATCTGGTCACGATGGTTCGCCGGCGATATTCGACGTACATCCCTCGTGGGTCTGGACCTTTTGGCAAGAGACCCTGTCGCATTCGCAGAGTTCGAGCGCGGATTGCCGAGGCTGTCGGTCGATTGGTTCGACGATACGATCGAACTCGCCGGCTGGGATCACGTTCCAGCTGGATTCATTCAATGCTCGCCTATTTATGATCACGCTTCCCTGGAAGCGCGACGGCGGGGATGGCGGTCAGTAAGGTTGGAAGGCACGCATCTTCATCCGATGCTGGAACCGACCGAGACTGCGCTCGCTATCGTGTCCATGTCTCGCCAACTCAACTGCCCTTCGTCCCGATAGTCCACTATTGGCGGCCAATAAGCGACATCTTGCGACACTCAGAACTTATAGCTTCAGTCGCGCGCACGGTCTGAATCGTCAGGTCGCTCCGCTTCGTGTTATCTCCAGCGCCTCACGCGTCAGATCCTGCTTGAGCAGATAGAATGACGCGACGAGGAACAGGACGTCCTTCATCAGGAAACCGAGTGGCAAGGTCATGATCGGAAATCCACCGGCCTCATGAGCCCAGGCATCGGGTAGGAAGGGAATAATGCTCGTAGTACCGATAAAGGTCACGATCGACCCAAGCGCGCCCAAGATACCAAGCCTCGGGCTCCAATAGCCAAGAAAAATGAGAGAGCCGAAGATCATCTCGGTCGTCGCGAGGAAGTAGCCTGTCCCCCGAACACCGAAGGCTGGGAGCAACCAGAAGACGACGGGGCTATGACTGATTAAGGGGACTAGCATCTCGATGGTGTACTGGTTCCACTTTTGGATGCTGAAGGCGAAGAACGTAAAAACCATCGCACCACGAATTAAATGACCGTCAAGATCGCTCCGGACGGGGATGGTCCTCGAAACATAAAGAATAAGCTGGTTCACTCGATTCATAATGTCGTTCCTTCTCATTCCTGTTTCCGCCACCACTGGATAAGCGAGCTTGGTAATTCACGCCCTTCCGCGCCTGCTCCATCAACATGACGGCGTCCTCCGTGGGAGCTCGGGATGAGCAACTGCCCTCTCGGGTGAAATATAGCGGTTCGGCCAAAATGAGGAATGCGAGCCGAGATCGGTCGTGTTGTGCATCAAAAAGCAAAATCGGATCCCGCTGTGGTCCGAAGTGGGTCAATCCCATTGCCGCGATGGCATGTCCGCTTTGCCCTGATAATCAGAAGTTTTTAGACAGACCTGATTGAGCCAGCCTCTTTCCATGAGTCGCGCTCAAAATCAGGCTTTAGCCTCTCCGCGCCGCCTCGATCGCGGCTTCCGCCACGCCGATCTCGCGCGCGGCGCCGATGATCGCCGCCCAGGCGTCCTCGGGGAGGGGCACGCCCTTCGCCATGCGCTCCTCGCGGGCGCGCTCTTCCGGCTCCCCGGGGACCAGAACTTCCTCGCCCTCGGTGACCGGCTTCGCGCTCTTCACGAAGGCCAGATAGCGCGCGATCTCCCCGGGAAAGAAGTCCGAGGCGTCGATGCGTTTCGGGTCGATGAAAATCGACAACATCCCGTTCGAGAAGCGCCGGTCGGGCTTCGTCGCGCCATTGCCGGTGAGCGCGCCGCCGATGAGCTCGCACATGAGCGCGAGGCCCGATCCCTTGTGCTCGCCGAAGGCGCGGATTGCGCCCTTGCCGAGGCCGTGATTGCGCGGCCCCGCCGGGTCATATTCGCCGTAAAGCAGGTGCGGATCGCCGCTCTTCTTGCCGTCGGGGCCGATCAAGGCGTCGGCCGGGAGTTTCTTGCCGCCCCGGCTCGCGACGAGGGCCTTGCCTTCGGCGACGAGCGAGGTCGCGAAATCGAGGATGAGGGGCGAAGCGCCGGGCCTCGGGATGCCGACGCAAAAGGGCGCTGTCGAGAAGCGCCGCTCGCTCGCGCCGAAAGGCGCGACGAGGATGCTGCCAGCGGCATTGACGAAATGCGCAGAGACGAGGCCTTCGGCCGCCGCCATCTCGGCGAAATCGCCGACGCGACCGATATGGGCCGAGTTGCGCAGCGCGATCGCCGACAAGCCCATCGCTTTGCATTTCTCGATGCCGATCGCGACCGCTTGCGGAGCGACCGTCTGGCCGAAGCCGAACTGCCCGTCGATGACGGCGATGACGGGCGTGTCCGAGACGATCTTGATGCTCTGGTCGCGCACCGTCTGGCCTTCCTTGAGCCAGCGCAAATAGACGGGCACGCGGATCACGCCATGGCTGTCGTGGCCCGCGAGATTGGCGCCGACGAGATAGGTGGCGATGCGTGTCGCCTCGGCGCGCGATGAGCCCGCCGTCGCAAAGATCTCCGCAACGAGGTCGCGCAGTCGTTCGTGATGAATGGTGATCATGGAGACATTCGGCCTTCAAGGAAAAGACGCAAAGCCCTCGCCGCGAAGCAAAGCCTGTTTTATTTTTAAGAAGACACTCGCGCGAGGGCTTGATTGCGTTCGTGCGGAGCGGGGGGCAGCGCCGCGATCATCGCGGCGCGCTTACGTGCCCACAGGAGATGTGAAGCTCAGCTCTGCACGCCTTCGACGTACCAGTCCATCTTCTCCAGCATCTCGTCCGTCGCCTTTTCGCCGTCCTTGAGCCGTTGGGTCCCTTTGTTGTCGGTGACCGGCCCCGTGACGGGATGAAGCGTGCCGGCGATGATGGCGTTCTTCACCTCGTCGGCCGCCTTCTTCACATTGTCGGGCATGGCGGCGTTGTAGGGGGCGATTTGCACCGTGTCCTGCTTCAGCCCCCACCAGGTGTCGCCGGTCTTCCAGGTTCCGTCCATCACCGCCTTGACGCGCCCGATGTAGTAGGGCGCCCAATTGTCGACGATGGCGGTGAGATGCGCCTTCGGCGCGATGGAGCTCATGTCGGAAGCCTGCCCGAAACCGTAGAGGCCCTTCTGCTCGCACACCTGAAGCGGCGCCGGTGAATCGGTGTGCTGGGTGATGATGTCGGCCCCTTGGTCCGCGAGCGCCTTCGCGGCATCGGCTTCCTTCGCCGGGTCGTACCAGGTCGAGAGCCAGAGCACTTTGGTCTGGAATTTCGGATTGACCTTGCGGGCCGCCAGCATGAAGCAATTGATACCCATCACAACCTCGGGGATCGGGAACGAGGCGACATAGCCGCCGACCCCCGTTTTGGACATCATGCCGGCGATCGTGCCGATCACGGCGCGGCCTTCGTAGAAGCGGGCGTTGTAGGTCGCGAGATTAGGCCCTCGCATATAGCCGGTCGCATGCTCGAAATAGACCTTAGGCAAGGCCTTCGCGACCTTGGCTGTGGCGTTCATGAAGCCGAAGGAGGTCGCGAAGATGAGCGCATTGCCCTCTTGCGCGAGTTGGCGAAGCACGCGCTCCGCATCCGGGCCTTCCGGGACATTCTCGACGTAGTTGGTCTTGATCTTGTCGCCGTAGAAATCCTGCGTCTTCTTGCGGGCGACGTCATGGGCGTGGGTGTAGCCGAAATCACCGACGGGCCCGACGTAAAGGAAGCCGACCTTCAGCGGATCTGCCGCAAGCGCTCGCGCGTCGAGATGGGGAAGCGCCGCGGTTGCGCCAGCGCCGGCGAGAAGCGTGCGGCGATCGAGAATGACGGCCATGGATCGATCCTCTTGTGCGAGGGGCCGGTTCAGGCGCCGGCCCGGAAAGTTTTACCGAGGCAGCGCGGCGCATCGAGCCTACCCCGTGAGGGACGCATGGCGATGACCGCGAGCGCCACTACCGTAGCAAGATAAGGGAGCATCGCAAGCATCTCTGGCGGCAGAAGCGCGAATCCCGCCGCCTTGCTGTAGAGCTCGAGCGTCATCACCGCTCCGAAGATGTAGGCACCGAGGAGGAGCCGCCAGGGCCGCCAGGAGGAGAAGACGACGAGCGCAAGCGCGATCCAGCCGCGCCCGGCCGTGATGCGGTCGGCCCACATCGGCGTCACGGCGAGCGAGTAATAGGCGCCTGCAAGCCCAGCCAACGCGCCGCCGAAGGCGACGGCGAGATAGCGAATGGCCGTCACCGGATAGCCGATCGCATGGGCGGACGCGTCCGATTCCCCGACGCTGCGCAAGATGAGTCCCGATCGCGTGTGGTTGAGGAACCAGGTCGCCGCGAGCGTGAGCGCGACCGAGAGATAGACGATCACGTCATAGCCGAAGACGAGGCGCAGGATGGGATGGCCGGCGAGCGCCGGCGGAAACAGCGCCGGGAGCCTCGTGATCGTGGTGCCGACGAAGCCCGCGCCTGCGAGCGAGGAAAGCCCAGTCCCGAAGATGGTGAGCGCAAGCCCGGTCGCGACCTGGTTCGCGCCGAGCGTGAGCGCAAGCGCCGCGAAGAGGAGCGAGGCGCAAAGGCCCGCGAGACCGGCGACGGCGTAGCCCAGAGGCGTGAACCCGGTCAGTGAGGCGCTGATGAAACCCGCGACGGCGCCAACGAGCATCATCCCCTCGACGCCGAGGTTGAGCACGCCGCTCTTCTCGGCGACGAGCTCGCCGAGGCCGGCGAGCAGGATCGGCGTCGCCGCGATGACGAGCGTCATGACGACGGAGATCGCGATGTCGAGGCTCATGGGGCGTGCTGCGCGAGAGAGGGGCGAAGCCGCACCCGATTGACCACGAGAATGTCGACGCCGAGCAGGAAGAACAGCATCATCGCCTGGATCAGCCCCGTCGCGGCCTGGGGCAGGGCGGAGGCGGTCTGAGCGATATCGGCACCGATATAAGATGTCGCGAGCGCCACGCCGCCGACGAGCACGCCGATCGGGTGAAGACGCCCGAGGAAGGCGACGATGATCGCGGTGAAGCCGTAGTTCACCGGAAATTGCGGGGTGAGCTGTCCGAAGGTCGCCGAGCATTCGATCAGGCCGGCAAGCCCGGCGAGCGCTCCGCTTACGAGCATCGTCATCATCACGGTCCGTTTTTCGCTGAAGCCGCCAAGGCGCGCCGCCATGGGCGCGAGTCCGACGACCCGCACCTGATAGCCTGAGAGCGTGCGCGACATCACGAACCAGGCGATGAGCACGGCGATGAGGGTCAGCAGGACGCCCGCATGCAATTGCGTCCCTTCGAGGAGATTAGGCATCGTCTGGGCCTCGTCGAACATCCGCGTTTGCGGGAAATTATATCCCTCGGGATCCCGCCAAGGTCCGCGAACCAAATAATAGAGGAGCTGAAGGGCCACATAGGTGAGCATGAGGCTCGTGAGGATCTCGCTGACCTTGAGGCGAATGCGCAAGATTGCCGGGATCGCCGCCCACGCCGCGCCTCCGATGATGGAAGCGAGCAGCATGAGCGGGAGAACCCACCAGCCATCGACGCCATAAGTTGCAAGCGCTACTCCGGTACCGGCGATGGCGCCGACGATGTATTGGCCTTCCGCGCCGATGTTCCAGACATTCGCGCGAAAGCCGATGGCGAGACCGGTCGCGATCATCACGAGGGGGGATGCTTTCACGGCGATGTCGGGCCAGCGTTCCGGCTCGAGCAGCGGCTCAATGAAGATCTCGAATACGGCCGTGCCACCGCGAAACCCCATGAGCGTGAACAACACCATGCCGGTGAGCATGGTGAGCGCGATCGCCGCGACGGGCGCGCCATAAAGCGCGGCGGGCGATTGGGCCTTGCGAGGCTCGAGCCTAATGCGCATGGTCGCCCCTCGCGTGAGCCTTATCGGTCTGCCCGTGCACGCCGCCCATGAGCAGGCCGATCTCCTCGATCGAGGCTTCTCCGACCGTGAGCGGGCGGGAAAGGCGCCCGTCATTCATCACGTAGAGGCGATCGCAAAGCGACAACAGCTCGTCGAGGTCTTGCGAGACGAGGATCACGGCCGAGCCGCGCCCCGCGAGATCGACAAGCGCCTGGCGAATGGCGGCGGCCGCGCCCGCGTCGACGCCCCACGTGGGTTGGTCGACGACGAGCACCTGGGGCTCTTGCAGGATTTCGCGTCCCACGACGAACTTCTGGAGATTGCCTCCGGAAAGGCTGCGCGCCGGCGCGTCGGCGCCCGTGGTCGCGACCTTGAAGGCGTCGATCACCCGGCGCGCATAGTCGCGCATCGCGCCCGTCTTGATCACCCCCTTCGCGCTCAGCGCCTTGCGCTCGCGTGCGGTCAGCAGCGTGTTCTCGGCAAGGCTGAAGGTAGCGACGGCGGCGTGATCGTTTCGTTCCTCCGGCAAGGCGCAAAGGCCGCGCTTGCGCCGCGCGGGCGGCGGCAGGCTTCCGATCGCGGCGCCGTCGAGGCGAACGGCACGCGCGGGCGCCGCCGTCTCGCCCGAGAGCGCCAGCATGAGCTCCTTTTGCCCATTGCCGGCAACGCCCGCGATGCCGAGGATCTCGCCGGCACGCGCCTCGAAGGAAATCGCCTCGAGCTTTGTGCCGAAAGGTTCATCCGTGCTGACGCTCAAGCGCTCGACGACGAGGCGCGCACCGCCCGGCGTCCTGCCCCGCGCGCGCTCGACATGGGCGAGCTCGGCGCCGATCATCATCTCGGCGATGCGGCGGGGCGTCTCGATGCGCGGGTCGCATTCACCGACAACACGTCCGCCGCGCAAGATCGTGGCGCTCGCACATAACGCCTTGATCTCGTTGAGCTTGTGACTGATGTAAAGCACGGTGCAGCCTTCGCTCGCGAGCTTGCGCAAGGTGTCGAAAAGCTGGTCCGCCTCCTGCGGGGTGAGCACCGATGTCGGCTCGTCCATGATGAGGAGCTTCGGCTTCTGGAGCAGGCAGCGCACGATCTCGATGCGCTGGCGCTCGCCGACCGAAAGCGTGTCGACATGGCGGTGGATATCGAGCGGCAAGGCGTAGGCGGCGAGGATGGCGGTGACCTCGCGCTCGAGCTTGCGCCGGTCGAGTGCCTGATCCATGCCGATGGCGATGTTCTCGAGCACCGTCATCGGCTCAAAGAGCGAGAAGTGCTGGAACACCATGCCGATGCCGAGCTTGCGCGCCGCGCGCGGCGAGGTGACGACAACGTGTGCGCCTTCAAAGCGCATCTCTCCCGCATCGGCCTGCTGCACGCCGTAGATGATCTTGACGAGCGTCGATTTCCCCGCGCCGTTCTCACCGATGAGCGCCTTGATCTCACCCTTGCGCGCCACGAGGCTCACGCCATCATTGGCGAGAACCTCGCCGAAGCGCTTGGTGATTCCCGAGAGCTCAAGCCGCGTGGTTGTTTCGGCCAAATCCCGCCCCTGAAAGCCGCGCCCCTGAAAGTCCCGCCCCCGCAACTCGTGGCCCGGACGCAGACGCGGTCACGGGCTTCGATTCGACAAGAAGATGCGCCAGGATCTCCGCGGTTGCGAGAGCCGCGATGACTGCCGGACGCTTGTCGCGCACGCTCTTGCCGCCGATCGGACAAATGAAGCGTCCGAGCGCCTCTTTCGCCCCGCCGCGCGCGAGAAACCAGCGCTCGAAGCGGGCACGCTTGGTCGCCGAGCCGATCATCCCGACATAGCGGGCATCGTCTCGCCGCAGCGCCGCGTCGGCGAGGCGATAATCAAGTGCATGGCTATGCGTGAGGACGACGAAGGCCGAGCCCGCGGGCGCGCCCTCGACCTCTTTTTCAGGATCGTCGAGGCGCTTGAAAGCGACGCTCTCGGACAAGGGCGGGGGAGGGGTGTCACGGTCATCGAGGAGGGTGACCGCAAGTGGGAGGGGAGCGAGCGCACGCGCCATGGCAACCCCCACATGTCCGGCGCCGAAGAGCAGCACATGAGGTTCGGCTTTTGCCTCATCCTCCTCCTCACGCGAGAGCGTATCGAGTGTCGCGTGATCGACGGGACGCAAGAGAAGCTCCACGCGTCCACCGCAGCATTGGCCAAGATGCGGGCCGAGCGGCAGGTCGAGCCGCCTCTCCAACGTCCCTTCCGCGATCATCTCGCGCGCCACATCGATGGCGTGGAACTCGAGCTGGCCGCCGCCGATGGTGCCGTGGCTCGCCGCTCGCGTCACGACCATTGTCGCGCCAGCCTCGCGCGGCGTCGAGCCCTCGGCTCGTGCCACCGTGACGAGGACCGCGGTCTCGCCCGAGGCCAGAGCCTCACGAATGAGAGGTGCAAGACACATCACGGCGCTGCCTCGCGGCGAAGCATTGCCGCCTTCGCCTTCATCTCCTCGACAGCGAACAGCACGCGCTCAGGCGTCGCGGGTGTGTCGAGACGTGGGCACAAACGATGGTCCGCAATGCTCGCGACGGCATCGGAGAGCGCGTGAAGAACCGAGATCGCAAGCATCAAGGGGGGCTCACCGACGGCCTTCGAGCGGCCGACCGTCGGCTCGCGATTGCCCCCACCGTCAAAAAACTCGATGTTGAACACGCGCGGGCGATCGGAAGCCACCGGGATCTTGTAGGTCGAAGGCGCATGAGTGCGAAGCCTCCCTTCCTTGTCGAACCAG
Source organism: Beijerinckiaceae bacterium (assembly GCA_035949255.1). Lineage (GTDB taxonomy): Bacteria > Pseudomonadota > Alphaproteobacteria > Rhizobiales > Beijerinckiaceae > GAS188. The sequence goes on along the minus strand of DASZIL010000112.1, from coordinate 32,980 downwards.
AGTTCCTCCGTCGTGAGCCAGCCCATGCCCTGCACGAACCCTCCCTCGATCTGGCCGCGATCAATGGCGGGGTTGAGAGAGTTTCCGCAATCGTGAAGGATGTCGACACGTTCCACGCGATATTCGCCCGTGAGCGTGTCGATCGCAACCTCGCTCACCGCGGCGCCATAGGCGAAGTAATAGAAGGGGTGGCCGCGCCCTGATTTGCGGTCCCAATGAATCTTTGGCGTTTTGTAAAAGCCCGCCGCCGAAAGCTGGATGCGCGCCATGTAGGCCGCCTGCACGAGCTCCTCGAAACTCATGCTCCTGTTGCCCGCGCGCACGAAACCCGATTCAAAAAGGATATCCTCCGCCGGCATGGCCCATTCCTCGGCGAGGAAGCCGACGAGGCGCTCCTTGATCATGCGCGCGGCCGCTTGCGCCGCCATGCCGTTGAGGTCTGAGCCGGAGGAGGCGGCGGTCGCTGAGGTGTTCGGCACCTTGCCGGTCGTCGTCGCTGTGATCTTTACACGGTCGAGGCCAAGCTGGAACTCGTCGGCGACCACCTGAGCCACTTTCATGTAGAGGCCTTGTCCCATCTCGGTGCCGCCGTGATTGAGATGGACCGAGCCGTCCTTGTAGACGTGGACGAGCGCGCCTGCCTGATTGAACCAGGTCGCGGTAAACGAGATGCCGAATTTCACCGGAGTGAGCGCAAGGCCCCGCTTGACCACACGGCTCTTCGCATTGGCGCTCTTGAGCGCCTCGCGCCGCTCGCGATAACGCGAGGTCGCTTCGAGCCGCTCGACGATTTCGCCGATGATGTTATCCTCGACACGCTGATGATAGGGCGTCAAATCGCGCTCGCCGATGCCGTAGAAATTGCGCTTTCTCACATCGAGGGGGTCGAGGCCGGTGGTAAAGGCGACCTCCTCGATCAAGCGCTCGGCGCCGAGCATTCCTTGCGGGCCGCCGAAACCGCGGAAGGCCGTGTTCGAGCACGTGTTGGTTCGGTAGGGCTCGGACCGGGCGCGCACGCTCGGATAGAAATAGCAATTATCGGCGTGAAAGAGCGCGCGATCGGTCACAGGGCCGGAGAGATCGGCCGAGAAGCCGCAACGCGCCGCATAGACGAGATCGGCGGCATGGATGGCGCCTTGATCGTCGAAGCCCACCTCGTAATCGATGAGGAAATCATGCCGCTTGCCGGTGACCGCCATGTCGTCATCGCGATCGGGACGGCATTTCACGGCACGGCCGAGCTTCTTGGCCGCGAGCGCGGCGAGGCAGGCGAAGAGGTTGCCTTGCGTCTCCTTGCCGCCGAAGGCGCCTCCCATGCGGCGCACCTCGACGGTCACGGCGTGGGAAGGAACGCCAAGCACATGCGAAACCATGTGCTGGACCTCGCTGGGATGCTGGGTCGAGGAATGGACCGTGACGTCATCGTCTTCGCCAGGAATAGCGAGAGCGACCTGGCCCTCGAGATAGAAATGCTCCTGACCGCCGACATGCATCGAGCCCTTGAGGCGCCGCGGAGCCGCACGAAGCGCCGCGCCGATATCGCCGCGCTCGAGCCGAAGGGGTTCGGTGACGAAACCGGCCTTGGCGCGGCGCGCCTCCTCGACGGTGACGATGGGGGCGAGATCCTCATAAATCACCTTGGCGGCAAGGCAGGCGCGCCTTGCGGCGTCGCGGGTCTCGCCCACCACGGCGAAGATCGGTTGGCGATGATAGGAGACGAGATCGCTGCTGAGCAAAACCTCGTCATGCCGGCCGGTCGAGCTCATGTCGTTTACGCCTGGAATATCGGCCGAGGTGAGCACGGCGAGCACCCCTGGCGAGGCGCGGACCGCATCGAGGTCGAGCGAGATGATCTTCGCGTGCGCCCGATCCGAGAGGCCGAGATAAAGATGGGCCGTGCCCGCGGGCTCCGGCAGATCATCCACATAGAGCGCCTCGCCCGTCACATGCTTATGGGCGGAATCATGAGGCAGCGCCTGATGCATGCGGGAGGTGAGAACGCGATCCGCGCGCTTTCGCGAAGACGAGGCGCCCGGCGTGCCGGCGGCGTGCCGCCGAGCCGTGCCTCCCGGAAGCGATCTCTCACCTGAGGACCGATCGACCATCCCTTACAACCCCCGCGACGTTGCAGTCTCGGCCAGCGCGTCCCTCACATGGGGGCGAGCCAGCGGGCCGGCAATTCGCGTCTGCGTCCCCGACGAGCAAGTTTCGATGGCAAAGCGGCGGAGAAGATTTTGAGCGCAGCGCATGCGGTAGCGCGCGGAGGCACGCCAATCATCGATGGGCTCGAAATCCTGCTCGAGCGCGGCCGCCGCTTGATCCGCCGTCGCTTCGTTCCATTCTCGTCCGAGAAGAGCGGCTTCCGCGTGCGAAGCACGTTTTGGCGTTGCCGCCATGCCGCCGAAGGCGAAGCGAGCCTCGGTGATGCGCGTATCCCCATCACGTTCGAGCCGAAAAGCGCCGCAAACCGCCGAGATGTCTTCATCGAAGCGCTTGCTGATCTTCGACACATGGAAAAGCGAAGCGGCGCCGAGTTTCGACACCCGCGCCCTTTCCACGAATTCGCCCGGGCGACGATCCTGGCGCTTATAGGCGACGAAGAACTTCTCGAGCGGCAGCTCGCGACGCTTGTCTTTTTGCCGGAGCGTCACGCTCGCGCCGAGCGCGATGAGCGCGGGCGGTAAATCGCCGATCGGTGAGCCATTGGCAATATTGCCGCCCAAGGTGCCGGCATTCCTGATCTGCTCACCGCCGAAGCGGCGCAGCAATTCGGCAAGATGCGGATGCATGCGCCCCAAGGTTTCGCCGGCATCGGAGAGGCTCGTCATGGCACCGAAAACGAGCGCCTCGTCATCCTCCACCACGCCCTCCAGCGCCGCGATGCGGCCTGGGTGAATCACGGTGCCGAGAACACGCATCTCCTTGGTGATCCACAAGCCCACATCGGTCGCGCCGGCGAGGATCGTCGCGTCGCGATGACGCGCGTAGACCTTGGCGAAATCATCGAGGCTCGAGGGCGCAATGAAACGGCGCTTATCCTTGACCATCTCCAAGCGGCGATCGTCCTGCAGCTGCGCAAGGCGCTCGGCCATCTCGACAGATTGGGCTCGCCAAGCCTCCTTAGCCCGAGCACCCTTTGAGAACATGTCGCGACCTGCCGCGATGATCGGCTGGTAGCCGGTGCAGCGGCAGAGATTGCCGGCGAGCGCATCCTCGATGCGCTCTTCGCTCGCGTCCTTCTCGCCGAGCCAGAGCGCGAAGAGCGACATGACGATACCAGGCGTGCAAAATCCGCATTGCGACCCATGCCGGTCGACCATCGCACGCTGCACGGGATGCAATTTGCCGCCCGCCTTGAGGTGCTCGATCGTGATCAGCCGTCGACCGTCGAGTGTTGCGAGAAGCGCGATGCAGGCATTGATGGCGCGATATTTCACCTGCGCTCCGACAAGCCGGCCGATCACCACGGTGCAGGCGCCGCAATCGCCTTCCGCGCATCCCTCTTTCGTGCCCATCCGTCTCTCGTCGAGGCGAAGCCAATCGAGGATGGTGAGGGTGGGGTCGAAGCCCGAAAGCTCGCGCAGTTCGTCGCCGTCGATGAAGCGCAACGTGTCTCGCGTTTCGGTCATGCTGGCGCCGCTTCAGCCTTCCCGGCCGAAGGCTCGACCCTGCTTGGCTCTTGCCTCGGGACCGCAGCTTTTCCCTTCGCCATCGCTCAGCTCCCGCGATAGGTGGAATAACCATAGGGCGAGATGAGCAAGGGCACATGGTAATGGGCGCTCGCATCGGCGATGCCGAAGCGGACCGGCACTTCCTCGAGGAAGGCCGGATCGGAAAGCTCGATACCGCTCTCGCGGAAATAGCGCCCGGCCTGAAAGGCGATCTCGTAGCGGCCGACGCTCATTTCGCGGCCTGCGAGAAGCGGCTCATCGCAACGCCCGTACGCATTGGTCACGGTGCGCTTCATCTCGCGCCGTCCACCCTTATCGAGCCCGTAAAGCACGATTTCCATCGAGGCTGCGGGTCTCCCGGCACTGGTGTCGAGCACATGGGTCGTGAGCCGGCCCTCGGAAACGCGCGCTTGCGACAAGTTAAGACCCTCCGAATTTCCTGTCCAAGACAGGCGTACGACTTGCGCGACGCCCTTGATTGGGCACAATGACGAGGAGACATCCATTCGGCGGCCTTGGCAAGAGGTTGCTTCGACGGCCTTTTTCCGCACCACCAGCGCATCGGGAGCTTTTCCCGACGCGCTTGCGAACCCAAAATTCCCGACGGTCCTTCATGGGCGAATGATGCCTGGCGAAACTCCATATCCTCGTGACATGGTCGGCTATGGGCGCGAGCCGCCTCATGCGGATTGGCCGAATGGCGCCCGCGTCGCCCTGCAATTCGTGATCAATTACGAGGAGGGCGCCGAGAACAACATCCTTCATGGTGATGAAGCTTCGGAAGCCTTTCTTTCTGAAATCGTCGGCGCGCGGCCCTGGGTGGGGCAGCGGCACATGAACATGGAATCGATCTATGAATACGGATCGAGGGTCGGGTTTTGGCGCTTGTGGCGCCTTTTCAAAGAACGCAACGTGCCGGTCACGGTCTACGCGGTCGCGGCCGCAATGGCGCGCAACCCCGACGCGGTCGCGGCGATGAAGGAGGCAGGCTTCGAGATCGCAAGCCATGGTTTGCGATGGATCGACTACAGGAATATCGCGCCCGCCGTCGAGCGAGACCACATCGCAGAAGCGATCCGCTTGCATACGGAGATCGCCGGTGAACGCCCGCTCGGCTTCTATCAGGGGCGATCATCGATCAACACGATCCCGCTCGCGATGGAAGAGCAAGGTTTCGTCTATCTCGCCGACAGTTACGCGGATGATCTGCCCTATTGGCTCGATGGCCCGCACGGACCGCAGCTCGTCGTGCCCTACACGCTCGATGCGAACGACATGCGTTTTGCGACCCCGCAAGGCTTCAATTCGGGGGACCAATTCTTCGCCTATCTCAAGGACAGCTTCGATCTTCTTCATGCTGAAGGCGCCGAGCGTCCGAAGATGATGTCGGTTGGTCTCCATTGTCGCCTGGCCGGACGGCCGGGTCGCGCGGCGGCGCTCGCGCGCTTCCTCGATTATGCGCTCGAAAAAGGCGGTGTGTGGATGGCGCGCCGCCTCGATATCGCGCGCCATTGGGTCGAGCGGCATCCGCCACCCGGTGGCTACAAGCCGAGCCGCATGCCGCGCGCGCTCTTCATCGAGCGCTTCGGCCATGTGTTCGAGCACACCCCGAAGATCGCGGAGAGCGTGCATCGCGCAGGGCTTTCGTCACGCAATGACGATGCGCAAGGCCTCGCGCAAGCCATGTCCGCGGCGATGCGCGCCTTGCCGCGCGAGGAGAAGCTCGCCTTGATCAAGGCGCATCCCGATCTTGCCGGGCACCTCGCGCTCGCGGGCGAGGTCACGGCCGACAGCGCCAGGGAGCAGGCTTCTGCGGGACTTGACCGTCTAACGCCCCACGAGCTTGCCGCGCTCACCCGCATGAATGAGCATTACAAGGCCCATTTCGGTTTTCCATTCATCCTTGCGGTGAAGGGGCGCACGAAAGAGGAAGTGATCGCCGCGATGCGAAATCGCCTTGGCGCGGATGCGGAGGCCGAATTCGAAACCGCGCTTGGCGAGATCGAGCGCATCGCGCAGTTGCGAATCAAGGATCGATTGCCATGACGACCAATTTCCCGCGTCTCGGCGAGCGCGTGATGCGGCGCCTCGACGAGCTTGCGGTCGACAGCGATGAGCCGGGCAAGATCACCCGCCTTTTCCTCTCACCTTCGCACAAGCTTGCGATGAGGCGGGTGCGCGGCTTCATGGAAGCGGCGGGGCTTGCGGTCGAGGAGGACGATATCGGCAATGTCGTCGGGCGCCTGAAAAGCTCCGCGCCCGATGCGCCGACCTTCATTCTCGGCTCTCATATCGACAGCGTGCGTGACGCCGGCCGATATGATGGTGGCTTCGGCGTCCTCTCCGCGATCGAGGTGGTGGAGGAGTTGCGGCGACGTGGTTTGGGGCTTCCCTTCGCGCTCGAGGTCGTCGCTTTTGGCGACGAGGAGGGTGTGCGCTTTCCGGCGACGCTTTCGGGCTCGCGCGCGCTCGCAGGCACCTTCGATTTCGAGAGCCTCGATGCGAAGGACGAAAGTGGCATTTCGCTCGCAGAGGCGCTGCGTGGCTTTGGCTGCGACATCGGCCGCATCGGCGAGATCGCGCGCGATCCCGCTCGAATCTGCGGGTATCTCGAAAGCCATATCGAGCAAGGGCCGGTGCTCGAAGCCGAGAATCTGGCGCTTGGCGTCGTCACCGCCATTGCGGGCATGTGCCGCTTCAACGTCATGGTCGAAGGCGAGGCCGGTCATGCGGGAACCGTGCCTATGGAAAGGCGGAAGGATCCGCTTGCGGGCAGCGCCGCGATGATCCTGGCCGTCGAGGATGAAGCGCGCCACACGCACGAGGTGGTCGCGACGGTCGGCGTCATCGAGGCTTCGCCGGGCGCGATCAATGTGATCCCCGCGAAGGTCCGCTTCAGCGTCGATCTGCGCGCCCCGACCGACGAGGTAAGGGAGCGGGCGAAAGCCAAGGTCGAGGCACGCTTGCGCGCCGTCGCGAAGGAACGCGGCCTCGACATAAGCTTCACGCCGCTTGACGAGGCGAAAGCCACGCCTTGCGACGAAGCCTTGATGCAGGCTCTGTCGGCGGCGCTCGCACGCCAGGGGCATCGCGTCTTCGCACTGCCAAGCGGAGCCGGTCATGACGCCATGGCGATGGCGAAGCTTTGCCCAGTCGCCATGCTTTTCCTTCGTTGCAAGGGAGGCATCAGCCACAATCCGGCCGAGGCAATCACCGTCGAGGATGCGCAAGCCGCGGTCGAGGTGATGCTCGATTTTCTCATGCATTTTCGTCCGGCGAAGGGCCAGGAAGCAAAGATCGGGCGCGAGGCGCGACCTGCGACCGCGACACCGTCGTCCTCGGCAAATGCTCACCCGTCATCGCAAAGGGCCTGATCGAAACGCTCTTGCATTGCGGATGGATTTGCCGGCGGATGACGCCATCGGTCCGAATCGCCCCATAAGGAGAAGAGCATGACCGCCGTCGCCTGGGATTGGGCGAATTTCGCCATCCGCTGGCTGCATGTGATCACGGCGATCGCCTGGATCGGGGAATCCTTCTATTTCATCGCGCTCGATCTCGGCTTGCGCCGGCCGCGGAGCCTGCCGCAGGGCGTGAGCGGGGAGGCTTGGCAGGTGCATGGCGGGGGCTTCTACCATTTGCAGAAATACAATATCGCGCCGGCCGCGATGCCCGAGGAGCTCCACTGGTTCAAGTGGGAATCCTATTGGACCTGGATCTCGGGCTTCGCGCTCTTGTGCGTGCTCTATTACGCCGATCCGGAGCTCTACCTCATCGACCGCCATGTGCTCGATTTGCCGGGCTGGGGAGCGATCGCGATCGGGCTTGGCGTTCTGATCATCGGGTGGGTCGTCTATGACGGGCTTTGTCGCTCACCGCTCGCGCGCGACGAGAGAGCGCTCTCGGTCGCGGTCTTCGTTTTCTTGGTGGCCTTGGCTTACGGGCTCACTTTCGTCTTCTCCGGGCGCGGCGCCTTCATCCATGTCGGCGCGGTGATCGGTACGATGATGACCGGTTCGGTCGCCATGGTGATCATCCCGAACCAGAGGAAGGTGGTGGCGGCGCTCAAGGCCGGCGAGGCGCCCGACCCGCGGCTTGGCCGCGAGGCCAAGACGCGCTCGACGCACAACAATTATCTCACGCTTCCCGTGCTCTTCCTGATGCTGGCGAACCATTATCCGCTCGCCTTCTCGAGTCGCTGGAATTTCGTCATCATCGGGCTCGTCATCATCATCGGCGTCGCGATCCGGCATTTCTTCAACACCATGCATGCCCATGGCCGCAAACCCTGGTGGAGCTGGGGCGTGGCGGCGCTAGCCTTCATTCTCGCGGCATGGCTCTCGACTTTCCCCGACACGCGCCGTGATCTTGCCGAATTGGGACCGGCGCCCGCGCGGCTTGCAGACGCGGTAGCGCGCCCTGAATTCGGCGAAGTGCGCGACATCGTCATCGGCCGCTGCAGCCTTTGCCATTCGCAAGAGCCGGTGAGGGAAGGGCTTGCGGCTCCCCCCAAGGGCGTGCGCCTCGACACGGATGAGGAGATCGCGGCTCATGCGCGCGACATCTACCTGCAGGCGGGAATAGGGCGCGCGATGCCCCCGGGGAACATCACCGAGATCACCGGCGAGGAGCGTGCGAAACTCACCGCCTGGGCCATGGCGAGCGAGCGCGAGCCTTGAACATTCTCTCGATCCACTCGCATGTCAGCTACGGACACGTCGGAAATTCGGTCGCCGTGTTTGCCATGCAGCGGTTGGGCGTCGAGGTCTGGCCGGTCAACACCGTCGCCTTCTCCAATCATCCAGGCCATGGCGGCTTCACCGGACGCGTTATGGAGCCGGCAGAGGTCTCGAGCTTGATCGAAGGTGTCGCGAAGCTCGGCGCCTTCGCGCGCTGTGACGGCGTGCTCTCCGGGTATCTTGGCGCTGCGGGAAGCGGAGGCGTCGTGCTCGGCGCGGTGGCGGCCGTGCGCGAGGCCAATCCCCGCGCGGTCTTCTGCTGCGATCCGGTCATCGGCGATGCAGGGCCAGGGCTTTACGTGCGAGCGGGCTTGCCGGAGTTCATGCGAGATGAGGCCGTGCCGCTTGCCGACATCGTCACACCCAACCAGTTCGAGCTCGAATTCCTCACGGGCGAGAGGATTACGACCCGCGACGATCTCCTGGCGGCGCTCGCCAAATTGCATGCGGGCGGCCCGAGGATCATCCTCGTCACCTCCGTCGTCACGAACGCGACACCCATGGGTTCGATCGATCTCGTCGCGTCGGACGGCCAGGTCGTGCATTTCGTGCGGACCCCAAGGTTCGGCCGGGATTTCAACGGGGCAGGGGACGCGCTCGCCGCGCTTTTCCTCGTGCATTTTCTGCGCATGCGCTCGGTTGCGGATGCGCTCGCGGCGGCAGTCGGTTCTGTCTTCGGCATCGTGAAGCGAACGGAGGAAGCGGGCTCGCGCGAGCTTTTGCTCGTCGAGGCGCAAGATGAGCTCGTCCACCCAAGCGAACAATTTCGCGCCGAGGCGCTCGGCACTTTGAAAGAGAGAGGCGATCATGTCGACTGAGCTTCCTTCCTCACTCGTGCTTCTTGGGGCCGGGAAGATGGGCCAGGCGATGCTCTCGGGCTGGCTGGCGCGGGGGCTAGAACATTCGCGCATCACGGCGATCGATCCGCTTCTCGATGAAGCGGGGCGCGCGCTTCTTGCCAAGAGAGGCGTGCGCCTCACCGCAAGCCCGGAGGGCCTGCCTTCGCCTGAGGCCCTCGTCCTCGCGATCAAGCCGCAAACCCTGGAGAGCGCCGCTGCAGGCGCGCGCGCCCTGATCGGGAAAAACACGCTCGTCTTGTCGATCCTCGCGGGAAAGCGCATCGCCGATCTTTCATCGCGCCTCGGCGTTTCGGCCGGCATCGTGCGCGCCATGCCCAATACGCCGGCCGCCGTGGCGCGCGGCATCAGCGCGGCGGTCGCGGCGCCTGAGACGACGGCGCGGCAACGGGCCATGGCCGATGCGCTTCTCGCGTCGATCGGCCGGGTCGAGTGGATCGAAGACGAAGCGCTGATCGACCCCGTGACCGCGGTCTCGGGCTCAGGCCCGGCCTATGTGTTCCTTCTCGTCGAATGTCTGGCTGAGGCCGGCGCCAAGGCCGGCCTGCCGGCAGAGCTTGCCATGCGGCTTGCCCGCGCGACCATCGAGGGCGCCGGCGAATTGCTGTTTCGAGACCAGGAAACGGAGGCTTCGACGCTGCGTCGCAACGTCACCTCGCCCGGCGGCACGACCGCCGCGGCGCTCGAGGTGCTGATGGCGAGCGACGGGCTTCCTCCGCTCATGAAGCGCGCCGTAGCCGCGGCAACCCGGCGCGCACACGAGCTTGCGGGTTGATTTGAAGCGCTGACATGCTGATGTAATTCTCAACACGATAACGCAAAGGACGCGGCGCTTATGCTTCGCATTTGGGACACGAAGACAAGTCGGATGGTGCGAGAGTTCGCCGCCCGGAAAGGCATCAGCGTCACCGAAGCCGTGAAGTTGGCCGTGTCGAATGAATTACGACGGATGGGCGACGAGCTTCCGTTTTGGGATCGCTTGGCCCGAATTCGGACCGAGATCCAAACATGGCAGAATACGGGGTACCCCGCCGACAAGTCATTCTATGATGAATTGAGCGGGGAACCTGAATAAACACCGTTTGCCAATAGCGGGCTACGCCCGAGCTCAGCTTTCTTCCCGCCGAAAAACGCCCGCGCAGCTCCCGGTGGAACGGGACGGGGAGTTCATGGCCGAAGCCAGCCTTCACCCGATTGCCCAATTCATCGAGAACCACGGTGGCGACAGTCGGCGGCTCGAGGCGCATAGATCAGTTGCGAATGTCAACGCCTTGCGGTTCGCCGCCCGGGAGGTGGGAGGCAACGACTCAATGGCTTTCTTCCCCTCGCTTTCACGGTGCTGTATGACGAACCCATGGCGAAAACTGCTGACCCTATCTTGAACCGTTTCCGTGACGCACTCGACAAAGTTTATGGTGATCGGATCGAGCGCGTGGTGCTATTCGGCTCTCGGGCTCGCGGTGACGCGCGACCGGGTTCCGATTATGACTTGGCCGTGTTCCTTAAAGAACTTCGCGGTTTCGGGAAGGAGGCCGGAACCATCGCGGACATCGAGACCGACATCCTCTTCGACACTGGCGCCATCATCAACGCCCTGCCCCTTCAGGCCGGCTCTCATCGGGAACGGACTGGTCTGATGCTGGAGCTGCGCCGCGACGGCCTTGATTTGTGACGCCAGAGGCCGAATCCTACCTCGACAAGGCGCGGGAGGATCTGCTCGACGCCCGAAAGATCGCGGGCATCCGTCTCGCGAAAGTTGCCGCGCGCTCGGCATATTATGCCGCGTTTCATGCGGCCGAAGCATTCATCGTCGGACGCACCGGGAAGATCGCGAAGACGCACTCTGGAGTACGCACCGAGTTCGCGCGATTACTGAGAGAGACGCCGGACTCAGGACGGACGCTGCTGCGATTCCTGGCTCAGGCTTATAAATACAAGGAGCTTGGGGATTACGGAATCGGTCCGGGCGCGGTCGTGACGACGATGAGGCAAGAGACGCGATCGAGGCTGCCGAACGGTTCATCGAGCGCGTCACGGCCTTGCTAATCGCTCGATCGTCAGATGACACGCAGTAAGACAGTCAAAGCCTGTATCACACCTCAGGAAATCATCTTTCAGCGCTCTTCCCGCCGGAATCGGCCGCGCAGCTCCCGGTAGAACGGGACGGGGAGTTCATGGCCAAAGCCCGCCTTCACCCGATTGTCCAATTCATCGAGAACCACGGTGGTGACGGTCGGCAGGTCGAGGCGCTTGGCTTGCGAAAGCGCAATCCAGACGAGCTCGACGAATTCGGCCTCAGGCCCGATCACGCCGGAATTGCGATGCGCGATCATCGTCGCGTCGGCGACGAAGAAGAAGGTATCGAAGCGCCTCGGCCGCCTCGGCGGCGTGATCGCGTGGGCGACGAAGCTGAGCTTCGAGAGATCAGGCGCGAAGCCATGGGCCGCGTAGTCGCGCCAAGCGCCATCTGGTATCTTGCGGTCATCGAGCCGCGTCGGAACGCCGAGCACAAGTCCGGTCTCCTCGAATGTCTCCCGAATGGCCGCTAGCGCAAGCGCGCGCGCCGTCACCGCGCCGCGATCGGGGAGATGTGCGAGCAACCGCCGCTCGACAGCTCCGGGAAGCGGCGAGGCGACGCTCATGCGCCGATCGACGGGATCGAGCCGCCCACCGGGAAAGACGAATTTGCCAGGCATGAATTTATGGGTTGGGTTGCGGCGGCCCATCAGAACCGTCGGCTCTTTTCCCGCATGATCGAGGATGATCAAGGTCGCTGCGTGCTTCGGCCTCTGATTGGGGGAGCTGCGGTCGCGCGTATGCTCGGCCGCGATCAGGCGCTCTGTAAAGCTCGACTTTTCATCCGTCATGAGGAACTCGCTTCGGCCAACGCGGGCGGGGCGCAACCGCGCCTCATTCACGCTCGAGCGGATGGGGAGCACCAAATCCGTGCATGCGCAAGGCCCATTGAAGCGCGATGATCGCGCCCTTCACAGGCTGCAAGAGCAAAAGCGCTAGAATGAGCGTGATCATAGGCCAAACGAGCATCTGGAGCCATATCGGCGAGGTGCCGAAAGCCTCGAAGGCAAGCATCGCTCCAACGACGATGTGGCCCACGATCAAGATGACGAGATAGGCCGGCAGGTCGTCGGCGCGATGAAGGTCGAGGCGCTCCCCGCATTGCGCGCAGGTGGGGGCGGCCTTGAGATAACGGGCGAACATTCGGCCATCCCCGCAGTTTGGGCAACGCCCTGCGAGGCCGCGGCGGATCGCGCTTCCGACGTCACGAGAAGGCGTCGTTTGCGAGGATTGATCGATGAAGCTCGGCATTCTTGCTAAATGCGGCGTCGAGCGGCGGACCGCAAGTCGTATCGCGCGCCTTCGCGTAGAGGCGAAGCGAGGGCGCGACCAAGCGAGACCATGTGAAGGCTTGCGCTGCGAACGGATGTCGCAATTTGGTCGCCTTCCTCCTCGAAATTTGCTAACCGGAACATTCGGCCGGCGATTACGCGGAGGCTCGATTCGTGAAGACGGCATTGACGGCGGCGTTTCTCATCCTCGCCTTCTCGCCCGCCCCATTCGCGCGAGCCGAGGACACCTCATCGCGGAACTCGATGTTTCTTCCGTCGGGCAAGTCGCAAGCGGTGGAGGCGCTGGAAGCCAAGAAGAGCGCGCGCTGTGTCGCGCTTTATGGGCCGGGCTATGTCGCGATCGCCGATACCGACACCTGCATCAGGATCGGAGGGCGGGTCGGCGTGACCATCCAAGGATCGACGAAGCAGAACCGCCTGATCATCGCGCCGTCCCAGGGCATTGGGGCCCCAGCACCATCGCTCGGCGGACCTCCCGTCGCCGTCATTCGCGAGCCGAAGACCGGCTCGGCCACGACCGCCGATGTTTATGTGGATACGCACACGCCGACGGAAATTGGTGATTTCTCCACCCATGTCGGCGTCGGTGCGGTGAGGGCAACCGGCGCTCTCGCCGGTCCTGATTACGTCCGACCTTAGTCGCCGCTCCAGCGCGGCTCGCGCTTGTCGATGAAAGCCCCGATGCCTTCCTGGGCGTCCCGGGCGAGCATGTTCTCGACCATCACCCGCGACGTGTAGGCGTAAGCCTCCTCTAGCCTCATCTCGACCTGTCTGTAGAAGGCCTCTTTGCCGGTGCGGACGATCGCCGGCGGCTTCGCCGCAATGCGCCGCGCGAGCTCGAACGCGCCATCGAGTGCGCTTTCGCCTTTCTCCGTCACGCGGTTCACGAGGCCGATCCGGGCGGCCTCCTCGGCAGAGATCATCTCTCCGGTCAAAAGCATCTCCATCGCATGCTTGCGCGCCACATTGCGCGACAGCGCCACCATCGGCGTCGAGCAGAAAAGCCCGATGCTGACGCCGGGCGTCGCGAAACGAGCAGTGGGGCTTGCGATGGCGAGATCACAGCTCGCGACGAGCTGGCAGCCGGCGGCGGTCGCGACGCCATCCACGGCAGCGATCACCGGTCGCGGCAGGCGCACGAGGCTCTGCATCAGTCTCGCGCAGCGGGCGAAGACTTCTTCGAAATAGCGCCGACCTTTGTCCGTATCTCCACGGCGCGCCGTCATTTCCTTCAGATCATGGCCGGCGCAAAACGCCGGTCCCCTCGCGGCGAGGATCACCGCCCGAACGGCCTTTTCGCGCGCGATCTCGTCGAGCTCCGCTTGAAGCGCCGCCATCATCGCCTCGGAGAGCGCGTTGCGAGAGGCTTGATGATCGAGCGTGAGGACCGCGACGGCGCCTTCGTCATGACGCGACAGGGGAGGCCGCGCCTCGCCTGGCGCGAGCGCATCATCCGGCGCGAGCGTTTTTTGGCGCGCCGGCGCTTCCTTCGCGGATTTTCTCCTCGACGCCTCAGCCGTCACAGCTCTGTCCTCATCCGCGCGGCGATCCCATCGACGCTCCGCCCGATTGAGCTAATGTCGCTTCGCTCGAGCCCGGCCGCAAGGCCGATATCGCCGAAGATGAGAACCGCGCATGATGACGCTTGCCGAAATCCGGGCCTTCCTCGATCGGGAGTTCCCGCAAATTGTCGCCGAGGGCCGCTATACGGTCGAGGCATTGCGTCCGCGTGGCGCGAGATTGCGTGCCGCGTACCACGAGAACCAGATCCGGCCGGGCGGCACGATTTCAGGCCCGACCATGATGGCACTCGCGGATGTGTCGCTCTACGTCACGGTGCTCGCCTCGATCGGTCCCGTGGCGCTTGCGGTCACGACCAACCTCAACATCAATTTCTTGCGCAGGCCCGCGCCGCGCGACCTGATTTCGGATTGCCGCCTCTTGAAGCTCGGCAACCGCCTCGCGGTCGGCGAGGTGAGCATTTTCTCGGAAGGCGAGGAGGAGCCCGTCGCTCATGTCACGGGCACTTATTCCATTCCACCCCGCTGAAATCTATCGGGTATAATGATACCCGATAATCTATATAGCTGAAATACCGTTGATTTTTCGATATGCGGGCTCCGGCTTCCGACACATATTCGTTTGACATCATCATTCTCCAGCCTTACTGAGCGTCTCGGTCCCCAAGGTGCCCGATTGCGGTTTGGCCTTACGGACCTTTGCGAAACTTCCCGCCGTCGAGAAGATTCACTCCGAGAAGATTTATGGCAGAGATGACGCATGCGACCCGATCGGTGAAAGCCGCCGAGGTCGAGAAGAAATGGATTTTGATCGACGCGAGCGGGCTCGTGGTCGGTCGTTTGGCTTCGCTCGTCGCGATGCGGCTGCGCGGGAAGCACAAGGCGAGCTATACGCCGCATGTGGATTGTGGCGACAACGTCATCGTGGTGAACGCGGACAAGGTTGTGCTGACCGGCCGCAAGCGCGAGCAGAAAGTCTACTACCACCACACGGGCTATCCGGGAGGCATCAAGGAGCGCAGCGCCAAATCAATTCTCGAAGGGCGTTTCCCCGAGCGCATCGTCGAAAAGGCGGTCGAGCGCATGTTGCCGCGTGGCCCCTTGGCGCGCCGGCAGCTCGGGAATCTGCGCGTCTATAAGGGCAAGGAGCACCCGCATGAGGCGCAACAGCCGGTGAGCCTCGATATCGGGGCGCTGAACCGCAAGAACGCAAGGAGCGCCTGAACATGGCCGAAGTTCTTCAATCCTTAGGTGAGCTCGGCGAAGCCGTTCAGCCGGTGACGCCCGAGGCGCCCGTCCATGTGCAAAAGCTCGACAAGCAGGGCCGCGCATACGCCACCGGAAAGCGCAAGAACGCGGTCGCCCGCGTCTGGATCAAGCCGGGCCCCGGCCGCATCATGGTGAATGACAAGCCCGTCGAGGAATATTTCGCGCGCCCGGTGCTACGCATGATCTTGCGCCAGCCCCTCGTCGTCTCCGATCGGGCGACGCAATATGATGTCACGGTCACTTGCGCCGGCGGAGGGCTTTCGGGCCAGGCAGGCGCCGTGCGCCACGGGCTTGCGAAAGCACTCACCTATTACGAGCCCGAGCTGCGCGCCATCTTGAAGCGGATCGGCTTTCTCACGCGCGACTCTCGTGTCGTCGAGCGCAAGAAATACGGCCGTGCGAAGGCCCGCCGCCGCTTCCAATTCTCCAAGCGCTGACCGCGCCCGTCCGGTCGGCCATTCGAAGTTGGAAAGGCGGGCTTCGGCCCGCCTTTTTCTTATGTCCAATGCCTTTTCCGCTAGGACCAACCCCATGCTCGATACGGCGATCCAAGGAAAAGCCTCGCAGAAGGCGAAGCCCGCGAAGATTTTCATCGATGGAGAAGCCGGGACGACCGGCCTGCAGATTCGCGACCGGCTCGCAAAGCGACGCGACGTTGAGCTCCTCTCGATCGACACGGAAAGCCGAAAGGACGCAGGCGCAAAGCGCGAAATCTTGAGCAAGGCCGATCTCGCCATCCTTTGCGTGCCCGATGATGCTGCGCGGGAAAGCGTCGCCCTGATCGAGTCCTTGGGAAAGGATGCACCGCGCATCATCGACGCCTCGACCGCCCATCGCGCAGCGCCCGGATGGGTCTTCGGCTTTCCCGAAATGGTCAAGGGCCAGGGCGAGGCCATCAAAAAGGCCCGCAAGGTCGCAAATCCCGGCTGCTACCCTACCGGCGCCATAGCGCTCATCCGCCCGCTCGTCGATGCGGGCCTCATTCCGGTCGACCATGCGGTCACCATCAATGCGGTCAGCGGTTACTCCGGGGGAGGCAAGGCGATGATCGCGGCTTACGAGTCCAAGACCGCGCCTTCCTTCGAGCTTTACGGCCTCGGCTTCGAACATAAGCATGTTCCGGAAATCGAGGCTTATAGCGGCTTGACGCGCCGCCCGATTTTCATCCCTTCGGTCGGCAATTTTCGGCAAGGGATGCTCGTGAGCGTGCCCTTGCATCTCGACCTCCTTCCCGGCAAGCCATCGGCCGCCGATCTCGAGGCGGCGCTTCGCGCCCATTACGGGGAAGGGGGTGCGGTTCGCATCGTCGCACTCGACCCGCCCAACAGGATCGACAGGCTCGAGGCGGAGGCGCTGAACGGGACGAACCTTCTCGAGATCCGGGTCGCGGGATCCCCGAAAAACCCCTTCGCGCTCGTTATCGCCAAGCTCGACAATCTGGGCAAAGGCGCGTCCGGAGCCGCCGTGCAATCGATGGAGCTGATGCTGGGCCTCGGTTGACGCCTCCGAGGGCCAAGCGGCGATACGAGGCGCGGATCAGGCGAAATCAACCTTCGCTTGTGTATGAAATCGGTCGATGGCAGGCTCGGCGGCGATGAGAGAACTCAGAGAGAGAAGACTGTCCCGGTGAGGCCGAATGCCGCTGCGGACGGGAAAGTGAGATTCGGCTGTGGAAACGGCCGAACAACCATCACGGTCCTGGCTTATCTGGCGCTGGCGGCGATGCCCATGCCGACGCGGGCGGACCCGCCTTGCGCCTCCTTGCCGCTTCCCATCCGCGATCTCGACGCGGTCGATTACCATACCGGCAACGCTGGCGAGTTGATCGATCCGGCTTTGCGCACGAAGAACAATGCGGCGATGGAGCCCGCGCGCACTTTCGTGCGCCTCGTGAGCGCGAGCGCCGACCATTTCGTCGCGGAAGGGAAGGCGGCGGCCGGGCTTTGCACGATTGCGGGCTTGCGCCTTTGGGCCGAAGGCGCGGCGCTTCTCGGGACGATGTCGAATTCACAAGCCGAGCGTGAACGCATCGGCCTGTTGAGCGGGCTCGGTTTCGCCTACCTCAAGACTCGGGAACTTGCCTCAACTGCTGACCGCTCCGCGATCGAGCTTTGGCTCGACAAGATCGCTCGCGGGGTCGAGGCAAGTTTCAGCGATCCCGCGCGCCCCGCGAACCGCAGGCTCGCGCTCGTTTCGCTGGCGACGGTCGCGGTCGGCGCCGCCATCGACAATCGCGACCATTGGCGCTTCGGCGAGGAAGCCTATGACCAGTCGCTTGCCGCGATCAATTCGGAAGGTGTGCTTGAGATCGATATGAAGGGCGAGGAACGCGCGCTTTTCGATCAGGATTTTGCGCTCGGCGGGTTGGTGATGGCGGCGGAGCTCGCGGCCAGGCAAAGGGGCGAGGATTGGTACGGGCACCGAGAGGGCGCGCTTCACCGCCTGGCGAACCGGGTGCTCGACGGGCTGCATGATCCTTCCTGGTTCGCCACGCAAACCGGCAAGGAGCAGGTGTTGCCGAGCGGGCGTGACCTCGCCTGGATCGCCTTCTATGCGAGGCGCTTTCCCGATCGCTTCGCCGGACGCGTGCCCGATGGCGCGATCTTCCAATCGCCGCGTCTTGGAGGCGATCTCGCGGTGCTCGCGGAGAAATGGGTGAAGTAGGCTATTTAAGGCCGGTTGCAGTAAAAGTTTGAAAACAAAGTGTGCGCAATCAACCAAGGCTCGCATCCCGTTGCCAAGTCTGCGACTTCATTGCTACGTAAACGACGATGCCCGATGGGCGGACTCTAATGCGACAAACATATCGGGTGCAAGAAACCACACCACGATGGCAAAACGATCCGCGGGTCCAAACAGACCCACCATGTCCCCTTGCTTGGCGCCGCAAAACAAGCGGAGAAAGATCCCGGCGGCGATGAGGCCGTATTCAATGCGACTGCCACTCGCGGCCGCCGTCCGAGCCGTTCAGCATTGTGCTGTTGAAACGGACGAGCGCGGCGGTTGCAATGGCCTCCTTTATTTGAGCATCGGTCGCACCAGCGGCTTTTGCCCCTTTAGTGTGAGCGTAAACGCAATATGCACAAGGAATTTGTGCTGCCACACCGAGGGCAATGAGTTGCTTGGTTTTCCCGTCCAAAGCTCCCGTGGGATTCATCACGGCCAGGTATTCGTCCCATAGCGGCTTCAGTGCCTGGTCAGGAAGTGTCTGTTTCATCCATTCAGGGGCCTCCTGAGCGCTGACGCTTGGTTCCGTTGCCAAGGCAAACAACAGCGCTAGACCGGCACTCGCTAGTAGAGTTCTCATGACTGCTCTCCCTTGAGTAGTATTGAGGCGCCACCGATCGTGACACTGAGACGCTTGGACACCGTTCGGGTTCGCGTGAAAACGACATTCCCCAGATGGCCGGCCGATCAGACCTGGCACGCAGCGTATCAATGATCCAGTAGCTTTTGCAACGACGACAGCGTCGAGATGGTGCGCACGGCGAATCTGATCGGTCGGTGATCGCCGCCTGACCGAAAATCTGGCCCTGTCAGGCGACACCTGGACGCAGTTCTCCTGTCGACGGCCTGCGCGGCCAAGACCGGCGGCGGCGCTCAACATCGAACCGACGGCAGCGGACGGAGCGCCGCGATGGCATCGAGCATCCGCCGGAACAGCCCACGCGACACCATGACCTCCGCCATCTGAAAGACCACGGAACGGCCGTGTCTCACGATCTTGGCGCCGATCTTCACCAGCCGGTCGCGCGGCGTTGTCATCGACCACTGCTTCACCTCCTCGGGAAGCGCCAGCGTGCGCAGGAAGTTGGCGAGGTTATATGCCAGCGCGTGCAGTTGCAGCCGCACAGCGTTGGCGGCAAAGCGGGAACAGGACAGCCGCGTCCATGCGATCGCGTTCTTGCCTTCCTTGATCCACTGCTCCGCCGTGCCGCGACGGTTGTAGAACATCACGACACGTTCGGCCGGTCGGGTCATATTTGTCACGATGAATCCGACGCGCGGACACAGTTCACCAGGATGCCACTCGACCTTGGCAACCACGCGGCGCGGCTTAGTCCAAGAGCCAGCCTGGTAACTGAAGCTGGCGTAATAGCACCGCACCTGGTGTGGCGGTCGGCCGACCGGACGCTTCAGCAGCCTGATGCGCTGGTGGAGGACGGAATTTACCGGCAGCCGGATCGTGTACTTGTAACCCTCCGCTTCCGGGAATTCGTAGATCTCAAGGTTCGCGAATGCGGCATCGCCGCGGAAATAGCGGCGCTTCATTTGGCTTCGGTATCGCGCAACGACCGGCTCCATCACATCGCGCCAGCCATCCGCGGAGTGCACGTTTCCGGACCGCAACGCACACCGCTCCAGATCACCGAACTGGTTGAACACGAACAGCGGATAGATCGGTCAGCCCGAGCGCAAATCCAGTT
The DNA here is from genome assembly GCA_035949255.1 of Beijerinckiaceae bacterium. Lineage (GTDB taxonomy): Bacteria > Pseudomonadota > Alphaproteobacteria > Rhizobiales > Beijerinckiaceae > GAS188. The sequence continues at coordinate 13,129 of DASZIL010000112.1, read as the reverse complement.
CGCGGTAAGCGAGCAATCCGCCGTCGGAGGTGAATGGCTGCCATTGGAATTCCAGCCTCAGGCGACGGTCGAAATCAACCCGCAAGGAGCTATCATCCGATTCACCCGCTGAGTGTTCCATGAATGCACCACCATGACAAACACAACGTCTTGATATTCATGGCGGATTCGGCCGACTCGTACAAGCGTATTATCGTTCATCCGGGAAATCCGGGTTTCAATGCAGAGAGTATCTGGTGAAGGCTAAAGAAGTGCGCATCAAAGGCGTCATGATGGGTGGAGCAGAGGCAGCCCGTTGCGCCAGTCCTTAGAGCCTTTATCAGCCTTTCCACAGATATGCGCAGCCTTCATGAGGCTAGGATGGGCGATCTATAGACCGCGCACTTACAACCGTACTTCGCTGCCACCTAGAACCTAGAGCGCTGTTGACCCGGCCGCGTCGTCATCATGGTCTTTCCATTTGTAGAAGGGGTGATGGCATGGCGCGTTCTTGCGCATTGCGCTATCGAAGGCTGTTCGCGCTCAAAGCCCCGAGGCCGCCATGCTCTCGAACACCAAGCCTTTCCTCGATTTTGGTCTCGGCGAGACAGCGGACATGTTGCGCGAGACCGTTACTTCCTTCGCCCAAGCCGAGATCGCGCCACGTGCCGATGAGATCGACCGCAGCAACCACTTCCCGCGTGATCTGTGGCCAAGGCTCGGCGAGCTCGGCCTGCATGGGATCACGGTCGAGGAAGAATATGGCGGCTCGGGCCTCGGCTATCTCGAGCATTGCGTCGCCATGGAAGAGATCTCGCGCGCCTCTGCCTCCGTGGGCCTCTCCTATGGCGCGCATTCCAATCTGTGCATCAACCAGATCCGGCGGAACGGGTCCGACGCGCAGAAGCGGAAATACCTGCCGAAGCTGATTTCCGGGGAGCATGTCGGCGCGCTCGCCATGTCGGAGCCAGGCTCAGGCTCTGACGTCGTCTCGATGAAGACGCGCGCCGAAAGGCTCGGCGATCGCTATCTCCTCAACGGATCGAAATTCTGGATCACCAACGGTCCGGTGGCCGAGACGCTCGTTGTCTACGCCAAGACCGATCCGAACGCGGGTGCGCGCGGCATCACGGCCTTCATCGTCGAGAAGGGGATGAAGGGTTTCACCACGGCGCAGAAGCTCGACAAGCTCGGCATGCGCGGCTCCGACACGGGCGAGCTCGTGTTCCAGGATTGCGAGGTGCCGGAAGAGAATGTGCTCGGCGAGGTCGGCCGCGGCGTCAATGTTTTAATGTCGGGCCTCGATTACGAACGCGCCGTGCTCGCCGCGGGACCGCTCGGCATCATGCAGGCCGCGCTCGACGTGGTGCTGCCTTATGTGCATGAGCGCAAGCAATTCGGCCAGCCGATCGGCGAGTTCCAGCTCGTGCAAGGGAAGCTTGCCGATATGTATGTGAACATGAATGCGGCGCGCGCCTACGTCTATGCGGTGGCGAAGGCTTGCGACCGCAGAGAGACCACCCGCGAGGATGCGGCTGGCGCCATCCTCTTCTCGGCCGAGAAGGCAACAGCCGTTGCGCTCGATGCCATCCAGCTTCTCGGCGGCAATGGCTATATCAACGACTTTCCGACCGGGCGCTTGCTGCGCGACGCCAAGCTCTACGAAATCGGCGCCGGGACGAGCGAGATCAGGCGAATGCTGATCGGCCGGGAGCTCTTCACGAAATCAGGATGAGAGTCTGCAGCGCCGGCACGTCGGCTCAGGCCTTGCGAAGGCTCTCGCTCGAACGAAAATCGGAGCGCAGTCGAGGGGACAAAATTGCGAATCGACACAACGCCCTCTTGTGACACGAGCTCGGTTGCGGCCTGGCTCATCGATGGGGCGCGTTCCGCACAAAACCCTGACGAGGTGCTCACTGAGCTTTGCGAGCGGCTCTCAAGCCGCGGCATTCCCCTGTGGCGTGTCGCCGTGTTCGTCCACACCTTGCATCCGCAGATCCTCGCGAGGCGCTTCCTCTGGCGGCCGGGAGAAGCCACCCGGATCGCCGAAGCGGCTTTTGAGCGCGGGGACAGCGAGGAATTCCGGCAGAGCCCCGTCGTGCGCATCAACAAGACCGGCGTCACCATTCGCCGGCGCCTCGTTGAGCCTGATTGCCAGATGGATTTCAAAGTCCTCCATGAGCTGAAAGCCGAGGCGGTAACGGATTATCTCGCAACACCGCTTTTCTTCACCAATGGAGAGATCCAGGCGGCAACGTGGACGACGCGCGAGGAAGGCGGTTTCACCGCCGCGCAGATTGCCGGGATCGAAGCCATTGTCGCACCGCTCGCGCGCGTCGCGGAAGTGAGGGCGCTCCGGCGAACCGCCGTCAATCTCCTCGACGCCTATGTCGGCCATGCGGCCGGAGAGCGCATCCTCAAGGGCCAAATCCGGCGCGGCGACACGCAGTCGATCCATGCCGCGATATGGCTCTCGGATATGCGCGGTTTCACCGCGCTTGCCGACAACATGGCCCCTCACGCCCTCATCGCGCTTCTCAATCGCTTCTTCGATTGCCAAGTACCGCCGATCCTCGCCCATGGCGGGGAGGTGCTCAAATTCATGGGGGACGGCTTGCTCGGGATATTCCCAATCGCGGACGAGGTCGAAGCGGGCAAGGTTTGCGCGCGAGCCTTGAGCGCGGCAAGAGAGGCGCAAGCGGCGATCATGGCGATGAACGAGGAGGGCGGCTACGGGCATCAAGGCCAAATCCGCTTCGGCTTGGCCTTGCACCTCGGCGAAGCGCTCTACGGTAATATCGGCGGGGGAGAGCGGCTCGATTTCACCTGCATCGGCCCCGCGGTGAACATGGCGGCGCGGCTCGAGAAACTCGCCGGACGGCTTCAGCGGATGATCCTTGCCTCCTTCGAATTCGCGCGGCATTTGCCTGGGGAGTTCGTGAAACTTGGCGACTATTCCCTCCAAGGCTTTCGCGCCGCGGTGCCGGTTTTCGGGCTGTTTAGCGAGGGTTCGCCCGCGAAGCTCGCGAAAGAGTGAAGATCTCGAGGTTACGGCCAAGGCCGAACGCGCTACAGCTATCAAGACCTGTCTCGCAACCGCCGAACGGAACGATCATGCCGCTCAAGATTTGGGGCCGCCTCACATCGATCAATGTGCAAAAAGCGATGCTGTGCGTCGAGGAGCTCGATTTGCCTCATGAGCGCATCGACGCGGGGCTTGCCTTCGGTATCGTGAACACGCCGGATTATCGCGCGATGAACCCCAACGGCCTCGTGCCGGTCATGAAGGACGATGACTTCGTCCTCTGGGAATCGAATGCGATCGTGCGCTATCTCGCGGCCAAGCACGCCTCGGGCTCCCTTTGGCCGACCGATCCTCGCGAGCGCGCCGATGCCGATCGCTGGATGGATTGGCAGACGACGGCTTTTCAGCCGGCGATCGGGCCCGCCTTCATGCATCTCGTGCGCCTCCCGCCGGAGAAGCGCGATCCGACCGCCGTCGATCCGTCGCGGCAAAATACGGAAGATTGCGTGGCCATCATGGAGAGCGTGCTCGCCACGAAGTGCTTCATCGCCGGTGATCGCTTGACGGTTGGCGACATCGCCCTTGCACCGGCGATCCACCGCTGGCTCAACCTGCCTCTGAAACGCCTGTCACGTCCACATGTCGAGCGCTGGTATGGTGAGATCATGCGCCGGCCGCGAATCACCAGGGCCCTCATCCTGCCGGTGGTTTGAGGCGAACTTTTCCATATCAAGTGCGAGGGTGAGGATCGTCATGAAGCCTCGCGCCGCTCTCGTGCTCGGATTGGCCCTTCTCATAGGTCCGGCCTTCGGCGCGGCCGCCTTCCCGCGCCACCCTGTCACCGAGTGGATCCGTGATCTTTACACGGCGCAAGCGTCGCGGATCGCCCGAGCCAAACCCCTCGATACGGGCGACTTCCTCGTGCTCTTCACGCCAGAGGTGGCCTCGCTTTGGCAAGCGGCGCATAAGGACCGCGAGCTCGGCGCCTTGCCTGAGCAGGGGCTCGATGCCTTCTTCGGCTGGCGCGTGCCTCTCGGGACGCAGGTGAGCTTCACGGCAGTGAAGAAAGTGCTCGGCACGGCCGAGGCTCCGACCCTCCTGATCGATGTCGTCGTTGCCGGAGTGCCTCGCCGCGTCGTGCTCGACGCGGTGGAAGATGATGGAAGCTGGCGCATCGCCAACATCACCTATGACGAGGGAGAGGATTTCGCTGGCTTCGAGAGGAGGCTCGCGCAGCCTTGAGAGCGGGCGAAGGGTTAACGCCAAGCTCCACAAAATGGTCGAAACTTAGCCATTTGTTGAGCATGGCGTGAGCTGAATGGCGCCCCATCAATCCCGTTAAGCTCCGAGCAACAATGGACGCGCTATTCTCGATTCAACGATCGGGATGAACCGATCCGCGTTCCGCGACGACCAAGGGATATCGGCGACCATCCCTTCTCGTGGAGCACGGCGATGACCCCGCAAGCGAAATCTGAGGCGATGACGAACACAAAGATGACCCGCTCCGAGAAGATCGTCACCGGCCTCGCCGTCGCCGTGCTGGTCGCCGGGTTCGCCACGGGCGTGTTCGCAAGGCCCATCAACGTGACCCCGCATGCTCCGGGATCGGCGGCCCATTTGATCTCGGCCGAAGCGCATCGCGACAAGTGATCCGAAGCCTCAAGCGCTGATCGTTAGGCATCTCCTCCTTCCGCTTGCGGGAGAAGGGAATGCGCGCGCTGGCGCTTTTGCCCAGACGACAGCGGATCGGCGCAGCTTACGTGCCCCCAATCACCTCTCCTGGCGTGGCCCGTGCCTTCGATAACCCTTATTGCCCCAACCTGCTGGACCCTCCAGAATGCTCAGCGCTCGTCGAACGACTGTCCAGGATCACGGCTCATGGATCAATCACGCCTCACGCTCGAAAGCTTCGCGGCGCTTGTCTTGCGCGCGGGGCTTTCGCTTTCGCCTTCGCAGATGAAGGAGCTCCATGAGGCCTATGGCCATGTGGCCGCGATGGCCGAGCGCGTGCGAGGCACGCCTTCGCTCACGGAAGAATCCGCCATGATCTTCGTGCCGCACTCGACGACGCGGTGACGGCGATGCTGACGATCGCAAAAGCCGGCGCCTTGATCGCCCAGCGCAAGCTCTCCCCTGTCGAGCTCGTACAATCTCACCTCGACCGGATCGATCGGCTCGAAGACAAGCTCCATGCCTTTGTGAAGGTCACGCGCGAGAGCGCACTCGAGGAGGCCAAGCGCGTCGAAGCGGAAATCATGGCCAATGGTCCCAAGGGTCCGCTGCACGGCATCCCGATCGCGCATAAGGACATCTATTCGACCAAGGGCGTGCCGACGACCGCCCATTCGAAGCTTCTCGCGCGCCACGTGCCCGATGCGGACGCGGTCACGGTGTCGAGGCTCGCAGCGGCGGGCGCCGTGACGCTCGGCAAGCTCGCCACCCATGAATTCGCCTGGGGCGGTCCGTCCTTCGACCTGCCTTGGCCGCCGGCGCGTAACCCTTGGAACCCGGAGCATTTCACCGGCGGGTCTTCGAGCGGCACGGGCGCCGCCGTCGCCGCGGGCCTCATCCTCGGCGGCACCGGCTCCGACACCGGCGGCTCGATCAGGTTGCCTGCGGCCTTCTGCGGGGTTGCGGGTTTCAAGCCGACCTATGGGCTCTGCCCGCGAACCGGCATCCTGCCGCTCGCGAACTCGCTCGATCACGCGGGCCCTCTCGCCTGGACGGTCGAGGATTGCGCCATCCTGCTGCATGCCATGGCGGGGCATGACGCGTCGGATCCCGCGAGCGCGGATGTCGCGATCCCAAACTTCCGCGCTGCGCTCTCTCCGTCGCTCAAGGGTTTGCGGATCGGCTTCGTGCGTCACTTTCACGAACGCGATTATCTCTTAGATGAAACTATGAAAAAAGCGCTTGAGGTAGCGGCCGGTGTTTTCCGGGGCCTTGGCTGCGAGCTTCGCGATGTGGAGTTACCGCCGCTTCAGGATTGGACGGCATGCGGCATGATCATCATGCTGTCGGAAGCCTATGGGGTGCATGAGGAGTGGCTGAAATCGCATCCTCAGGATTACGGTGAAATCTTCCGCGATCGCGTGCTCATGGGCGCCTTCCTGAGCGCTGCCGATTACGTCCATGCACAACGCAAGCGGCGGGAGCTTTGCGCCGCCTTGGCGCGCGTGTTCGAGGAGGTCGACCTTCTGGTCTGTGCCATCACGCCGGGCGGCGCACCGCCGATCGAGGAGGTGACCAAGATGAGCTCCTTCGAGCGGCCATCCTTCGCCTTTCCGTTCAACGTCGCCGGCGCGCCGGCGCTTACGCTTCGCGCGGGCTTCAACGAAGCGGGCTTGCCGCTCGGGGTGCAGATCGCGGGCCGGCCCTTCGCGGACGAGATGGTGCTGCGCGCGGGTCACCAGTACGAAAGGGCGACGAATTGGGCGCAGATGCGCCCGCGACTCGACGGGTTGGCTTAAGGCACGATAGGGCCTGCCTGCGGCTGGCGAGGAAAGCGTATCGCGGCGACCGGCAGCTGTAGGCTCGCATTCATTTTCTCGAAAACAAAAACCGCTCGGCACGGTCGCCTCGGGCGCGGAGCCGTCGCCCCCGCGCTCCTGCGCTGGAAATTTGCAAGCTCCTTCCCATATTTGCCCGAATTCCCAAAGAGGGATGCGCGCGCGTTCGCCCTGGTGTAAACGCCGGGGCTCGCAATCGTGGAGGAACCTGATGGCGCGCCTGAGCCGTGTCGCGATCGCCGCCTGTCTCACCCTGGCGGCGTCCGCCCTGGAGGAGGCGCGCGGGCAAGCCACGCAACGCGTCGTGCCGCCGTCGCGGGCGGCCGTGCAGTGGTCCTATGCGCCGATCGTGCAAAAGGTCGCGCCCGCGGTCGTGAACGTCTACGCCTCGCGGACCGAGAAGCTCGCGCGCAACCCGCTCTTCGACGATCCTTTCTTCCAGCAATTTTTTGGACGCGATTTCGCCGGTCAAACCCGCGAGCGCGTAGAGAAATCCTTGGGGTCGGGCGTCATCGTCGATCCTTCCGGCCTCGTCGTCACCAATCAGCATGTGATCGAGGGGATGACGCAGGTGAAGGTCGCGCTTGCCGACAAGCGCGAATTCGAAGCCGAGATTCTCTTGCGCGATCCGCGCTCCGACCTCGCGGTGCTGCGCCTCAAGGGAACGACGGAACGCTTTCCCGTTCTTCCTTTCGGTGATTCGGACAACCTGCAAGTCGGCGACCTCGTGCTCGCCTTAGGCGATCCCTTCGGCGTCGGCCAGACGGTGACGCAAGGCATCGTCTCGGCGCTGGCTCGCACGCGCATCGATGCCTCCGACTATCAGTTCTTCATTCAGACCGACGCTTCAATCAATCCTGGAAATTCGGGAGGCGCGCTCGTCGATCTCGACGGTCGGCTCGAGGGCATCAACACGGCGATCTATTCGCGCTCCGGCGGCTCGGTCGGCATCGGCTTCGCCATCCCGGTGAATATGGTGAAGGTCGTGGTCGAGAGCGCGAAATCCGGCGCGAAATCGGTGCGCCGGCCGTGGCTTGGCGCGAAGCTCCAGACTGTGACTGCTGAGATCGCCGAGAGCCTTGGGCTCACCCGCCCGACCGGTGCGCTCGTCGCGAGCCTCACCGAAGGCGGGCCTGCGGCCGAGGCCGGCGTCAAGCGGGGCGACGTGATCTTGTCGATCGACGGGCAGCCGGTCGAGGATCCCGACGCCTTCGGCTTTCGTTTCGCGACGCACAGCCTTGGCCAAGGCGCTTCCGTTGTCGTGCGGCGAGGCTCGAACGATGTGACCTTGTCGATCAAGCTTCGCACCGCGCCCGAGACGCCGCCGCGCGATCTTTCGAAGATCGAGGGCTTGAACCCGCTGTCCGGCGTGACGCTCGAAAATTTGTCGCCGGCGGTCAACGAGGAGTTGTCGCTCGACGCCTCCTCGGGCGTGGTGATCGCCGATGTCGATGACGGCTCGACGGCGGGGCGCGCGGGCTTTCAGAAGGGGGACATCCTCGTCGAGGTGAACGGGACGAAGATTACGTCATCACACGACGCGCAACGCGCGCTCGCCGACAAGGCAAGGCTTTGGAAGATCGTGATCAACCGAGGCGGACAAATTCTCGCGACCGTCTTTCAGGGCTGAGCGCATGAGCCACAAGGACATGAAGGAAAGCGCGAAGGACATCATCGTGTCGACCGATGTGTCGCGCTTCGAGCTCGATCGCATTTATGATTTTCTCCATCACGAAGCCTATTGGTGCAAAGGGCTGCCTCGCCCGGTCTTCGATCGCGCGATCGAGCATTCCTTGTGTTTCGGCGCCTTTATGCCGAGTGGGGAACAGGCGGGATTTGCGAGGATCATCTCGGATCAGGCCACTTTCGCCCATCTGTGCGATGTCTTCGTCTTCCGCGCATGGCGTGGGCGCGGAATCGGCAAAGCCCTCGTCGAGGCGGTGCTCGCTCATCCTAATCTCGAGGGCGTTCGGCGTTTCACGCTTTCGACGTCCGATGCGTCGGAACTCTACGCGCGCTATGGCTTTCGCCCGCCCGCGCGTCCGGAGCGCCTCATGGAAATCGCCAACCCACGAGCCTATCAGGACAAGGAGGGCGCACGCGCTTGACCGATCTCTTCGCCGCGGCAGGTCTCGACAAGAGCGGCACGAGGCCGCTCGCCGACCGGTTGCGGCCGACGTCGCTATCCGAGATCGCCGGGCAAGAGCATCTCACCGGCAAGGATGGTGTGTTGACGCGGCTGATCGAGGCGGGATCGCTCGGTTCGCTCATCTTCTGGGGGCCGCCGGGAACGGGCAAGACCACGGTCGCGCGTCTGCTCGCCGGCGAGACCAAGCTCGAGTTCCAGCAGATCTCCGCAATCTTCTCGGGTGTCGCCGATCTGAAGAAAGCCTTCGATGCCGCGCGCGCCCGGGTGACGCAGGGGAAGGGAACGCTCCTCTTCGTCGACGAGATTCATCGCTTCAATCGTGCGCAGCAGGATTCCTTCCTGCCCGTCATGGAGGATGGGACGATCACGCTCGTTGGCGCGACGACGGAGAACCCCTCGTTCGCGCTCAATGCCGCGCTGCTTTCGCGCGCCCGCGTGCTCGTCTTCAAACCGCTCGATGCGGAGGCGATCGAGAAACTCCTCGAGCGTGCCGAGGCGCACGAGGGCAGGGCGCTGCCGCTCAGCGAAGACGCGCGCGCCTCGCTCATCCGCATGGCTGATGGCGATGGGCGATCGGCGCTCACGCTTGCCGAGGAAGCCTGGCGCGCCGCGAAACCGGGAGAAGCCTTCGACGCCGAGACGATTCAGGAAATCCTGCAGCGTCGCGCGCCCGTCTACGACAAGGATCGCGACGGCCATTACAACCTCATCAGCGCGCTTCATAAATCGGTGCGGGGTTCGGATCCGGACGCGGCGCTTTACTGGTTCTGCCGGATGCTCGATGGCGGCGAGGATCCTCGATACCTCGCGCGCCGTATCGTGCGCATGGCGGTCGAGGACATCGGGCTCGCCGATCCGAACGCTCTCGTGCATGCGCGGGCTGCGGCCGAGGCCTATGAGCAGCAAGGCTCGCCGGAAGGCGAGCTCGCGCTCGCCAATGCCGTGATCTATCTCGCCTGCGCCCCCAAATCGAACGCGGCCTATCTCGCCTATGCGGCCGCTATGCGCGCCGCCAAGGAGAACGGCTCGCTTCCCCCGCCGAAGCATATCCTCAACGCACCGACGAAGCTCATGAAGCAAGAAGGCTATGGTGCGGGCTATGCCTATGATCACGATGCGCCCGATGCTTTCTCTGGCCAGGATTATTTCCCCGAGCAAATGGACCGGCAGAGCTTTTACCGGCCGACGGATCGCGGCATCGAGGCGCGCATCAAGGCGAGGCTCGACGAATGGGCAAGGCTCAGGGGTGAGCGCGAGCCATGAGCATTCCGGCTTTGGCCGAGCGTGCTCGCTTCAGAAAAAATCGTTTCTCTCCTCTAAATCCTTTTGAGTATTGAAATTTTCGGGAAACTGGCTTCCCTTTTACGGATCATAGTTCAGTCGCCTTATCATTGGCCTTCGTGTCCCTCGTTTACTTGAGGAAAGCAGACTATAAAGCCGTTCTGTCTCCAAAAATTCTCGACCGAAGGATAGCGCGGCACGAATTCTGCGACAGGTTGCGAGGAGGACGGACTCTGTCCGTTTGTGAGACAGGCGGACAAGAGACTTGGCCCAAAATGACCAGCAACAAGGCGCTGAACTTGCCGGCTCTCCCGCCGGCGATGATCGCGCGTTTCGGCGAGCCTTCACGACGGCTCTCCTGGGGCCGAACTTTCTCGTGCTCGAAGGGCTCAAGGGAATCTTGAGCGCCGCGGGATTCCGCGTGGTCGCCACGGCCGCTCACGTCAATGACCTCAACTTCGGCCAGGAAAATCAGCACGAGCCGATCCTCTTGATCGTGAACGCGGGTGAGGATTTGCGCACCGCGATCAAGCAAATCGAGCTCTTCAAGGAGAGGCACGAAGCAGGGCGTGTCGTCCTTCTGGCCGATCCCGGTCAATTCGCGGAGATACCGGCGGTATTTCGCGCCGGGGCCAACGGCTATCTCTACATGGGCCCGAGCCTGGAGCCCTTTATCAAGGCGCTCGAATTGGTGATGCTGGGCGAGACGGTCCTTCCCAAGGCCATCCTCCCGCTCATTCTCGAGCACAAGGATGAGCCGAGGCCGGCGAAGACGCCGGAGAGCTTCGCCCCGCAATTATCGCGCCGCGAGAGATTGATCCTGCGCCATCTTGCCGAAGGCCTCGCCAATAAGGTGATCGCGAGCGAGATCGGCATCGCGCAGGCCACCGTGAAGGTGCATGTGAAGTCGATCCTCACCAAGATCGGCGTCGTCAATCGCACGCAAGCGGCGATCTGGGCGATGAACAATGGCCTCGTCGTCGGCGAGCCGACGAGCAAGAGGCTGCCGTCCATTCAAAAGCCGACCTCCTCCGGCACCGAGGAATGACCGCTCGCGCCCGCGCGCGGATTGGCGGATTGATTGAGCCTAAACGGTCCCTCCCGGGCGCATCTCCCGAACCGCCGATGTTCGCGCGTTTCAGCGGCTTCGCGAAAGCAAAATATTTCGCTTAACTTTTCGCTAACCTTGATTGTTGAGATTCCCTTCCGGCTCGCCGTCCCATCGGCGTCTACCAGACCGGGAGAAAAGATCATGAGCCGTAAGAAGCGTGAAGCTTGGATGCGGCTCCAGGCCCTTCAGATCGCCGCCGAGCTTCCCGAGAATCGCCGGCAGGCGCTTGCCGTGCTCAATTGTGCCCGCAAGATCGTGGAAGAATATGTGCCGCGCCAGCAAGCTCGGGCGGCTTCCGGCTTGACGGGTCGCGCGCCGCTCTCCGTGCTGCGCCTTCTGGAGTGAGCGCGGCGAGCGGCAGCCGCGACATTGGCCGCGTTATCCGTCATGGACATCGTATAGAAGACGTGGGTGCGCGGGCTGATCCTCGAAACATGTTCGAGGTCGCGCATGGCGGGCATGGCGCACGCTCTTCGATTCTAGGCTAAGCTTCATGCCAGGTCGGGACAGGGGAGGGGAAACATTGCGATGATGTCGCAAGACCGGATGGCCATCTGGGCTTGGCTGTCGCCCGTGATTGCTTGGGTGATCTTGGGGCTCACCGTGATCATGGGCACCCCCCCTGTGGTTGTCGCGGTCGCGGTGATCGCGCTCTTCGCGACGGTGTTCGCGGCGGTTCACCATGCGGAGGTCGTCGCGCACCGGGTGGGCGAGCCGTTCGGCACGCTCGTGCTCGCGGTGGCGGTCACCATCATCGAGGTGGCGCTCATTATCTCGGTCATGGCCGGTGGTGCCGACAAGGCGGGGCTCGCGCGCGATACCGTCTTTGCGGCCGTGATGATCGTCTGTAACGGCATCGTCGGGCTCTGCCTTCTCGTCGGTGGCTTACGACACCGCGAGCAGGGGTTTCAGCTGCAAGGCGCGAGCGCCGCGCTCGTTGTGCTGGCTGCCCTGACGACGCTCACCATGATCCTGCCGAACGTCACGACAACGGTTCAAGGCCCGGTCTTCAGCACGCCGCAACTGATATTCGTCGCGATCATATCCCTCATTCTCTACGGCGCGTTCATCTTCATTCAGACCATCCGTCACCGAGATTATTTCCTCTCGGCCAAGGCCGACGGTGAGGATGCTCACGTACAGCTGCCCTCCAATCGCACCACCCTCATAAGCGCCGGGTTGCTTTGCGCGGCGCTCGTCGCGGTGGTCGGCCTTGCCAAGGCTCTCACACCGTCGGTCGATGGCGCGATAGCCAGGCTCGGGATGCCGGCTTCGCTCAGCGGCATCATCATCGCCACATTGGTGCTGTTACCCGAAGGCTTGGCTGCGCTGAGAGCGGCACAGGCGAACCGCCTGCAAACGAGCCTCAACCTCGCGCTCGGATCATCGCTCGCGACCATCGGCCTGACAATCCCGGCCGTCGCCGCTGTTTCGATCTTGTCCCATACACCGCTCGAGCTCGGGCTCGGCGCCAAGGAATCAGTCCTGCTCGCGCTGACCCTGTTCCTTGGCGCGATCACCTTGGGCACCGGCCGCACGACAATGCTTCAAGGCGTCGTGCACCTCGTCGTTTTTGCGGCATTCCTGTTCTTCGCGATCTCGCCCTGACCCGTTGGCGTGTTGAGACTTCTACTTGAGGGGTTGGCGCGCCTTGAATAATTCGATCCGGGCCTCGCGCGCCACACTTGGCCATTGCCGGGCCGAAACGCCCGATCCTGCATCCGTCGAACAGCGATACTGGCTTGTGCGCGATGGAACGTAAACTTGTTCCCAGCAGAGAGCTTTCAGTCTATGTTCGCCAGTCATTTCTGAAGATGGGGTTGGCCGATATTTGTCCTTCCTGATCCATCGCAAGATTTCGAACGCGGTTGAAGGAGTATTAAGCAAGCACGCGGGCACACAAGACCGGAGGCGCGAGTGAACCAGCATAGGGTTGCGATCGGCGCGGCGCTGCTTTCCGTCTTTGTGATGCCATGCCCGCCGTTGCACGCGCAGCAAAGCCCGACCCAAACGGTGAGCACGGTTGCGGCCGCGCGTCAGGCGATCGCCGACAATCGCGAGTTCGTCGGACG
>DASZIL010000111.1:0-7277 GCA_035949255.1 Beijerinckiaceae bacterium | reverse complement strand
AGACGCTCGGAGCAAGGCGCGGCGCGATCTTGCGAATGTTCCTCATCGAATACGCGCTGCTCGGTGCGATCGCGGCGCTCTTTGGGCTGATCGCCGGCTGCGCCATCGCGGCCGCGGTCGTGATGATTGCGATGAAAATCGATCCCAGTGTCGACCTCGTCTCGCTCATCGTGATCGCGGTCGTCGCCGTCTCGGCGACCGTGCTCCTCGGCCTTATCGGCAACGGGCGCATTCTCGCCGAGAAGCCTGCGCGCCGGTTACGCGAGCCATAAGGGTAAGGCGAGCGGCCGCTTCCTCGGATGCGGGCCGTGCGCGTCCCGCCGTCTTTTGCCTTGTCGGAAACAGCAAGCAACGCCGTGTCGCGTGCCGAAGCGGCGACGACGGACGTTGCCTTGCAGGATTGCACCAGCGAAATGCGTGGCGCAGGCTCGGCTTAACGATGCCGAGCGTCAGCCCTCAACCGTAAGGGCGAGAGCCCGAGCGAGCCGACGGTCGGGCTTATTTCAGATGGCCCGAGAGGAGTTTGTTCATCTCGAACATCGTCACCTTCTTCTTTCCGAAGATTTTGGAAAGCTTGTCGTCCGCCATGATCTCGCGCTTGTTGGCCGGGTTCTGCAGCTTGTGCTTCTTGATGTAGTCCCACATCTTGCTGACCACTTGCGAGCGCGGCAGAGGGTTTGCGCCGACGACCGCCGCCAGCTCGGCTGAGGGCTTCACGGGGACTTGAAGAGCGTTTGGTTTCTTTGCGGCGCCGCCCTTTGACGCTTTCTTTGCCGCTTTCGCGGGTGCCTTGGCCATGAGTCTTCTCCGCTTCCGCCAGGTTGATCAGAGGTATCGGCAGGGGCCTCCCCGCGGCAGCGCGGCCACAACCGCACCGTCCTCGAAATCTTCCCAGCCGAGACCCCCTTTTGTCATGAGTCGCGGCTTTCGCCTAGTCGTGAATACAATCTTCCGCTCGCTGCGGCCTTCGTGCAACATGCCCGGTTCGAAGGGGCGATTCGAAAAGGGGGATCGAGCTGGTAAAATCGGCCTCGATCAGAGCGAGAAGCCGCCGTCCACGATCACGATCGTGCCGGTGCTGAAGGCGCTTTCGTCGCTGGCGAGATAAAGCGCCCCCGCTGCGATCTCTTCGGCACTGCCGAGCCGCCCCATCGGCTGGCGCACCACGAAGGCTGCGCGCGCCTCCTCGACCGATTTGCCCGTCGAGGCCGCGAGCGCCGATATCCGCTCGTCGAGCGAGGGTGACTGCACCGTGCCGGGCGCGATGGCGTTGCAACGGACCCCTTTTTGGATGAAATCCGCCGCCACCGCCTTGGTGAGGCCGATGACGGCGGCTTTTGTCGTGCCGTAGACATAGCGATTCGGGATGCCCCGAACCGAGGAAGCGCCGGACGCGATATTGACGATCGCACCTTTTCCCTTGGCCAGCATGCCGGGTAGGTAAGCCTTGATCATGCGGTGCATCGAGCGGACGTTGAGGTCGAAGGAAAAATCCCAGGCTTTGTCGTCGCACTCGAGAATGGTGCCGTGGTGGACAAAACCCGCGCAGTTGACGAGCACGTCGATCGGCCCGGTCTTGGCCGCGAAGGCCTCGACGGCGCGCGTCGAAAGCACATCGAGTTTGCGCCGCTTCGCCCGCGCGATGCCTTCGAGCTTTGCAACGTCGACATCGGTTGCGAAGACCTGAGCGCCCTCTCGCACGAAAGCTTCGGCGATGGCTCTCCCGATCCCCTGGCCGGCCGCGGTCACCACCGCCACCTTGCCCTTGAGCCGTCCCGCCATGCTCTTCTCCTTTCAGCGATTGTTCGGCGCTTTTGGCCGTATGCACGGCCCTTGAAATGCGCAAACTCATTCCAACATTAGGGGCGCACCGGCCAAGGCGGTGCGAACCTGTCCGGCCCTCGTGGCGGACGAAATGCATGTTGCTTCTATAGGAGAATATGCCATGCGCCAGTATGATCTTCCCTCCCTCTATCGCTCGACCATCGGCTTCGATCGCCTCTTCTCGATGCTCGATCAGGTGTCCGGCGAGTCCCAGAACTACCCGCCCTATAATATCGAACGCGTCGGCGAGAATGCCTATCGTCTCACCGTCGCCGCGGCCGGCTTCTCGGCCGACGAGCTTTCGATCGAGGTGAAAGAAAACGCTCTCACCTTGCGCGGCGAGAAAAAGGCGCCCGCCGGCGAGCCCAAGTCCGAAATGGTCTATCAAGGCATCGCGGCACGTGCTTTCGATCGGCGCTTCCAGCTTGCGGATTTCGTTCAGGTGACGGGCGCGAGCCTCGAGAACGGGCTCTTGCACATCGACCTCGTGCGGGAGATCCCCGAAGCGAAGAAGCCACGCCTCGTCCCGATCAACGCTCGGGTGGCTAATGATCACGCGGTCGAGACCAAAAAGGCCGCGTAATCGATCGACCGAAATCGACGTTCTCGAGTGAAGGTCAAAGGGCGCTCCTGAAAGGAGCGCCCTTGTTGACGTACATCCACCAGAAACTGGTGCTTATTCGAAACCCGCATCCGCCGGGAGCTTCGGCTTCGCGGGAGCCGCCGGCGCTGGCTTCGGCGGGGCCGGGGTGGTTGCCGAAGCCGAGGCCTCGGCGGCTTGCGAGGTGGGTGTCGACTCCGCAGGCGCCCCGCCGTCCGCCGGATAAACTTGTCGAACGCTTGGAGCTGGGACGGGGGTCGGCGAAGGAGTCGCCGAGGTCGGTGGCGAGCTTGCACCATTCGCCTCGGGCGCGGCTGGCGCCGGAACGACATGCTTGACCGCAGGCGGCGAGGCCGTGGGCTTGGCGACCGCGAGCGTTCCCTCTTTCTCTTTCGCGGGTTCGAGCGGCGAGCTCTTCGCCGGGGCGGACACGGCCCGCTTGGCTCGCGTAGGCCCATAATACGGCTTCGGAGCGGGCGTTGCCGGCACAGGAGAGAGCGCGCCCGGGCGCATCACTTCATCAGGGCGGCTTGCCGATGAATAGCCGCCCGGGATCGCGGCGAGTTCGTTGGTGTTCGGCCGTTCCTCGATCTGCCGCGCGTCGAGGATCCGGCCGTTGTAAGCGTCCAGCACCACGAACAAGCGCTGGCCGAAGCCATTGCGGACATTGGCGACGTAGTGGCGTCCGGACATCGAGGGCGGGGACAGAATGCTCCAGCCACGCGAGCGCAAGAGATCTGCGATTTGGCCAGGCCGTAGCACTTCCTCGTCTTGATAGCGCGGCCCGCCCCAAGGGCGTGGGGCCGCGCCCCACCAGGAGTCATAACCTCCCCAGAATTGCGCCTGAGCGACGTTCGGCTCGAGAGTGAGGATCGCCGCACCGGCGAAGAGAGCCAATCCGAGTGACGCTCGCCGGGATGCTTTCGGCTTGAGCGAAGGCAAACTTTTGATGATGCTCATGTGGAGCCCCTTGCGATAAGATCGCCCGCAACATCTGTCGGCGGCGATTGCGGCGAGCTTTGGACGATGGCATGGACGCGATTTGTCCGACCGGCCATTGGCCCCGCTTCGAAAGGGGCCGATCCTCAACCTGCGTTGGCCTTAACGCGCGAGGCGGCGATCGGTTCAGCCTGCCCTGCGGCGCGCAGCGCTTCGATCTCCGTCATGGTGGTGCGGAAGGAAGTGACGAAACGGAAAAGCGTTTCGCCTTTTCTCGGCATGGATTTCACCGGAAGCCAATCAGGCGACCAGGGATGGTAAGAGGCTTTCGCTTCGCGCAAGCGCCGGTCTACCGCTTCGGGAAGAATGGCAAACACGCCATTCGCTTGACGCGGCCAGCCGAGCCTTACTCCCGGCATTGAAAGAAGGGCCTCTTCCAATCGCTCTGCCGCCGCATTGGCGTGGCGTGCGAGATCGAGCCAATGCCCACCCGACAAATAGGCCTGCATCTGCGCCGCAAGGAAGCGCCCCTTGGAAAGGGTGTGACCCGCGCGCTTTCGCCTTATCTCCATCTCCATCGCCTTCTTCTTGTCGAAGAAGATCACCGCTTCCGCGGCAAGGCAACCGTTCTTGGTGGCTCCGAAAGACAGGATGTCGACGCCGGCTTTCCACGTCATCTCGGCGGGCGTGCAGCCGAGCGCGACGAGGGCGTTGGCGAAGCGAGCCCCATCCATATGGACCGTAAGCCCGCGCGAACGCGCGACCTCGGCAAGCGCCGCGATCTCGTCAAGAGTGTAGATCGTCCCCGCTTCCGTCGCCTGGGTAATCGAGAGAGCGGTGAGCTCGCTGTGGCGCAGCGAACGCGCCGGCATGCGCTCGAGCTTCATGGCGACGGTCGCAGGCTCGAGCTTGCAGGCGATCCCCGGAAGTCCCACGAGCTTGGCTCCGCCGGAGAAGAATTCCGGTGCGCCGCACTCATCTTCCGCGATATGGCTCTCCATATGGCAGAGCACCGCGCCCCAAGGCGGCGCCGCGCAAGCGAGCGCCAATGAATTCGCCGCCGTGCCATTCACGACCAGAAATGCCGCGACATCACGCTCGAAGATTTCGGAAAGCCTCTTCTCGACCGCCTTCGTCAGCTCATCGGCGCCATAAGCCGACTGGGCACCTCCATTCGCGGCGACGAGCGCGGCCAGCACTTTTTCACTCGCGCCGGCAGTGTTGTCACTTCGGAAATTCATGGAGGTCCTCGAGGCTTGAATTGTTCTATTGAACATCGCGGGCAAGTTTGGCATGGTCGAAGATAAGGCAGCAAGGCTGACCTTTTTAGGCACCATGCCCTCGATTCCGTCTGTGAGGGTTGGCGCGAATATCGTCAAGCAGCTAAGGGAAGGCATCAACATGGACGCGGTGAAGGTTGCGGCAAGCGAGCATAAGGGCGCGATTTCGCGGGCCCGCGCTCGCAAAGCCGTGCCGCCCGCCGGCTGGTTGAATGGACGCCCTCCCGCGCAAGGTTTGTTCGATCCCGCGCGCGAGCATGATGCCTGCGGTGTCGGCATCATCGCCGACATGTCGAATGCGAAGCGTCACGACATCATCGAGAAGGGCCTGAAGATCCTTCTCAACCTGCGCCACCGGGGAGCGGTGGGGGCCGATCCGAAGCTCGGAGACGGCTGCGGGATCATGGTGCAGATCCCGCATCGCTTCTTCGTGGAGGAGTGCGCGAAGCTCGGCTTCAAGCTTCCCGAACCCGGGCACTATGCGGTCGGGCATTTTTTCCTTCCGCAAGACGAGGAGGCGGCGAGGCTCTGCCGCGAGGTGATCGAGAAGACGATCGCCGATGAGGGCCAGGTGCTTCTCGGGTTCCGCGAGCCGCCCGTCGACAACAGCGACCTCGGCGAGAGCGTCAAGCCGACAGAGCCCTTGCATCTGCAAGCCTTCATCGGGCGCGGCAAGGGCATCGCGAGCGACGAGGAGTTCGAGCGCCGCCTCTATATCCTGCGCAAGCAGATCTCCGGAACCGTCTACAACATGAAGGAGAATAATCTGCGCGCCCAGGGGTTCTACCCCGTTTCGATCTCCTGCCGCACGGCCGTCTATAAAGGCATGGTGCTGGCCTCGCAGCTCGGCGCTTACTACGCGGATTTGCGCGATCCTCGATTCGAAAGCGCCTTCGCTCTCGTGCATCAGCGCTTCTCGACGAACACCTTCCCGAGCTGGCCGCTCGCCCATCCTTTCCGGATGGTGGCGCATAACGGGGAGATCAACACGCTGCGCGGCAACGTCAACTGGATGGCGGCGCGCCAGGCTTCCGTCGATTCGGAGCTCTTCGGCAACGACATCTCGAAGCTTTGGCCGATCTCTTACGAGGGCCAATCGGACACGGCCTGTTTCGACAATGCACTCGAATTCCTGGTGCGCGGCGGCTATTCGCTCGCCCATGCGATGATGATGCTGATCCCGGAAGCCTGGGCCGGCAATCCGCTCATGGATGAGAACAGGCGCGCCTTCTACGAATATCACGCGGCCTTGATGGAGCCCTGGGACGGACCGGCCTCGATCGCCTTCTCCGACGGCCGCCAGATCGGTGCCACGCTCGACCGCAACGGACTTCGTCCCGCGCGCTACCTCGTCACCAAGGACGGGCTCGTCGTGCTTGCCTCGGAAGCGGGCGTGTTGCCGATTCCGGAAAGCGACATCGTGCGCAAATGGCGCCTGCAACCGGGCAAGATGCTGCTCATCGATCTCGAGAAGGGACGGATCATCTCCGACGACGAGGTCAAGGCGGAACTCGCCCAGCGCCATCCCTATCGGCAATGGCTGAAGCGTTCCCAGCTCGTGCTCGAGGATCTGCCGCCGGTGCAATCGCGTGAATCGCGAACCGATGTATCGCTTCTCGATCGCCAACAGGCCTTCGGCTACAGCCAAGAAGACCTGAAGATGCTGATGGCGCCGATGGCCGTCACCGGCCAGGAAGCCGTCGGCTCGATGGGCACGGACACGCCGATCTCGGCGCTTTCCGCGAGATCGAAACTCTTGCCCACATATTTCAAGCAGAACTTCGCCCAGGTCACGAACCCGCCGATCGATCCGATCCGCGAGGAACTCGTGATGAGCCTTGTGTCATTCATCGGGCCGCGGCCGAATTTGCTCGACCTCGAGGGCACTTCGCGCAAGAAGCGCCTCGAGGTGCGCCAGCCGATCCTCACCAATGAGGATCTCGAGAAGATCCGCTGCATCGGCTTTCGCGAGGACGCCTTTGACACCAAGACGCTCGACATCACTTATCTTGCCGAGCAGGGCGCGAAGGGGATGGAAGGGGCGCTCGGCCGGCTTTGCGAAAGGGCGGAAGCCGCGGTCCATGGCGGCTACAACATCGTGATCCTCTCTGACCGGATGGTGGGGCCCGACCGCATTCCGATCCCGGCGCTGCTCGCGACCGCGGCCGTGCATCATCACCTGATCCGCAAGGGCTTGCGCACTTCGGTGGGCCTCGTCGTCGAGACCGGCGAGCCGCGCGAAGTCCATCACTTCTGCTGCCTTGCGGGCTATGGGGCGGAGGCCATTAATCCTTATCTCGCTTTCGAGACGCTGACCTCGATGCGCCAGCAATTGCCCGAGGAGATCGACGAGAACGAGATCATCAAGCGATTCATCAAGTCGATCGACAAGGGATTGCTGAAGGTGATGTCCAAGATGGGCATCTCGACCTACCAGTCCTATTGCGGCGCGCAGATCTTCGATGCGGTCGGCCTGCGGACGGATTTCGTCGGCACGTTCTTCACCGGAACCGCGACCCGCATCGAGGGCGTCGGCCTCGACGAGATCGCCGAGGAGACGGTGCGCCGCCATCGCGACGCGTTCGGCGATGCGCCGATCTACCGCGGCGCGCTCGACGTCGGCGGCGACTATG
>DASZIL010000110.1:0-16705 GCA_035949255.1 Beijerinckiaceae bacterium | reverse complement strand
ACCGAGGTCGCTGCGCGCGAATCCGCTTCCGCGGAGCTGCGCCGGAATCGGAAAACAAACCCGCTCTTGGTCACGAATTCGTCGGGGGCGCCTACGCGCCCGTCGAGGAAATTCGATTTGCCTATGAACTCGGCGACGAAGCGCGAGGCGGGCCTCTCGTAAAGACCGTTCGGCGTTCCGATCTGTTCGACCCGGCCCTGGTGCATCACGACGAGACGACTGGCGAGGCTCAGCGCCTCCTCCTGGTCGTGGGTGACGCAAATCGTCGTGATGCCGAGCGAACGCTGCAACCGGCGGATTTCCTGCCGCAATTCCTGACGCAGCTTGGCGTCGAGTGCCGATAGAGGTTCGTCGAGAAGAAGCGCGTCCGGGCGGATCACAATCGCGCGGGCGAGGGCGACCCGCTGCTGCTGCCCGCCGGACAATTGCCGCGGCAACCGGCCCGCGAGTCCCGCGAGTTGGACCGTCTCGAGCGCCGAATGGACGCGGCGGCCGATTTCGCCGCGGTCGAGGGCCCGCATCTCGAGCCCGAAAGCGACGTTCTCGGCGACCGTCATATGCGGGAAGAGCGCATAACCTTGAAAAACGAGACCGATATTACGCGCATAGGGTGGAAGCTCCGTGACATCGCGAGCGCCGAAGTGGATGCGCCCTCCCGTCGCGTCGGTCAGTCCGGAGATCATGCGCAAGATCGTCGTCTTGCCGCAGCCGCTCGGGCCGAGAAGGGCCAAGAATTCGCCATCCGCGACGTCGAGTGAGAGAGACTCCACGGCAACGAACGATCCGAAGCGCTTTTCAAGGTTTGTGAGTGCTATCCTCGCCATGGGAGCTGTCAGAATACCCGGCTCAGCCTGACGAAACGGTCGGTCAGCAGCAGCGCCGCCGAAATGATGACAATCTGGATTGTCGCGACGGCTGCGATCGTCGGATCGATGCTCCATTCGAGGTAGTTGATGATTGCGATCGGCAGGGTCATGCGGCCCGGCCCGACGAGAAAGAGCGATTTCTCGAGATCGACGAACGAAACGACGAAACTGAACAAGCCACCCGCCACGATTGCCGGGCGGATCATCGGCAGCGTCACCCGCCAAAGCGTCAGCGCCGGCCCGGCGCCGAGCGTCATCGCGGCCTCCTCAACGAGTCGATTGACGCCGACCAGCGAGGCGGTGACGAGGCGCACCGTCCAAGGCAGCGCAAGCACGACATGGGCGAGACAAAGGCCAGGGAGCGTCGCGGCGAGCTGAACGTCGGTCCACGTCTCGATTTCGATATAGAACATATAGACGGCCGTGCCGGCGACGATTCCAGGCACGATCAGGGGCGACATCAAGGCTGCGCTAATCGCCTCGCGGCCGCGAAAGTCGTGACGCGCCAAGGCGAGGGCTGCGGGCACGCCGATCAGAAGGCTGCCGATCGTGGCGACAACGCCGATCTCGAGGCTCAGCACGAAGCCGTTGCGGAAGTCGTCCAGCGACCAGGCATTGGCGAACCATGCCAAAGTATACC
Source organism: Beijerinckiaceae bacterium (assembly GCA_035949255.1). Lineage (GTDB taxonomy): Bacteria > Pseudomonadota > Alphaproteobacteria > Rhizobiales > Beijerinckiaceae > GAS188. The sequence continues at coordinate 15,199 of DASZIL010000110.1, read as the reverse complement.
CTTGCGGCGGGAATGCGATGATCTTGTTGCGGAAGAAGCTCACCCAGAAGACGGCGATCAGCGGGGCCAGGACGAGGAGATAGGCAAGCCCCACGCTCGCCAGGAACGCGGTTCGTCCGGGGAGCGCCCGCAGCCCGACCGCCACCTAGAGCCTCCCGTAACGGCGCTGGATGAAGACGCTCGAGAGTACGAGCGAGGCGAGCGTCACGGACATAAGCACGAAGGCCATGCTGCTGGCGAAGGGCCAGTCGAACACCTTGGTCAGTTGCTGGTATACGAGCGGGGCCATCATCTGGAACGTCGGACCGCCGATCAGCAGCGGAGTCGCGTAGGCGTTCATCGCCAGAATGAAGCACAGGAGGGAGCCGGAAAATATGCCCGGCATCAGCATGGGCAAGAGAACGCGGCGAAACATCGTCGCCGGATGGGCACCGAGCGTAAGCGCCGCCTCCTCGTAGACACGCTCGATGCCCTCGAGTACGCTTTGGAGGCTGATGATCATGTAGGGCAGGATGGCGCCGACGAGGGCGATCAGCACCGCCTTGCCCGTGTAGAGAATGCGCAGGGGCTCGTCGCTTATTCCGAGGAAGATCAAGATGGCATTGCACAGGCCGCGATCGCCGAGCAGCACCATCCACCCTGCCGTGCGAACCGAATTTCCCATGAGCAGCGGAATTACGGTCATGAGGATGAGCGCGCTTTTGAGCCGAGGCGCCGAAAGGCGCGCCAGAAAATAGGCCGCCGGAACGCCGAGAACGAGCGCGACAAAGGTGGAGGCCAGCGCGACCGCGATGGTCTTTCCGAGAATGCCGAGATAAAAGGCGTCGCCGAAGAATCTGGCGTAGTTGGAGAAGGTAAGCGCCTGCGTCATCAGCTCGTTCGCCGAGTACCGGTTCAGGCTGAACCGGAACATCATCGCCATCGGCAGGAGGAGGCCGATCGTGATGACAAGCAACGCCGGCGACAACAGCGAGAAGGGGCGCGGCTCGGCATCGTGTCTCACGTGGCCTATCCCGACGTGCGGCGGGTCGGAACGAGCGGACTCAGCCCTTCATGTTCTTGTTCCACCACTCCACCCAGGAGCTGTCGTTCTTGGCCGCATAGGCATAATCAGCGAAGTTCATCTTTGCCGATTGCTCGGGCGTGAAATCGAGCCTCGCGCGCAGATCTGGCGAGAGCGCCGAGTTCGTCGTTCCGGGCGCGTATGAGGTTGCCTCGGCGATGCCGGCCGTGACCTGCGGCGACAGCATCTCGTTCAGATAAAAATAGGCCGCATCACGGTTCTTGCCCCGCTTCGGAAGCGAGGCGCCGAAGGAGACGACTACCGCGCCTTCCTTCGGGTAGCTCCATTGAACGGGTAGGCCCTCCTTGATCCACTGGATGATGCGCGCGCTGTACTCGGCCGATATCCATACCTCCTCGTTGGCAAACCCGGCGGCCAGGGTCTGATGCGAGGCGTAAAGTCTCGGCTGAACGGCCTTCTTGAGCTCGAGGAGCGCGGGAAAAGCTTTCTGAACGTCGCCCATCGTTCCGCCATTGGTGAGCGACGCGGCGTAGATATAGTTGAAGTAGAGCTGATCCATGAGGCCGACACGGCCCGCATATTTCGGGTTCCACAGGTCGGTAAAGGAAGTCGGCGGTTCGGTGATCTTGTTCGGGTTGTACATCATCACGATGCCGCCGAAAATCCAGGTCACGAGATGGGGTAGCCGCAAGTTCGAACGGATGTTCTGATAATTTGGCAGGCGCGAGAGATCGAGCGGCTCGAGCACGCCGCGCTCGTTCATCTCGTAGGCATCCGCATCGCTCAGATGGACGACATCGATCGTGCCACGCGGCAGGTGCTGCTCGGCGAGGAGCTTCGCCTTTCTCTCGGGCACTGGTTGCAGGTCGTGCACGAGCTTGATGCCCTTCTTCTCGATGACAGGCGCCTCAAAGACCTGCACGCAGCGGTCGTTCCAGTCCCCGCCCCAGTTCGCGATGGTCAGCTCGCCACCGATATCCGCGCGAGCCGGGATGGCGCCGTACACCGGTAACGCGGCGGCCGCCGCTCCGGTGATCTCGAGGAGCCGGCGTCGGCTCAACGTCGGCGCCTCTGCTCTCGTGTCCGCCATGCGTATCTCTCCCGGCATTTTCATGAGCCCGCTGCTTGTCTTGCGTCAGCTCAGCGCTTGCGTCCTTGTCCGCGCTAATTATATCTAATTTGCCTCATGATCAATCTCGAGTTGTCCCCAGAGGCCGCAATGCGCCTCTCTCATCGGCACGGCTTCTCTTCGGGATCGGCGATGGGTCCGGCCATTCTGATGTCCGCGACAAGAGAAGAACCCGTTATGACTGCTGGGGCGACGAGGCGGGTCGGCATGCGGCATAGGGAAACCGCAAAAGCTTGGCGGTTACCGGCGATTTCGTCTCGTCATAGAGAACCGTAAACCTTGAAGGGGTTGTAGCCTCCGGCGCCGCAATCGAACTCGACCAGGAATTTGCCGGGACGCAGCGGCAGAAACCGAGGGTCCGGCACCGACCCCAAGAAAGCTCGCCATAATCGTAATCGCAGCGCTCGGGCGCATTCGGCCACCCCGTGACCGAGGCGAGCGCGGCGGCGCAGTCCCGCTCGAGCTTATGCTTGTTCTTGGCCGCATCATCGATCGGGTAAAAGGCGCAGCCGTACGGCCACGCGATCGATATGCGCGACCCATGATGGCGCAGGCTCTTGGCCTCGGCAGCAAGCCCAAATGTTTCGCAGACGAACATCAAGAGGGAAACGAGGACGGCGATTTTCCTGGTCACTTGCGCTCACGACAACGATGATTGGCGAAATCGTTTGGTGATGACGCTATTTGTCTTGGTGAAAGGCGCCAACGGAGCTTACGCCATCCTCACCCCAGCCTCGCTGCCACGCTCGGCAAATCGGTGAGCGCCTTGATGCGGAAATCCGCCGCGGGCCCGAGCTTCTCGGCGCGGCCGCGCAGAAGCTTGTAGAGCTCGGCCGGCCCGATATCGGAACTCGCCGGCGTCACTCCGCCGCCTCGCTCGATCCAGGCGACCTTGAAGCCGAAGGCCTTTGCGCCCGCGACATCGAATCCGTTCGAGGAGACGAAAAGCACCTCATGCTTGCCGACGCCGAGCGCCGGCTCCACGAGCGCGTAGCATTTCGGATCGGGCTTGAAGGTTTTCGCCCGGGCGACGCTGATGACATCCGCGAAGAGAGGCCCGACGCCCGAGGCTTCGACCAAGGCGTCGAGCATTTTCTGGCTTCCGTTCGAGAGGATGGCGAGCTTGCGGCCGGCCAAGGCGTCGAGCGCCTCGCGGGCTTCGGGATAAAGGTCGAGGTCGAGATATTTCGCCATGAGGCGCTCGCAAAGCTTCGGATCGACCGCGACGCCCGCCGCCTCGAGCGCGAATTCGAGCGAGGCGCGCGTGAGGCGCCAGAAATCCTCATCGCCTCCCATCAGGCCCCGCAGCCAGCTGTATTCGAGCTGCTTCAACCGCCAGAGCTGTGTGACGAGCTCGCCCTTCCGGCCGCACAGCTCGACCGCGAGGCCGCGCACCGATTGCACGTCGTAGAGCGTTCCATAGGCATCGAAAACGAGAGCGCGAACCGTCATCGCGGGCCTTTCAGAATCTGCGTTTCCTGGAAATCGGCTTTCCCTTCGGCATCCTACCCCAAGCTCCTTGCGGGCCAAGCTCCATCGTGGCTTGCGGTTGGATGTTCGATCCGCGAGTATAGGACAAAGAGGGGCGCAACGAACGGGGAGGTAACGATGTGCCGGCTTTGCGAAGAGGGGATTGTCGCGCCCGCGCCGTCACGGCGCGGGCTCTTTCGCTACCTCGGGGCGGCTGGCGCCTATGCGCTTGCCGCGCGAGCCGTCGGGACGGCCGTCTTGGCGAAGGAAACCAAGGCACCACCCAAGCCGCAGAACGTCGTTTCACCCGACGAGGCGCTCACCCTTCTGAGGGAAGGCAATGCCCGCTACGTCAAAGGCGTGGCGAAACGCCACGACTTCCGCCATGAGCGCGAGCCGCTGACGAAAGGGCAGAACCCTTACGCCGCCATCTTGAGCTGCGCCGATTCGCGCATCGCTCCCGAATATGCCTTCGACAGCGGCCGCGGCGATCTCTTCGTCTGCCGTGTCGCTGGGAATTTCGCCAATGACGATGTGATCGCCAGTCTCGAATATTCCGTGGCCATCCTCGACACGCCGCTCATCATGGTGCTCGGGCATGAGGCTTGCGGCGCCGTCGATGCGACCATCAAATCCCTCAAGGACAACACCACACTTCCCGGCCATCTGCCATCGCTCGTCGCGAGCCTCGCTCCGGCCGTGAAGGCGGTCGAGGGCACACCGGGCGATGCGCTCACAAACGCCATCCGGCAAAACGTCGTCTTGAACGTGCAAAAGCTGAAAGGAGCGACGCCGATCATCGATGCGGCGGTGGAACAGGGCAAGCTCCGCATCGTCGGTGGGATCTACAGGTTGGCCGATGGGCACGTCGAGGTCATGGCCTGAACGGATCCGTTGAAGGCGATGTCGTCGAGTCGTTGAACGGGTCGCAGGCTCGGAGTAAAAATCAGTGCCCGAGAAGATTGAAATGACGAGACACAACGACGGCGATGCGCCTGTCATGCCGGAGAGCGTGGCCAGCACCCTTGAAGAGCGGTCTTGCCGGCTTCGCATCTTCGGTTGAAGGCCTGCCCCGTTTTTCGAGCCGTGCCGGGCATGTTAAGAAGAGACGTCGCGCGATGAACTCTCAATCGGTGGTGCAAGACTTGCTCTCGCTGGCGCAAGTCGAGATCAACGGAAAAAATCCCTGGGACATCAAGGTTCACAATGAGGCGCTCTATGGGCGCGTCATGGCGAACGGTTCGCTGGGGCTCGGCGAAGCCTATATGGACGGGTGGTTCACCTGCGAGCGACTCGACGAATTCTTTGCCCGGGTCGTCCGGGCTCGCTTGAGCAAACGGCTTCCGCTTTCGATGAATTTCGCCCTCCTCGTCGCGAAATCGAAGCTGCAGAACCGGCAGAACCGGCAAAGGGCACGAGAGGTCGCGAAAATCCACTACGACCTCCCGGCCGAAGTGTTCGAGGCGACCTTCGACCGTCGCCTCACCGGAAGCTGCGGTTATTGGAAGGAAGCGCAAAACCTCGATGAATCGCAGGACGGAAAACTCGACCTCATTTGCCGCAAGGTCGGGCTGCGCTCGGGCGAGCGCGTGCTCGACATCGGCTGCGGATGGGGCGCCTTCATGGGCTTCGCGGCGGAGCGCTACGGAGCGCGTTGCACGGGCGTCACCATCTCGAAAGAGCAGGTCGAATACGGCCGCAAGCGGTATGCCGGGCTCCCCGTCGAGCCAAGGCTCGAGGATTATCGCGATTGTACCGACGGCCCCTTCGACCACATCGTGTCGATGGGCATGTTCGAGCATGTCGGCCCGAAGAATTACCGCGCCTATTTCGAGACCGCGCGCCGGCAGCTGCGCGAGGACGGACTGTTTCTGCTGCACACCATCTGGTCGAACGAGCCCTCGGCCCTCGATCCCTGGATCGACAAATACATCTTCCCGAATGGCGCCTTGCCGACCGTCGGGCAGATCGGAACGGCCGTGCACGGGCTATTCGTGGTCGAGGACGTCCATAATTTCGGCCCCGATTACGACAAGACGCTCATGGCCTGGAACGAGAAGTTCCAATCCAACCGGGCCGCCGTCTCGGCGCTGATGAGCCGAAAGGGCCATGATGGCGAACGTTTCTGCCGCATGTGGGAATATTACCTTCTGTGCTGCGCGGGCGGCTTTCGCTCGCGGGAGATCAGCGTCGGGCAATTCGTTCTCTCGCCGCGCGGCGTGAAGGGCGGCTATCAGACCGTGCGCTGACGAAAACCTTCCGTCCTCGACGCCTCAGAGCCAGAGAATGCCGAAGAGAATGGTGAGCACGGTGAGCGGCGCTCCGACCTTGAAATAGGTCCAAAAGCCGATCTCGACGCCGTGCGAGCGGGCGCGCTGCGCCACGATGAGGTTGGCGACGGAACCGACGAGGGTGAAGTTGCCGGCGAGCGTCGAGGCCATGGCAATGACGAGCCAGGCGCGTTGCGGATCGGCGAGCGAGGTGACGAAGGGCTTCATCACGAGCACCGCCGGCACATTGCTCACAAGGTTCGAGAGCACCGCCGTCAGCACGGAGAGCACCGGGATGTTCGCGAGATCGAGACGGCCAACGGCGGCGATAGCGTCGTGGTCGAGCAGGGACTTCTCGGCTCCGGCGACCACGATGAAGAGGCCGATGAACATGACGAGCAGCGGCCAGTCGATGTCGATATAGACCTTTTCCGGCTTGACGCGGCGCGTGAACAAGAGAAGTGCGCCGCCGAGGATCGCGACCTTCGCGACCGGCTCTCCGGCGAAGAAGAGCGCCACCATCGCGACCGTGACCGCGACCGACTTCAGCGCGAGCCCTCGATGATAAAGAAGGGGGAGCTGCCGAGCAGCCGGGACGAGCCGCTCGCGCGTCAGGAATTCGGCCGGGTTCAGGAGCGCGATCAGGAGCGTGGTGAGGACGAGAGCGACGGCGGCGATGGGGAACAGCGCCGCCGCGAACGTCCCGTATGGCATATGGGCGATGCTGCCGATGATCATGTTCTGCGGATTGCCCGTGATCGTCGCCACGCTCCCGGCGTTGGAAGCCATGGGAATCGCGAGAAGGTAGGGGGTGGGGTCGCGCTCGAAGCGCTTGGCGATATCGAGGACCGGAAGCGTCATCACGAGGCAGATCGTGTCGTTCACCAGAAAGGCGGACAAGGTTCCCGACACCAGAACGACGCCGAACAGCAAAGCGAGGGGATGGCGGGCGCGCGCGATGACCCACTCGTTCACCACCTCGAAGACACCCGAGAGCCGCAAATTCGCGACCACGATCATCATGCCGAGAAGCAGCACGATCGTCTCGAGATCGATCGATTGAAAAGCCTCCTCGAGCGAGAGCACGCCTGACCAAATCATCAGGCTCGCACCGAGAAGCGCGGCGCCGGCGCGGTCGAGCCGATAGCCCGGCAGCCTGCCGATGGCCATCACCAGATAGGTCGCGGCGAAGATCGCGAGAGAGGCCATTGTTCACTCAAACCTTGCCGCTGATCCGCCGGCCTGCGCCGCTACGGCTTTGAGACAAGCAAGCTCAACGCGATAACGCGCCCTTTTACTGATCCCCTCCTCAGCTCCCCTTTTCAAGGGAAGGATTCGGTGAGGTTCGCGCCTTTTTATTCCGAGCCTAGCCGAGGTGGTTAGCCACCCTCCTCCGCCTGAAAGGGAGCCTGAAGGGGGAGGTCGGCCACGGGCCGGCGGTGGGAGGTTGGCTTCCACCATTGTGTGGCCGGGTGGGGGTCAAAAGCGCATCGAATGGTTGCAGCAGGGAGAACGCGGCTTCCCGCTTATCGTTGCTCGGGTCTCGCCCCGAAGCGATCGCTTGCCTCGCCGAAATAGAAGAGCTCGACGAAGGGCTCGGGCTCGGGGTTGGGGAAGATCACGAAGCCGTCACGCGGCGCCTTCAGCGCTTGCCCATCGGCGCGCCGCGCGATGATCTCGCCGGCGGCGACCGCATCCCCGGTCGTCCACGGCTTTTCGAGCCGGTCACCTTCCGAGAAGCACCAGACCGCATCGACGATCCTGATGGCGCGGTTCGCGCTGCGTTTCGGCGCCGGCGCCGCGATGAGCTTGAGGTGCGCAAGCGCATTGAGAATGGCGTCATAGGCGACCTGCGGAGCCTTCGGGTCGCGATGCTGGCCGCATTCGACCGTGACCCCATAGCCGCCGCGAAAACGCATGTATTCGGTGGTGCCGACCCCTTTGGAGAAGGACACATTGGCGCCGCCTTGTCGCGCCCGCTCCTGTTGCGCCCGCGCATGCGCCGTGAGCCAGCCATGCATGATGAGGGAAGGGCCAAGCCGCACCGCGAAATCCCCTTCCGCTTCGGCCTGAGCGAAGGGCTCGATTTCCCCGTCGTTGTCGGAAGGCCCGACGAAGACGAAGGGCTCGTGCCCCGAGCGGAAGGAATGCAGGTCGAGGAGGACGTCGTGCTCGGCGAGCAGAGGGCAGAGGATATTCGCGACCCGGTCCTCGTGGCTTTCCGGCAGGACATAGGGGCGCAGATCGCGGTTGAGATTGCGATCGCCTTCGCGCGTGCCTTGGAGATAGGCCTTGTGGTTCACGATCGGCACGAAGGTGACCTCACCACGCCGAATGGCGAGCTTTCCGTCGCGGCATTCGCCGATGACCCGCGTGATCGCTTCGGGACCGCAAGTCTCATTGCCATGAACGGCACCCGTGACGATGAGCCTGGGGCCGGGCTCGATTCCCGCGAAGCGCACGATCTCGATCGGCGCGCCGCTCGAGGCGCGCGAGGGCGAAACCGCATCATGCGTTTCGTGATCGATGTCGATCATCATACCGGGCAGGAGACGCTGGGCGAGTGCGAGGATCTGGTCGCGCGGGACGGCGATGCAGCCCGCGGTCCCGCGCATGTCGGCGCGGGCGGCGTGGATGAACAGGGCGCTGCCCCTGCCCGCTTCCGGGACCGCATCATTGAAGCCGATCGGCACGATCACATCGAAAAGCGGCTCCGCGCGCTTTCGCGTCAACCGCTCGTCGAGCCTCTCCTTCCCGGCCGCAAGGACGAGGCGATTGTAATTCGGCCCCTCCTCTTCCCAGATCATGTCCTGGGATGCCGGGACGAAGGGGAAGGCGAGATTGCGTGGGAAGTCGGGAACGGCCCTCGGATCGAACAGGCCGTAGCGCAAGGGGAAGACGCCGGTCGGCGTGCGCTTATCGCCTTCCCGCTTGAGCGAGGCCGGGACGAGCCCCCCCTCCCCCACGACGCAGGGCGTCTCCCAATCGCCGATGCGGAGCGTACCGCGATGAGTTTCGCCCGCCCGGCGCACCCTGATCTTGACGGTGGGAATGGTGGCCATGTGGAGAGAAGCTCCCAAGGACGGTTCGGCAAGCGTCAGGCTTTCGCGAATCGCGCCCGCGCCTTCCCGCCGCACTCAATATCTTGAGCTTTGCGTCGCGCAAGCCGAATTCGGCTTCACAGTTACGGTGATCGCGACCCCGGCCGCCCAACCGGCGGCGTCAAGTAAGCTTGCCGGCAGCCGTCATCGCGGCCCGGCTTTCCCGGTCGAGCTCGCGCATCCGCGCGTAGATCGCGCGCTTCGCCTCGTGGAACTTTGCCATTCTCGCGCTCGTCGGGCCGGTCAATTCCCCAATGCCCGACATCGCTTGCATGGCCTCGGGTATGCTCGAGTAAGCCTTGCCGGCGACGGCGCCGAGCATGGCGGCGCCGAGCAGCACGGGCTCGGAGGTCTTGGGCAAAGCGACCGTGAGCCCTGTCGTATCGGCCATGATCTGGCGAACGAGCACGCTGCGGCTCGCGCCGCCACTCATGACCATCATGTCGCACGCAATGCCCTGGCGGCGCATCGCGTCGACCACATCGGCGAGACCATAGGCGAGGCCGCAGAGCCCGGACACGAAAAGGCGCTCCAGGCTCTCGATGTCGCCATCGAGGTTGAGGCCCATGATCATGGCGCGTGCTTCGGGATCGGCATGCGGCGAGCGGTTGCCGAGGAATTCCGGAAGCACGTGGACGTCGCGCGCGAGGAGCGCCGCCTCGCCGGCCTCGGCACAGCGCGCAACGGCGCGCCGCTCGAGAAATTCGAGAAGGCTTTGGCCCGCAGCTTGCGCCTCCGCTTCGGCTCGCGCATGGGCGGGGTGTGATTGCACGAGATGGTCGATCCCCGCGCCCGCCGCGGATTGTCCGCCTTCGTTCAACCAAAGCCCGGGGATCATGCCCGAGAAATACGGGCCCCAGACGCCCGGCACGAAGCGCGGTTCCGCCGTCGTCGCCATGATGCAAGCCGAGGTTCCCATGATGTAGGCGAGACGATCGGTCATGGCGACTGCCTTTCCCTCGGAGCCGCGGCCGCCGAGCGTGCCGATGCCCCCCGCATGAGCGTCGATCAGCGAGGCGGCGACCGGCGTGCCGGGACGAAGGCCGAGCTCCCGCGCGGCTGCCTCCGTCAGCCCCTGACCGAGCGCGGTGCCAGGCTCAACGATCTCGGTTCCGATTCTCGCGCCCTTCCCGGCAAGAAGCTCGCCAAGTCCGATGCGCGCGAAATAGCGCTCGCTCCAGCGCCGCTCATGCGCGAGATATGTCCATTTGCAGGTGAGGGTGCACATGGAGCGGGCGCCGCTGCCGGTCGCTCGGTAGGACAGGAAATCGGCGAGATCGAAGAAATGCCCGGCCGCATGATAGGTTGCTGGCAGATGTTCCTTCAGCCAGAGAAGTTTTGGCGTCTGCATCTCCGGCGAGATCACGCCGCCGACATAACGAAGCACCTCATCGCCGATTTCGTTGATGCGGCGTGCCTCGGCGGTCGCCCGATGGTCCATCCAGACGATGACGTTTCGCTGCGCCTCTCCCGTGGGACTTACCGTGATGGGCTGCCCCGCGCGATCGAGCACCACGAGAGAGCATGTGGCGTCAAAGCCGATGCCGCCGACCGAAGCGGGTGCAAGCTTCGCGCTCGCCATGGCGGCGTGAACCGCGCTCACGCAAGCGCTCCAGATGTCGGCCGAGGATTGCTCCACGATGTCGCCCGTCTCGCGCCAAAGCGCGATCGGATGGCGAGCCGTCGAAAGCAGCGCGCCTTTCGAATCGAAGATGCCGGCGCGCGCGCTCGTCGTGCCGACATCGACGCCGATGAAAGCCTGCCGCATAGGCGCATTCGGGCGGATTGTCGGCAGTTGTCAACTCGCGGGCGGGGACGACCTCACCAGCAAGTATAGCCTCCATCGACGAGGACGACGCTGCCCGTCATCAGGCTTGCCGCGTCCGAGGCGAGGAAGAGCACCACCGACGCTATCTCCTCGACCTCTCCGAGACGGCCCATCGGCGTGCCGCCGATCCAGGCCTCGTACATGGCGGGGTTGGATTTGACGAATTCGTTGAGCGGCGTCGCGATATAGGTCGGGGCGACCGCGTTGACGCGCACACCCCGCCTTCCCCATTCGGCGGCGAGCGATTTCGTCAGATGATGCACGGCGGCCTTTGAGGCGTTGTAGTAGCACTGCTCCTGAGGCTTGTTGACGATGAAGCCCGACATCGATCCGATATTGACGATCGCTCCCGATTTCGCCTCGAGCATATGGGCGCCGAAGGCGCGGCAGCACCAGAAGGTGCCGTTGAGATTGACGTCGAGCACGTTGAGCCAATGCTCGTCGGTCACGGTCTCGGCGGGCGTCTCGCTGCGCGCGATGCCGGCATTGTTGACGAGGATGTCGATCTTCCCGTGACGCGAGACCATCTCGTCGGCGACTTCGGTCACGCGCGCCGAATTCGTCACGTCCATCATCACGATCTCCGGCTCGTAGCCTTTTTGGCGCATGGCGGCGCGGCCTTCGTCGGCCGTCTTCTCGTCGCGATCGGCGATGATCACCTTGGCGCCGGCCTCGGCGAGCGCCTCGACGCAGGCAAGGCCGATGCCGCGGCCCCCGCCAGTCACCAAGGCGTTGCGGCCGGTGAGCTTGAACATATCGAGATACATGGTTCTTCTTTCAGATGAGGGAGTGGTCCCTCATCCCACCGCCTTGGCGGGGATGAGGGTTGAGCCAACCCCGCTCATTCCCGCGAAAGCGGGAATCCAGACCTGCAGCACGATCCCGAGAAGAGCTGGATCCCCGCCTTCCTGGGGATGAGCGGCGAGGGTCGCGTTCGCTGGGAAGAGCCAATGGGTTGCGCACACTTCACGCATGGATCGCCTTTCCATTCTCGTCGAAGCGATGGATATGTGCGGGATCGGGGAGGAGCCACGCGCGATCGCCGGCCGAGAGGCCAATCTCACCGATGCAGCGGGCCGTGAGGTTTCCGATCCCCGTGATATCGACATGCAGGAAGGTATCGCTGCCGAGATGTTCGGCGTCGGTCACGAGCCCCTCCCATCCCTCTCGGTCGCGGCTCGCCTTGATGTGCTCCGGGCGCACACCGATCGTCGCGGCGCCATACCGCTTCGCGGCCTCGTTGCCGATGAAGTTCATGCGCGGCGAACCGATGAACCCGGCGACGAAGACATTGGCCGGCCGTTCATAGAGCTCGAGGGGTGAGCCGTATTGCTCGATGCGCCCCGCGTTCAGCACCACGATGCGGTCCGCCATGGTCATGGCCTCGACCTGGTCATGCGTGACATAGACCGCGGTGGTGCCGAGCTGGCGCTGCAGCCGAGTCACCTCGAGCCGCATCTGCACCCTCAGCGCCGCGTCGAGATTCGACAAGGGTTCGTCGAAGAGGAAGGCCTTCGGCTCGCGCACGATCGCCCTGCCGATCGCGACGCGCTGGCGCTGGCCGCCGGAGAGCTCGCGCGGCTTGCGGTCGAGATAGGGGGTGAGGTTCAAGGTCGCGGCCGCTGCCTCGACTTTGCGCTCGATCTCGGCTTTCGGCAGGCCCGCCATCTTCAGCCCGAAGGCGATGTTGCCGCGCACGCTCATATGCGGGTAGAGCGCGTAGGACTGAAACACCATCGAGAGGCCGCGCTTCGCCGGCGGCACGCCGACCACATTGGCGCCGTCGATCAGGATACGGCCCTCGCTCACGTCCTCGAGCCCGGCGATCAGCCGAAGCAGCGTGGTCTTGCCGCACCCCGAAGGGCCGACGAAGACGACGAAGGAGCCGTCCTCGATGTCGAGATCGGCGCCCTTGATGATGAGATGCGCGGCGAAGGACTTGCGCACGCCCTCGAGTGTGATCCTGCCCATGACTGAACCGCCTTGTTGAAGCGCGATCTATTTGACCGCGCCGAAGGTGAGGCCGCGGACGAGCTGCTTTTGGCTGAACCATCCGAGTATGAGGATGGGACCGATGGCGAGCGTCGAGGCGGCCGAGAGCTTGGCCCAAAAGAGGCCTTCCGGGCTCGAATAGGAGGCGATGAACACCGTGAGGGGCGCTGCCTCCGAGGTCGAAAGGTTCAAGGTCCAAAACGCCTCGTTCCAGGCGAGGATGAAGTTGAGGAGCAGAGTCGAGGCGATGCCCGGCACCGCCATCGGGGTGAGCACATAGGCGAGCTCCTTGCCGATCGTCGCTCCGTCCATACGGGCGGCCTCGAGGATGTCCTTCGGGATCTCCTTGAAATAGGTGAACAGCATCCACACGACGATGGGCAGGTTGCCGAGACATAAGACGGCGATGAGGCCGGCGCGCGAATCGAGGAGGCCGAAGTTGCGGAAGATGAGATAGATCGGCACGAGCACGCCGACGGGCGGCATCATCTTGGTCGAGAGCATCCACAAAAGGATGTCGCGCGTGCGCGGCGACGGGGCAAAGGCCATCGACCAGGCCGCCGGCACCGCGATGAGCATGGCGATCAGCGTCGATCCGCCCGCGATCACGATCGAGTTGATGGCGTGATGCACATAGTCGCTCCTACCCTGCACGGCAGCGTAGTTCTCGGTCGTCCAATGGAAGAACAGGAAGGACGGCGGCGTCGAAAACGCCTCGAGCTCGGTCTTGAAGCTCGTGAGCACCATCCACAGGATGGGGAAGAAGATCACGAAGCCGACGACCCACGCGGCGATCGTGCTGGTGAGGATGCGCGTCGGGGAGGTTTTCCTTGCCATCGCCTCAGGCCTCCAGATTCTTGCCGACGATGCGCACGAGGAAGAAGGCCACGATATTGGCGAGCACCACCGCCACGAGGCCCCCGGCGGAGGCCGTGCCTACGTCGAATTGGATGAGGGCCTGGGAGTAGATGAGGAAGGCGATGTTGGTGGTCTGTAGGCCGGGCCCGCCCCCCGTCGTCACGTAGATTTCGGCGAACACGGTCAAGAGAAAGATCGTCTCGATCAGGATCACGACCGTGATCGGACGCGCGAGATGCGGAAGCGTGATGTGAAAGAAGGAGGAGAACGCGCCGGCGCCATCCATTTCCGCGGCCTCCTTCTGTTCCTCGTCGAGGGATTGCAGCGCCGTCAACAGGATGAGCGTCGCGAAAGGCAGCCATTGCCAGGCGACGATCAGGATGATCGCCAGCAAAGGCGCCTCGGCAAACCAATCGATCGGGCGAAGCCCGAACGAGGTCGCGATCCAGGCGAAAAGGCCCGAGACCGGATGCATCAGGAGGTTCTTCCAGACGAGCGCGCTCACCGTCGGCATCACGAAGAAGGGTGCGATGACCATCAGCCTGACGATGCTGCGTCCGACCACGGCCTGATCGAGCAGCAGCGCCACGAGCGTGCCGACGACGACGGTGATGGCAAGCACGGAGCCGACCAGCACCAGAGTATTCACGAGTGAGGCGATGAAGGCAGGGTCGGTGAGGAAATAGGTGTAGTTTTCCAGGCCGATGAAGCTCTCGCTTCCAGGATTGAGCAGATTGTAGGCAAGCGTCGAGAAATAGATCGTCATCACCAAGGGGACGATCATCCAGACGAAAAGGGCGGCGACGGCCGGCGTGATCAGGAGACGGCCAAGACCGCGCGTCTGCTCCGTGGCCATGCTTCCTCCGAGGCGAGAACTCGAAGCTTCAGGATCGATCGCCATCGCGAGCCGCGCGGCGCGACTCGCGATGGCGCTTTCAAGCGCCGCGGCTATCGCGCGGTTCGTTGATGAGGATGCGCCTCACTTGATATAGCCCGCGCGTTTCATCTCGCGCTCGGTCGATGATTGGGCGGCCGCGAGCGCCGCATCGACCGTCATCGCGCCCGAAAGCGCCGCCGAGAAATCCTGCCCCACTGTCGTGCCGAGGCCCTGGAACTCCGGGATGGCGGCGTATTGCACGCCCACGTAGGGCACCGGCTTCACGGTCGGATGGTTCGGATCGGCCGAATCGATCGAGGCGAGCGTCAGCTTCGCGAAGGGCGCGGCCTTCAGGTACTCGGGATTCTGGTAAAGCGAGCTGCGCGTTCCGGGCGGCACATTGGCCCAGCCCTCCTTCGAGGCGACGAGCTCGGTATAGCCCTTGCCGGTCGCCCAGGCGATGAACTTCTGGGCCGCGTCGGTCTTTTGCGAACCCGCGGGAATTGCCAGGGACCAGGCCCAGAGCCAGTTGGAGCCCTTGCAGGTGACCGCGCAGGGCGCCGGAGCGAATCCCACCTTGTCGGCGACTTTCGATTCTTTCGGGTTGGTAACGAAAGAGGCTGCGACGGTGGCGTCGATCCACATGCCAC
>DASZIL010000109.1:0-13339 GCA_035949255.1 Beijerinckiaceae bacterium | reverse complement strand
GGGAGCTGCTTAGTCAAACGGTGGCCGTTCTACAAAAGCCCTATTCCGAGTCTGATCTCATCAAAATCTTAGCCTCTATGGTCAAGTAACGAGCTGATTTAAGGCCGTCCCCAAGTCGGAGATTCGGAAACGCACCACTGAGACCGGGCGCGGAATTGCGCCGAAAACGGCCCTTTGTTGCAGTTTTCAGGCTCCCGCCAGACGTGAGGCTCTGTCCTAACAAGCGCGACTTTCGCGCTATTTCTAGCAAAGTTAAAACGATCACCTCGAACGTGAAAATGGCTGGCTGCAAGCTCCGGGGCAGCCTTCGGCTCAACCGCTGCCCACAACGCCACGATGCCCGACATTTCCCAAAGGTGCTCGGTCACGCCAGCGGCCATTGCCGAAGTGACGCGTAAGTCGAATAGATGCGGACGAAGTTGTAATTTATCATGTGGAGCGTGACGGCGACGCCCTAGAGGAGGAGGCTTGGCCATGGGCGCAGCTATCTCATCCGACATGATCGGCGACCATCTCGCGCGGCTGCGCGAGCGCAGGCCGCTCGTACACAACATCACGAACTTCGTCGTCATGAACTGGACGGCGAACGTGCTTCTCGCGCTTGGCGCCTCGCCGGCCATGGTGCATGCGCCGGAGGAGGTGGAGGAGTTCACCGCCATATCGGCAGCCCTAGTGGTCAATATCGGCACGCTGGACCATTCCTGGGTCGCGAGCATGTCGCTTGCCGCGCGAAAGGCGGTCGCGACCGGCATACCTTGGGTGCTGGATCCGGTCGGCGCGGGCGCGACGGCCTTGCGTACGCGCACGACGCTCGATCTCTTGGCGCTCGCGCCGAACGTCCTGCGTGGCAATGCGAGCGAGATCATGGCCGTGGCCGGCGCGGCGGGACATATGCCAAAGGGTGTCGACGCCACCGTCGCATCCGCGCATGCCGTCGATTCCGCACGCAATCTCGGGCGCGCAAGCTCCGCCGTCATCGCGGTCACGGGCGCCGTCGACTACGTGATCGGCGCCGATCGGGGCATCGCGCTCGCGGGCGGCTCGCCGATGTCGCAGCTCGTGACCGGCACCGGCTGCGCGGCGACGGCCTGCGTCGGTGCCTTCCTAGGCATCGAAAGGGATGCGCTCCTCGCAACCGTTTCGGCTCTCGCCGTGCTCAAGGCGGCAGCCGCAATGGCCGCCCCGCTGGCGCAGGGGCCGGGCAGCTTCCAGACCGCGCTCCTCGATGCGCTCCATCGTGTCTCGCCCGATGATCTGGCCCGACATGTGGCAATCGAGGTGGTGTGACTCTGCAGCACGCGCATCGTCGAAGCCTCTCACCCTATCGTCGAACCTGATCTCGGACTCGAAGGCGTCACGAAGTCGGAGATTCAAAAATGCGCGACACAGACCGGGCGCCTAATTGCGCCGAAAACGGCCGTTTGTCGCAGTTCTCCGACGCGCGACAGACGCGAGGCTCTCTCCTAACCCCCGGTGCTCGCCCACGGTTCATGGTTGAAATAAACCATTGATATAGAATGGCAAAATGGCTGGCTGGGATAGAAGGATTCGAACTCGCAAATGAAGGGCTGACATCTCAGTGCAAAATGCATGTTTCGCACTGACGATGCTGGGGTGGCGAGTACGCATATGCTGTCGAAACCGGCAAAGCAGTTGCTCTGGTCGAGCGAGCATGCGTCCACCGATTCAGTCGCGAACTGCGGCTTGATTTGTGGGACACTTTCGCAGGAAATCCACGAAAATAAGGGAAGCTAAGCATGTGTCCCACGATGCATAACTTCTTGATACGAATGCATCTATCTAGTCGTCGGTGAGCTGCGCCATGTTTCGCCTTCGCTTGCGAGATTGTGCGAGAGCATGATCCGGCAAAGTGGAAGCCACTTTTCCGAGAAGATCATGCTCCGCTATGAGCTTAGAGCATGATGCGTGCTCTTACGAGTAAAGAGCCCATGAGATCGCCTTGATCCAAGAGATCGCCTTGATCCAAGAGATCACCTTGACCCATGAGGATCACCTCGACCCAAGAGATTGCCTTGACGCAAGAGATCACCTTGCCACATGCGATCACTTGGCCTCGCCCGGCAGTTTCGTTCCCGGCAGGAGCCCCTCGACAAGGCTTTGCGCATGGTCGGAAATCGCCCCTGGCGTGGTCAACCAGATGCGGTCGCGGTGGCGCGCGACATGTTGCAGCGCGCGGCGCAGATGCCGGAGGCGGAAAGGCTGCCCGACGATATAGGCGTGGAGCGCGATCCCCATCACGAGGGGCACGTCGGCCGCCTGCTCGAGCATCTCGTCGAAATTGTCGATGATCATCTCGGCGAATTCGTCAGCACCCACCTTGCGGGTCACGACGGCCGGAATATCGTTGATCTCTTGCGGGTAAGGAACGGCGAGGATGCGCCCGCTGCGTGTGCGCATCCACACGGGCTGGTCGTCCATGCACCAGTCGAGAAGATATTCGTAGCCAGCCTCATGCAGAAGATCGGGCGTCACATGGCTTTGCGAGATCCAGGGGCCGAGCCATCCTTTCGGCCTTGCGCCCTCATGGGCCATGATCGTGGTCGTGGTCTCGGCGATCAGCTTGGCCTCTTGCGCCTCGTCGAGCACGCCCTGGCGCTCGGAGTTGCTGCGGCCATGCGCGATGATCTCATCTCCGCGCGCCCGGAACGCCGTCGGCAGTTGCGGCGCGTAATCATAAAGCGCTGAATTGACCAGCACGCAGGAGGGCAAGGCGAGCGCCTCGAAGAGGTCGAGAAGCCGCCAGGCGCCGACACGATTGCCGTAATCGCGCCAGGCGTGGTTCAAGACATCGGGTTGCTGCCCGCCCGGCACGAGCTCGGCGCCCAGCCCTTCGCCGAAGGCGAAATGCTCGAGGTTGAGGCCGATGTAGACGGCAAGCCGCGTTCCATTCGGCCAATCATAGGGCTTGCGCCCGTGCATGGCGTGGTAGTCGTAGCGGTCGTGGCCCTTGAGCCTCATGGAGCTCGCTTTCCGGCAAGGCCATGATGTGGGCTGGCTGTCAGCCTCGTCACGGCCTCCTCGATCGGAACGGCTTTCGCGAGCACGAGATGGCAGATCGCAGCGATATCGTCGAGCGGCACGACCGGAATCCCGGCTCGTGGAAACTCGCGGTCCGAGGCGACCGCGACGATGCAAGGATCGGACGGGTGAAGCGGCTCGCGGCCATTGGCGACGCGAAAGACCTCGAGCTTCGGATGGGCGAGCGTCTTGAAGCCCTCGACAAGTACGAGATCGCAAGCCGACAAACGCTCGAGAAGGGCAGGGAGGCTCATCTCCGGCTCATTCTCGGCAAGCTCATGGATGAGGGCGAAGCGCCGCGCGGAGGAGACGATCACTTCGGCTGCGCCCGCCTTGCGGTGGATGAAGGAATCCTTGCCGGGCTGGTCGATGTCGAAATCATGATGGGCATGCTTCACAGTCGAGACGCGCAAGCCGCGCGCCGCGAAAGCCGCGATGAGCTTCACGACAAGCGTCGTCTTGCCCGCGCCGCTCCAGCCCGCGATACCGAGGAGCCTCATGCGCGCGCCTCGAGGCGGCGGCGATGGCGATCGCAGAGTGCATCGTCGCTGGTCTTGCACGCGTCCGCGGGATAGAAACCGCTCATGACCATGCTCGATCTCAAGGGCCTCAAATGCCCGCTCCCGGCCCTGCGTGTCCGCAAGGCCTTGAAGACCATGGCGCCGGGTGACGAGGTCACGGCCGCCTGCACCGATCCGCTCGCTCGTATCGACATTCCCAATCTCCTCAACGAGACGGGAGACAGGCTCGAGGCCGTCGAGGAGGATGAGGGCGTGCTCCTCTTTCGTATCCGCAAGAGCCCTTTTTACCCCAACTCCGCTCATTCCCGCGAGAGCGGGAATCCAGACCTATGAAGCAAGAACGATCAGACCTGGATCCCCGCTTTCGCGGGGATGAGCGGAAGGGTTCGCCCTTTCGCCAACTCCCCTCTTTCCTGGGGAAGCGGGAATTCAACCGGCGAGCCGCGTAATCGCGTTTGTCATTCATGCGATCCTCATTCCGTGGACGCGCAAAAGCCGTGCCCGCGACCTCGTTCAGCCTGCGCCGGTTCGCGCGATGCTTTCGGCTTGCGCAAGATCATCCGGCGCATTGGCGTTGAAGAAAGGATCATAAGGCAGTACGGGCCATTCGGCGATCGCGAGGTTATGGCGGGCGGTGAACAGATCAATCTTGCGCAGACCCTCTTCGAGGAGCGCTCGGCGCAATTCGTCGCGGATATCGACCGGCCAGAGCCCGATCACCGGATGGGTGCGCCCGCCTGAAGCCGCCGAGGCGAGCCGCGCCTCATGCGTAACCCGCGCCGCCTGCAGGCGGGTGACGAGATCGCGTGGCAGGAAGGGCGTATCGGTTGCGACGCTCACCGCAAAGCGCGCTGCCTTGGCGTAAGCGGCGGCCCAATCGAGCCCGGCCAGCACGCCGGCGAGCGGGCCGGCGAAGCCCTGGATGCTGTCGGCGACGACGGGCAAGCCGAAGGCGGAAAAGCGCTCAGGCTCGCCATTCGCATTGAGCACCAACGCCTCGCATTGGGGGCGCAGCCGCTCGATCACATGGGCGAGCAAGGTCTTACCGTCGATCTCGCGGAGCGGCTTGTCGCCGCCCCCCATGCGGCGCGCGAGGCCCCCCGCAAGGAGGACGCCCACGGTTGGCTCACTCATCGTGCGTTGCGCCTTTGCGGCGATGCTTCATCGCCTCTTCCTCGATATAGGCGAGGTTCTGGTCGAAGACGATGCGCTCGGCGCCGGAGAGAGCGACGAAGCGCTTGCCACGCGCCCGGCCGATCAGGGTGAGCCCGGCCTTGCGCGCGAGCTCGACCCCCCAGGCGGTGAAGCCTGAGCGCGACACGAGGATGGGAATGCCCATGCGCACCGTCTTGATCACCATCTCGGAGGTCAAACGGCCGGTCGTGTAGAAGATCTTGTCGCCGCCCGCGACGCGATGCCTGAACATATAGCCCGCGATCTTGTCCGCCGCATTGTGGCGGCCGACGTCCTCCATATAGACGAGCGGCCGGTCGCGTTCGCAGAGCACGCAACCATGGATCGCGCCCGCCTCGAGATAGAGGGAGGGCGTGATGTTGATCGTGTGGGTGAGCGCGTAGAGCCAGGAGGTGCGAAGCTCCGCGCGCGGCAGCTCGACGCCTTCGATCGCTTCCATGAGGTCGCCGAAGGCCGTCCCCTGAGCGCAGCCGGAGGTCAGTGTCTTCTTGCGCAGCTTGTCCTCGAAATCCGTCTCCACCGGGGTGCGCACGACGACGACATCGACCTCGGGATCATGATCGATCCCCGTCACTTCGGCGTCGGCTTCGAGCATGCCTTGATTGAGCAGATAGCCGAGCGCGAGATAGTCGGGATGGTCCCCGATCGTCATCATGGTGACGATCTCGCGAGAGTTGAGATAAAGCGTCAGCGGCCGCTCGACGACGACGCGCGTCTCGACCGGCCGGCCCGTTTGATCGACGCCGCTGACCGTCTCGCTGAGGCGCGGGTCGAGCGGATCCGGGCGGATCAGGAAGCCGTCAATGAGGCCCGTCTCGCGCGTCACGCGCCGAATGCTCGATCGAGCGCGGGCGCAAGTGCAGGCTCGCGGGCCGCCACTACCGAGAGCGCCCAGGCCTCGATGGCGGCAAGCTCGGGCGGGAGCCTCGTCCAGCTTACGCCGATGAAGTGCTCGAAGGCGGAAAGCAGGCGCAAGCTGACCGAGGTCAGGAGCGGCGTTTCGAGCATGACGGCCTGCGCGAGCTCCTCACGCAAACCCTTGCCGGCGGCTTCCTGGGCGCCGAATTTCGAGATAATGGCAAGATCGACGCCGCCGGCGATGCCGCGCCCGCCGAGCGCTGCCGCCTCGGCAAGACCCGCCGCGTCGAGCCTGCATCCCGAGCCGCGCCGAGACCGCTCGAGCGAGATCGCGACATGCTTTCCGCTGCGGAGATCCTCGAGCAGCATGGCGGCGCAATCCGTTCCGTGTTTCTCGACATTGTGCTGCACGAGGCCGCCGAGCTTGACGCCGCGCGCACGCAAACGCCTTGCGGCTTCGAGCATCAGCCGGTCGATCGCCACCGCGCGCGTCTCATGCACCACGGCCGCGATCGGAGAGGTGAAAACCTCCATCGGCTCGTCTCCTTGTCTTCTCGCCGCGCGAGCCCGGACGAGGCCTATTCCGCCGCCACCTTGGCGGCGGCGACGGTGACGCGCGCGGCGCAAAATTTGAACTCCGGAATTTTTCCGAAAGGGTCGAGCGCCGGATTGGTCAAGAGGTTGGCGGCGGCTTCCGCATAGCAGAACGGCATGAACACCATGTTTTGCGGCACGTCGCGATCGGCGCGCACCTTCACCTCGACGGCGCCGCGGCGCGTCTCGAGGTGGATGAAATCGCCGGGCCGCAAACCGAAGCGGCCGAGCTCGCGCGGCGACATGAAGGCGACGGCCTCGGGCTCGAGCGCGTCGAGCACCGCGGCGCGCCGCGTCATCGAACCCGTGTGCCAGTGCTCGAGCACGCGGCCGGTCGAAAGCACCATCGGATATTCATCGTCAGGGATCTCGTCGGGCGGCAAGAGGCGCGCCGGCACGATCTTGCCGCGCCCACTCGGCGTCGGGTATCCGTTGGAGAAGATGATCTCGTTGCCGGGCTTGTCGGGAGAATCGACCGGATAGGTGACCGCCCCTTCGCGCTCGAGCCGCTCCCAGGAGATGTTCTTCAAGGAAGGCATGGTCGAGGCCATCTCGTTGAACACCTCGGCCGGCCCCGAGTAATTCCAATCAAGCCCGATGCGCCGCGCGATCTCCTGGATGATCCACCAATCCTGGCGCGAGTCGCCCGGCGGATCGATCACCTGTCGCGCAAGCTGCACGCGCCGATCCGTGTTCGTGAAGCTGCCGCTCTTCTCGGGGAAGGCCGACGCCGGCAGGACCACATCGGCATGGAAGCAGGTCTCGGTGAGGAAGAGGTCCTGCACGACGAGATGCTCGAGCCTCGCGAGCGCTTGTCGCGCATGCTGCAGATCAGGGTCCGACATCGCGGGGTTCTCACCCTCGACATACATGCCCCTGATTTCGCCCGCGTGCACCGCGTTCATGATCTCGACCACGGTGAGACCGCGCTTATGGTCAAGCTCGTGATGCCAGAAATCCTCGAAGAATTCGATGAATTGCTGCCGATCGACCGGTTGATAATCGGGATAATACATTGGGATCAGGCCGGCGTCGGAGGCGCCTTGCACATTGTTCTGGCCGCGCAGCGGATGTAACCCCGTCCCCGGCCGTCCCACCTGTCCGGTCACGAGCGCGAGCGCGATGAGGCAGCGCGCGTTGTCGGTTCCGTGGACATGCTGGCTGATGCCCATGCCCCAGAAGATGATCGAGGCGCGCGATTTGGCGTAGAGCCGCGCCACCTCCTTGATGGTCGCCGCCTTGATGCCGCACACTGGCTCCATCTTCTCGGGTGAGAATTCGGCGATGCGCTCTTTCAGCGCCTCGAAGCCCTCGGTGTAGCCCGCGATATACTGCTGGTCGGTCAAGCCCTCGGTGATGATGGTGTGGAGCATGGCGTTGAGAAGCGCCACATCCGTGCCGGGCTTGAACGCAAGGTGATGGAGCGCGTGGCGCGAAAGCTGCTGGAAGCGCGGATCTATGACGATCAGCTTCGCGCCCTTCTTTGCCGCATTCTTGATGAAGCTCGCGGCGACCGGGTGATTCACGCCCGGATTGGCACCGATGACGAAGATCACCTCGGCATCGAGCGCGGCGGAGAAGGGCGCGGAGACGGCGCCCGAGTTCAGCCCCTCCATCAGCGCCGCCACCGAGGAGGCGTGGCAAAGCCGCGTGCAATGATCGACATTGTTCGAGCCGAAGCCCGTGCGCACGAGCTTCTGGAAAAGATAGGCCTCCTCATTCGAGCCCTTGGCCGAGCCGAAGCCCGCAAGCGCCTTCGGCCCATGCGCGTCGCGAATGCGCTTCAGCTCAGAGGCCGCGAGGTCGAGCGCTTCTTCCCATGAGGCTTCGCGAAAATGGGTGAAGGGGTTCGCCGGATCGACCTGGTCGTTCGCGTCCTTCTTCTTGCCGAGGAGGCGAATGAGCGGCTTCGTCAACCGGTGTTTGTGGTGAATATAATCGAAGCCGAAGCGCCCCTTGACGCAGAGCCGGTTCTCATTCGCCGGTCCGTTGCGGCCTTCCGCATAGATGATCTTCTCATCCTTGACGTTGTAGGTCACCTGGCAGCCGACGCCGCAATAGGGGCAAAGGGAATCGACCTTGCGGTCGGGCCAGACGGTGCGCGTCTCCTTCTTGTCGAGGAAGGCCGCGGGCATCAAGGCGCCGGTCGGGCAGGCTTGCACGCATTCCCCGCAAGCGACGCAGGTCGATTCCCCCATCGGGTCGTCGAAGTCGAACACGACCTTGGCGCCCGCGTTCCGGTAGGCCATGCCGATCACATCGTTGACCTGCACCTCGCGGCAGCCGCGCACGCAAAGCCCGCATTGGATGCAAGCGTCAAGATTGACGCGCATGGCGGCGTGGCTTGGATCGGGCGCCCACCGTTCGGCCGCGGGAAAGCGGCTCGTGGTGACCCCGGTCTTGTCCGCCCAGCTCCACAGCTTCGAGCTCGGATCATGGGAGGTCTCGCGCGCCGGCTGGTCGGCGACGAGAAGCTCCATCACCATGTTTCGCGCCTTCGCGGCACGCTCGGTCGCGGTCTTGACCTTCATGCCGGGAGCGGGGTTGCGCATGCAGGAGGCGGCGAGCACGCGCTCGCCCTCGATCTCGACCATGCAGACGCGGCAATTGCCGTCAGGGCGGTAGCCGGGCTCCGGCAAATAGCAAAGATGGGGAATCTCGGTGCCGAGGCGCTGCGCCACTTGCCAGATGGTCTCGCCGGGCTTCGCCTCGACATTCTTGCCGTCGAGCTCGAACACGATATCGGTCATTCGGCGGCCTCCTTGGGCGCGAATTCCTCGGGGAAGTATTTAATCACGCTCGTCAAGGGATTCGAGGCCGCCTGGCCGAGTCCGCAGATCGAAGCATCGCGCATCGCATCCGACAATTCGCCGAGAAGCTCGCGATCCCACGCCTTGCGCGTCATCAAGGCTACGGCCTTTTGCGTGCCGGCGCGGCAAGGCGTGCATTGGCCGCAACTCTCATCCTCGAAGAAACGCATCAGGTTGAGCGCGGCTTCCTTCACATCGTCCTTGTCGGAGAGGACGACGACCGCGGCCGAGCCGATAAAGCAGCCGTATTTCTCGAGCGTGCCGAAATCGAGCGGAATGTCTCCCATCGAGGCCGGCAGGATGCCGCCCGACGCGCCACCCGGCAGATAGGCGCGAAACGCGTGGCCCTCTTGCATGCCGCCGCAGAACTCCGAAATCAGCTCGCGCACGGTGATCCCGGCGGGCGCGAGCTTCATGCCGGGCTCCTTGACGCGGCCTGACACCGAGAAGCTTCGCAATCCGACGCGCCCATTGCGCCCGTGGCTCTTCCACCAGGCGGCGCCCTTCTCCACGATGTCGCGTACCCAATAGAGCGTCTCGACATTGTTGATGAGCGTCGGCTGGCCGAAGAGCCCGACCTGGAATGGGTAGGGCGGCTTGTGGCGCGGCAGGCCGCGCTTGCCTTCGACGCTTTCGAGGAGCGAGGACTCCTCCCCGCAGATATAGGCGCCGGCACCGCGCCGTAAGTGAATGACGGGCCCGCCCGGCGGCAATTTGGCGATCTCGCGAATGAGGATCTCGCGCGAGATCGGATACTCGTCGCGAAGATAGACGTAGATTTCCGCCGCCTCGACCACATGGGCGCCGATGAGCATGCCTTCGAGGAAGCGATGCGGATCGCTGTCGAGATAGACGCGATCCTTGAAGGTGCCAGGCTCGCCCTCGTCCGCATTCACGGCCATGAGACGCGGACCGGGTTCGCCAATCACCGAGCGCCATTTGCGCCCCGTTGGAAAGCCCGCCCCGCCGAGCCCGCGCAAGCCGCCATCGTCGAGAGCCTTGAGGAGCGTCTCCTTCTCCATCTCGCCCGAGCGCAAGCGCCGCAAGAGCTCGTAACCGCCTCCGGCCACATAGGCGTCATAGCCCACATAATCGGTCGGAACATGCGGATGCGTGTCCTTGGCCTTGACCGCGGTTTCGACCGTTACGCGGCCGGCCTTGTGGAGGAAATTATGCCCCACCTCGACGGCGGGCGCCTGGTCGCAGAGCCCGACGCAAGGCGCGCGCACGACGCGCACCGTCGGCCCCAATGAGCTTTGCAGCTCGGCGAGCAGCTTCTCCGCCCCGAACAGCGCGCAGGTGAGGCTGTCGCAGACGCGCACCGTAATCGGCGGAAGATCGGGCTCGCCCTCCTTCACGATGTCGAAATGCGCGTAGAAAGTCGCCGTCTCGAACACCTCGGCGAAGGAGAGCTTCATGAGGTCGGCCAGCGCCGCGAGATGGGCGGCCGAGATCTGGTGATAGCGGTCCTGGATGAGGTGCAGATGCTCGATCAGGAGGTCGCGGCGAAGCGGCCGGTCACCGAGGAGCGTCTCAACCTCGGCGAGCGCCTCAGGCTCGACCTGCCGCCCCTTGGGGGTGGGCTTGGCGCGCTTGCGCCCTGCGCCGGGGTGTTCGAAGTGGCGCACCTCGATGGCGTGGTGATCGTTCATTGTGGCTCCGCCGCGGTTCGCCGCTCATCCAGATTCATGCGCTCATCGGCTCGCATGCGGCGAGACGCCGCACTACCTGCAGCGGCATTATTCGCAAAAGCGGTTTCGAGGATCAGATTGATCGTCGGATAATGACCAAAGACAACGCCTGCCGATCGCATTGGACTCAAATCTCGCTCCGCCCCACCCGCTAAGCCTTGGGGTATCAGGATTTTCATTAGAATGGAGCGTTGTCGCCGTGCGATCAAGCGGCAAGTGGAAATGGCAGGCCAGCGGGTGACGTGGTGGCCCGAGCGTCGATCGTTAGCCACCTCCCTCTCCCGCTCGCGGGAGAGGGCACCTTCAAGGTAAACCTCAGCCGAGCGAGCGCGGCATCGAGCCCGCCGATCACTTGCTCGCCTGTCATGCGAAACACCGCAAATCCTTGTTCTTGGAACCAGACATCTCGCTGTCGATCACGTTCCCTCCTCGAAGGCTTGTCATGATCCGGGCCATCGACCTCGACGATCAGCCTCGCTTCGAAACATGCAAAATCGGCGATGAAGGGGCGGATCGGCACTTGCCGCTTGAATTTGAGGCCGTGGAACCGTTTGGCGCGAAGCTCGCGCCAGACCAATCTTTCAATCGTGGTTTGTCCTCCCCGCTGAGCTTTGGCGGCGGCACGCTGGCGTACGCTTATTTTGAAACCTGTCATCTTTGCCCTTCCGCCCCTCTCCCGCCCTCACTTCGTGAGGGCACCCTCTCCCGCACTCCCCTCGGACCAAGTCCGAGGGTCGCGGGGAGAGGGAGCGCCGCGCCTCTCAACTCCTTCGCTTCGCTCATGAGTCCGATCTCTCGACAGGAGGGAGATCGAGCGCCCGCTCGCTTTCACCACTCACCACTCGCTATTCCCCATCCCCCACGCTCTCACAAAATATCGTCGCGAATGCAGGCCTTCGCGTGGCTGGGGCCGACCTCGCGCAGCGCCGGGATTTTGTCCGCGCAGGCGCGGATCGCATAGGGGCAGCGGGTGCGGAACACGCAGCCCGAGGGCGGATCGATCGGGCTCGGCAAATCGCCTTGCAGGACGATGCGCCGCGTCGCGCGGTCTGGCTCGGGCTCGGGCACCGCGGAGATGAGAGCCTCGGTGTAAGGGTGCTTCGGCGCCCCGATGAGGCTTCTCGCGGGGCCGACTTCCATGATGCGCCCGAGATAGAGCACGATGACGCGGTCCGAGATGTATTCGACGACCGCGAGGTCATGGGCGATGAAGAGCATGGCGAGCTTGAGCCGTTGCTGAAGCTCGCGCAAAAGATTGATGATCTGCGCCTGGATGGACACGTCGAGCGCCGAGACCGGCTCGTCCGCGATGATGAGCGCGGGCTCGGCGGCGAGCGAACGCGCGATCGAGATGCGCTGGCGCTGCCCGCCCGAGAATTGATGCGGGTAGCGCGTGAGGGCATCGCGCGGCAGGCCGACCTGCTCGAGAAGCGCATTGACGCGCCGGCGCCGCTGCTCTCGGCTCTTGCCGATGCCGTGCACGATGAGGGGCTCCGCGATGATCGCCTCGACGGTCATGCGCGGGTTGAGGGAGCCGAACGGGTCCTGGAAAATCGGCTGGGCCTGGCGACGGAAGGGCTTCAGCGCCTTGTCGGGCAGCTTCGTAATGTCCTCGCCGCGAAAGATGATCCGCCCCGCGGTCGGGTCGATGAGGCGAAGGATCGCCTGGCCGATCGTCGTCTTTCCCGAGCCCGATTCGCCAACGAGGCCGAGCACCTCGCCTTCCTCAAGCGCGAAGGAGACGTCCTCGACCGCGCGCACAGTGCCGCCGCGCGCGCTGAAGTGTTGCGTCAGCCCCTCGACCTCGAGCAAGGCGCTCATGCCTGCACCTTTCGCCAGCGCAGGCAGCGGACGCGATGGCCTTCCCCGCAGGCTTCGAGCGGCGGGAGCTCCGCATCGCAAAGGCCGGGCTCGAACCAGGCGCAGCGCGGATGGAAACGGCAGCCTTTCGGCAAGCGCCGCAGATCGGGCACGTTGCCGGGAATCGCCGGCAAAGGCCCACTGTCGCGGTCGAGCCCGAGGCGGGGCACAGAGCGCATGAGGCCGATGGTGTAGGGCAGGCGAGTGCCGCGAAAGATCGCCCGCGCCGAGCCGGTCTCGACCGCTTGGCCCGCATACATCACCATGATGCGGTCGGCGATCTCGGCCGCGACGCCGAGATTATGCGTGATGAAGATCACCGCCATGCCGAAATCCTTCTGCAGGCCGCGGATCAATTCGAGGATCTGCGCCTGCACCGTGACGTCGAGCGCGGTCGTCGGCTCATCGGCGATCAACAAGGAGGGGCGGCAGGAGAGCGCCATGCCGATCATGGCGCGCTGGCGCATGCCGCCGGAAAGCTGATGCGGATAGGCATCGAGCCGCCGGCGCGGCTCGGGGATGCCGAGGAGCTTGAGCATCTCCTCGGCGCGCGCACGGGCCGCGCGCCGGCTCATCGTTTCGTGGAAGCGGATCGCCTCGATGATCTGCTCGCCGATGGTGTAGACCGGGTTGAGGCTGGTCATCGGCTCCTGGAAGATCATGGCGATCTCGGCGCCTCGGACGCGCCGCATCTCAGACTCCGGGAGTCGCGACAAATCGCGCGTACCGCCGCCCTTCGCGGTGAGGCAAATGGCCTTGGCGGCGACGCGGC
>DASZIL010000108.1:0-7726 GCA_035949255.1 Beijerinckiaceae bacterium | reverse complement strand
GCAAATATCGGCGCTCGATCCGCGATGATCTGCCTAACTGCTCGGCGCGCCGCAAACCATCGATGCACACGGTAAATGCCGTATCCAATCATCCCTACTACAATCACGATGACCCACAATGAAACACCATCGTTAGAAGAGCTCGCGCCATTCGACACTGTAGCCGATCGAACCGATGTGACTGTTGATGGCGCGGGGGATGCCCCAACGCTAATAGCCTGTCGATCCGGCTCCGGGACACTTACGGTCGCCGCAGGTGTCTCTACTGGAGCGGCCGATACCGGTGCACTAGCTACGCTCTGTGGAGGCTCGCTAACGGACGGGGCCGGAGTTTGAGGTGTTGGGATATCAGGCGCTTGCCCTACCGCCCACGTGGGAAAATCGACGGTCGACCCTGCTTCCTTATAGGCTTTGATGATCGCTGAGTATTGCCTAAGGATGCACAGCCTGTCGTTTCGACACTCCGCGCGCAACGCTAGAAATTTACGGCCCATCTGGTTTGCGACCTGAGGGCCGGACTGACGTTTGACCTGCAGGTATGCGGCATTCGCGGCGCGATCCAATGCCGAAAGACCGGGATCTCTGCAGATCGCCAATTCGTCTAGCTTGGCAGATTTGGAGCAATCGAAGCTAGGGCCGCCCTGGACCTGAGCGTGAGCAACGATGCTACTTGCGCAAACCACGGCCGCGCACAGCCATGCAACCCTCATGGAATTATTTTTTGCCCATTCGCGCATAACCGCGCTTATCCTGTTTCGTGCAGGATAAGGGGAATTCCCCAAGTTGCGCAACAAACGATGCGTGATGGATGCACACCCGGCGCTCTTGGCCGGGCTCGGTCCATATGGCGTGCCAGCGCTGAGGCCCGCCTTCGAAGCTGCGCTCGACCGTATGTCTAATTAGGGTTATCCAGCCGCTCTAGAGGGCAAGGCGCGCGGCGAGCCTCGCGTTTCGCGTTGATCCGTTCTTAAGTTTTACGGACAAACCCACGTGGGCGACCGGCCGGCTCCGCAAACGAGCGCGCTCTGGTCATGGCGGCCCTCCTCGAACTTACGAAGCGGAAGCCTCGCGCGCCTCGGTGAGCACTTCGCCGAGCAGCCTGCCATCGCGGTAGAGGGAGAGGCCGGCGCCGCGGCGCGCATCCTGGTGCTGGCGCGGACAATCGAGCGGCGCGCCCACAACCATGCGCAGCGGGACAACCCCTGCCCAGATCGGAAGCGCGTAATCGGGCTCGTCATCGACCGGCGGGCCGGTACGCGTCTTCGCGGAGGCCTCCTCGATGCGCATGGTGATGAAGGTCGACGCTTTCATCTCCTGAACGCTCGGCCGCTTGATGGCGTCCCAGCGCCCGGGGAAGTAGCGGTTCACGAACATGCGCGCCGCTTCGATCTTCGCTTCCTCGCCGTCGACGATCTCGGCGTTCCCGAAAGCCATCACCGAGCGATAATTGATCGAGTGATGGAAGGCCGAGCGCGCGAGCACGATGCCGTCGCAATGGCAGACCGTCACGCAAGCGGGCGTTGCCTGGGCCAAGGTGCGCAGCATCCGGCTCGCGGAAGACCCGTGCCAGAAGAGGCGGTCGCCGTCGCGCCAGAAGGCGGTCGGGGTGCAATAGGGCTGCCCGTCGATGCAATAGGCGACGTGGCAAAGGAGCGCGGCGTCGAGGATTTTGTAGATGTCGGGCTGATCATAGCTTCCCCGTGCCGGATAACGACGCACCTTATTGCGCGACGTCTTTGGCCATGCTCTTGCGGATTCAGCGAAACCTTCGTCCATCTCGATACCTCAAAGCGTGCGTCAGGGTCGCAACTCACCCAAAGCGAGGCTTGCCAAAATTGAGGACTACTGAAAAGATCCATACTTCATAATTTGGATGGACCACTTTCATGGGGCGACCGCCGGCTTATGCGATCTGGAGCCAGTTCGCTCCTTCCCGCGACGGCGGGCTCTCGATCCAGGAGCAGCTCGTCCGTTTCTTCCGGCGCGAAGTCGCCACGGGCGCGCTTCGGCCGGGAATACGGGTTCCGGCGAGCCGGGCTCTCGCCGAGGAGCTCAAGCTCGCGCGCGGCACCGTGTCGGGTGCCTATGAGCGGCTCGCGGCCGAGGGTTTCCTCGTCACGAGGCACGGTTTTGGGACGCTGGTCGCCGGAACGCCCGCGAAGCCGAAGCGGGCGAAGGAGAAGCTGTCGTCGCCAGGCGAATCGACCGGCTCGCGCCGTGCGCGCGAGCTCATGAGGGCGCGTCCGCGCGAGACGCACGCCGACTGGCCCTTGACGCCCGGCGTGCCGGCGCTCGACGCCTTTCCCTTCGCGCTCTGGGCGCGGCTCAACGCGCGCTTCCACCGTCGGCAAAGCGCGGCCGATCTCGCCTATGGCGAACCTCTCGGCTACCGACCGCTGCGCGAGGCGATCGCGGGTTACGTCGGCGCGGCGCGCGGCATCATTTGCTCGCCCGACAATGTGCTCGTCGCCACCGGCACCCAATCAGCGACCTTTATCGCGGCGCTCGTGATCGGCGATCCGGGCGAGCCGGTCTTCGTCGAGGATCCGGGTTACGATGGAACCCGGCTCGCCATGCGCCTCGCGGATCTGCGGCTCGTCGCGGCGCGCGTCGATGGCGAGGGCCTCGACATCGCCGATGGACGAAGCCGTGATGCGGCGGCACGGCTTGCGGTCGTCTCACCGTCGCATCAATTTCCGACAGGGGTCGTCATGTCGCTCGCGCGCCGCCTCGCCCTCATCGAATGGGCCCGCGAGACCGCCGGCTACATCATCGAGGACGATTACGACAGCGAGTTTCGCTATGACGGCGAGCCAGTCGCCTCTCTCAAGGCGCTCGATGGCGATCACGGCCGCGTGCTTTACGTCGGCACGCTGAGCAAGGTTCTGGCGCCGGCCCTCAGGCTCGGCTTCCTCATCGTGCCCGATGAGCTCGTCGATGCCGCTCGAGCCGTGCGAAGCGCGCTCGATCGCCAGGTTTCATTGCCCTTGCAGGCGACCGTCGCGGAATTCATCGGCAACGGTCATCTCGGCCAGCACATCCGCAAGCTCCGCCTCGTCTATGCCGAGCGCCGCGCCGCCCTGCTCGAGGCGCTCGAGAGCGCGGGCGCTGGGATGTTTCATGTTTCGGGTGCGGCGACCGGCGTTCATGTGCTCGGCGAATTGCCGCACGGCATCGACGACATCACCGTCGCGCGAAGGGCTCGCGCACGGCAGATCGGCGTCGAGCCGCTTGC
This sequence comes from Beijerinckiaceae bacterium, assembly GCA_035949255.1. Classification (GTDB taxonomy): domain Bacteria; phylum Pseudomonadota; class Alphaproteobacteria; order Rhizobiales; family Beijerinckiaceae; genus GAS188. The sequence goes on along the minus strand of DASZIL010000108.1, from coordinate 4,491 downwards.
CGCCTACAGGATGAGGAACGATGCGCCGGCGCGTCCGGCTCTGCTGTTGGGCTTCGCCAATACGCAGCCGCGCGTCATGCGCCCCGCCGTTGAAGGCGTCGTTGACGCCATGCGCGAATGAGAGGAGAAGTTTCGCCGCACGCCGAAGGTCGCGACTCATGGCCACGCTTTCACCCGACCGCCTCCACCTCGACCGTTTCGGCACGCCGATCGGCACGGCGCTCCTCGTCACGGATGACGACGGGGCGCTGCGCCTCCTCGATTGGGAGGATCACGAAGATCGCATGCGCGTGCTTTTGCGCCGGCAATATGGGTCCGTTGCGCTCGAACGAGGCGCCGCGCCCGCGCCCGTCCGCCGGCCGCTCGAGCGCTATTTCGCCGGCGAGCTCTCGGCCCTTTCCGAAATCCCCTGGCGCACGCAAGGTACGGCTTTCCAGGAACTCGTGTGGCGGGCGCTCACCGGCATCGCCGCCGGCGAGACGCTGAGCTATGGCGCGCTCGCCTTGCGCATCGGCAAGGCAAGCGCGGTGCGCGCCGTCGGGCTTGCGAATGGCGCCAATCCGGTGAGCGTCGTGGTGCCTTGCCATCGGGTGATCGGCGCCGACGGATCGCTGACGGGATATGGCGGCGGGCTCGAGCGCAAGCGCTGGCTCTTGCAACACGAAGGCGCGCTCGCCGCGTCGGAGCTGCCGCTCTGAGACTGCAGATCGCTTCGGACAGGCTCGGCTGCACCGGCGGTCTCGGAAGCCTGCGGCGCCGGGAGAAGCAAGGACGCGAAATCCTTCGAGCGTCGCGCCGTCTCCCCTCTTCCTCTGTGATTTCGCCGCAAACCCGCCTATAATCCCAAATAACGCTTTGTAAATTTTGTCGTATATCCTGTGGACCGGCTCGAGATCGGCTGAAGCTCGATCACGAGGTCTTGAGAGCGTGGATCGATCTCGCCGTTGGATAGGTTATCCTTCGGGCGGTCCGGGGCAGGCCGGGGGCGGCTGCTGAGGTGGAGGTTCGACCATCACCCCCGAACGCCATATTCGGCGGCGCGCCGGGTTATCACGCCTCGTGCGCTCGCCATTTCTCTGGGTGCCCACCGCGGTGCTCGCAGCTGCTCTCATCGTCTGGGGCTTGCGCTTCGTCGTCCAACCAACCGTGTTGCGTGTCGCCGTCGGGCCGGAGGGAAGTGCCGACGTCAAGATCGTTTCCGAGCTCGCGAGCCAATTGGCGCATGATGAGAGCCATGGCTTGCGGCTGACGCTCGTCAAGACGAGCGATGCCAAGGCGAGCGCCGCCGAGCTCGATGCCGGAAGGGCCGATCTCGCCGTCGTGCGCAGCGATGTCGCGATGTCGGAGACGGGGCTCACCGTCGCGATCTTGCATCGCAACGCCGTCATTTTCCTCGCGCCGCACGGCTCATCCATCCGCAAGATCACCGATCTCGACAAGAAGCGGCTCGGCATCCTGCGCGCGACCGCGGAAAATTCGCACCTCCTGGGCGACCTCCTTTCCGAATACGGCATCGAGCTCGGCGCCGTGACGCAGGTGCCGCTCGAACCCGATGGCGTCGCCGCCGCGATCCTCGACAAGCGTGTCGACGCCGTGATGCTGGTCGCGCCCCCTTCCGGCAATTTCACCCGCGGCGTGGTCACGGCAATCGCCGGCGCCTCGCGGGGCGAACCGATCTTCATCGAGGTGAAGGAGGCCGAGGCGATTGCCCAGCGCAAACCGGTCTATGAATCCCAGGAGATCGTGAACGGCCTCTTCGGCGGCAATCCGCCTCGCCCCAAGCAAAGCTTCAACACCATGGCGATCACCTATCGCCTGGTCGCGAGCCGCTCGCTCGAGGACTATGTCATCTCCGATTTCACGCGGCGCCTGTTCACCTTGCGGATGGCGTTGAGCCCCGGCTCGTCGCTCGCCGACCGGATCGAGAAGCCCGATACGGATAATGAGACGGCGCTGCCGGTTCATCCTGGCGCCGAGGCGTATTTCGACGGCAATGAGAAATCCTTCCTCGATCGATACGACGACTGGTTCTACCTCGGCGCCATGGGCATCAGCGGCCTTGTCTCCGGCCTCGCGGCGCTCATCGCTTCCGCGCGCGCCTGGATCCGTCGCGGCACGCTCAGCGCGATCGACGAGCTGATCCATATCCAGATCGAAGCGCGCGAAGCCAAGGACGAAGCCACGCTCGATGCCGCGGAGGCGGCCGTCACGAGCTTGTCGATCTCAACCTTGCGCCATGCGCGCGACGGGCGCATCGATGATTCCGGTCTTGCGGCGCTGAGCCTCGCGATGGACGAATGCCGCCAGACGATCGCCGAGCGTCGGTCGCGGCTCGCGACATCCGCTCAGGGGACGGCGCAAACCCCTTCGGGAGAGGCTTTACGCCTCGCGACGCGCGACCCAACTCCCGTAACTCTGCAGCCCGCTGTCCGCCGCCTCTCGTTTCGCCGTTCACCCTAACAAGAATTTACCTCGGCGCGCCGGGAGGCCGGCCTTGCCCTCCGGCACGCTCGCCGCTAGACCATGCTGGCTTTAGATGGAATCGCCAGCGTGCTCTAAGTTATTAGTGGAGCATAATCTTTTCGGGAAAATGGTTTCCATTTTCCCGGATCATGCTCTAGCATTTCGCGATGGTCGGCGTTTTCGGCCTTGTGAGAAGCCAAACGGGGTCTTGTCCATGCGTGTCATCATCGCGGGGGGCGGGATCGGCGGCCTCGCGGCGGGGCTCATGTTGCACGCGCGCGGCATCGCCTGCGATGTCTTCGAGCAAGGCAGCGAAATTCGCGAGCTCGGGGTCGGCATCAACACATTGCCCCATGCGATCAAGGAGCTGGCCGAGATCGGGCTTTTGGAGCGGCTCGATCACGTCGGCATCCGCACGCATGAGCTCACCTACGCCAACCGTTTCGGCCAGGAGATCTGGCGCGAGCCGCGCGGCACCGATGCGGGCTTTCCCTATCCGCAATTCTCGATTCATCGCGGGCGGCTGCAGAAAGTGCTGCATCAGGCGCTGCGCGCGCGCATCGGCGACACCCATTTCCACACGGGCTGCCGGCTCGGAAGCTGGCGTCAGGACGAGAGCGGCGTCACGGCCTATTTTTTCAATCGCGAAGGTGCTCACGTGCGCACCGTGACAGCGGATGTGCTGATCGGCGCGGACGGCATTCATTCGGCGGTTCGCGCCGCGCTCGCGCCGCATGAGGGGCCGCCGGCCTGGAACGGCATCATGCTGTGGCGCGGCGCGCTCGATTGGCCGCAATTCCTCGATGGTCGCTCGATGATCGTCGCCGGCGGGATGAGCGCGAAGCTCGTGCTCTATCCGATCGCTCAAGGCGAACGACACGATACGCGGCTCACCAATTGGGCGGTCGCGGGGAAAATCGGCGAAGGCGGCGCGTCGCCGCGCAAGGAGGATTGGTCGCGGCGCGGCCGGCTCGAGGAGCTTTTGCCGCATGTGCGCAAATTCGCCATTCCAGGCGTCGATGTGGCTCATTTGATCGAGGCGACGAGCGAGTTCTACGAATATCCGATGTGCGATCGCGATCCCTTGCCGCGCTGGTCGCAAGGGCGCGTGACGCTCCTCGGCGATGCCGCCCATCCGATGTATCCGGTCGGCTCGAACGGCGCGAGCCAGGCGGTGCTCGACGCACGCACCCTCGCCGATTGCCTGGTGCGCGCCGATCACCCCGCGCAAGCCCTTCTCGCCTATGAGCAGGAGCGCGCGCCGATGACAGCCGAACTCGTGCGCCTCAACCGCAAGGGCGGGCCCGAAGGCGTGATCGACGCGGTCGAGGCGCTCGCTCCCGAGGGCTTCCAGCGCATCGAGGACGTGCTCTCCTTCGAGCGGCGCAAGGCGATCGTGCGCGGCTACGCCTCGACGGCGGGCTTCGCCAAGGAACAGGTCGCGCGCTCGGCCTCGATGGCGCCCCCCGAGCCGGCCAACACCAATCGAGCCGCCTGACCCTTTGTCGCCAGGAATGCAGGAAGAAGGCCAGCCGGCCGCGCCTGACGGAGCCGTTCGGCCGCCCCCGCTCTTCTGCGGCGATGATGAGCTCGGCTATCTGCGTGACCGAACCCAATTCATCGCGGGCGAAGGGCTCGTGCTCGACGAACTCTATCGCCTGGCGCATCTCCCGCTCGTTGCGCCCCGCCATCCGCGCGTCGTGGCACGCCGCGAGGGCACGCCCTACGAGAGCGGCCGGCACAAGCCCATCTTCTCTCTCGTCCTGCCGGTTCCCGGCGATGCTCTCAATCGCTCGGCGGCTTATCGCAAGCTGACGCGCGAGCTCCAAGCGTCACCCTTCGCTTCCAAGATCGCGTGGCGTCTCATCGAAAGGCGCGAGAAGAAGCTTCATGCCACGCTTTGCGGCTCGCTCGCGACTGGCGAGCAGGCGCCGACCCTCGACGACCTTCAGCGTCGCGAGCTCGCGAGCCTCGGCCCGATGGAGGTCGAATTGCGGGGCTTGTTCTCCGGCGCGGTGAACGTCGGGC
>DASZIL010000107.1:0-18665 GCA_035949255.1 Beijerinckiaceae bacterium | reverse complement strand
CTTTCGGAATTGGGCTTGGCGAATGCCTCGAAAATCCTCTCGGCGGCGAGCGGACCGGTGCAGAGCCAGGCGGCGAGCGGGCTGCTCGCCTTATGGCAGCCCATGGGCGAATGACGGCACTTGCCGGGGGCTTCGATGATCAAGTCAGAACTCGTTGAATGCGTGATGCGAACCTATCCGGGTCTCTATCAGCGCGATGCGGAGACCGCGGTCGATGCTGTGCTCGATGCGATCACGGATGCGCTTGCCAACGGCAATCGCGTCGAGATCAGGGGCTTCGGCGCCTTCTCGGCCAAGGAACGTCGCTCGCGCGTCGGGCGCAATCCGCGCACCGGACAGCGCGTCCCGGTCGCGGCCAAGCGCGTGCCGATGTTCAAGGCTAGCAAGGAGATTCGCGAGGCGCTCAACCAGGACGGCGTGAAAGCACCGCGAGCCCGCAAGGCGGCCTCGCTCTCGGCCGGCGCCATCGAGGCGGAGAGCCGGAGCAGCGAGTGATCTCGGCGCGTCGAGATGGGCGACGGTCTCGTTCCGTCTCCCTTCCTTGGCGCATCCTTCCGCATCGACATGATCAAGGGCCGCGTGCCCGAAGGTAAGTTCACACGCGGCCATCGTGGGTTCGAATCAAGAAGCGAGCTCTGAGCATGCGCGGCTTCGCCAAGGTGATCATTCTCGTGCCGCTCGCGCTCCTGGCGGTCGCCTTCGCGGTCGGCAACCGGGGAAATGTCAGCCTCTCTTTTGACCCGTTCTCCGATACGCCCTACACGGTTGACGTGCCGCTCTTCATCGTCGTCTTCGCGGCCCTCATCCTCGGCGTGCTCATCGGCGGCATCGCCACCTGGCTTGGCCAGGGCCGCCACCGCAAGGCGGCGCGCATGCATCGGCGCGATGTCGAACGGCTGAGGAGCGATCTCGACCGGATGCGGGGCACGTCCTCGGCACCCTAGAGGCGCTGAGGCGCAACGATCCTCCTGCAAAGGAAAGTGAGCCGCCGTGTCGCTCAACCTTGAGATCCGAAGCTATCGAGGAGGCGGCCGGCACCGTCACGGCTTCGCCCAGATCCTCTTCCCGCTGCGCGGCTCGATGCAGGTCGATATCGAGGGCACCGCGGGTGTCGTGTCGAGCAATCGCCTCGCCATCATCCCCGAGGGGCATGTGCACGACTTCGTGCCGTCACGCGACTGCAATCTCCTGGTGATGGAGGTCGAAGCGGACAGATTCGACGACGATCAAGCCTTGGCCGTTCTTCGCTCGGACGCCTCGCGATTCATCGCGGTCGAACCCTGGCTATGGCGGTTGTTCACCATGCTCGGCGCCGAGATCGCGAGCGACCCTCGGCACGCCGAAAAGATCGGCCCCGTCGCCATGACCGGGTTGCAGCTTTTGCGCCCCATGGCCCCGACCCCATTCGAGACGGCTCCGACGCTTCGCGTTCGTGAAGCCGCCGAGAGGCTCGGTGATCTGCATGACGCGGCTCGCGTGGCGGATGTCGCGCGCGGCGCCGGCCTCGGTCAAAGCCGGTTCCACGCCTTGTTTCGCGCGACCCATGGGAAGACGCCGAAGCAATTCCGTTTGGAGAAACTCCTCGACAAGGCGGTCGACCGCTTGCTGAACTCGAACGATCCGGTCTCGCAAATTGCCTACGCGCTCGGCTATGAGAATGCCTCGTCCTTCAACCGCCTGTTCAAGCAGCGTTTTGGCCTCACGCCAACCGAGCTTCGCTCGCTCGATCACGCACCGGACGGCTTCAGGGGGCCTGATTGAGCGCAGCTTCGGTCAAGCCAATCGTAGCTTTGGCTCATCACAGGAAGCCGCGGCCGCGATAGATCTCGCCAAGGTTCAGCAAGACGGGCGGAGATGACCGATGAAGCTCACCGACTTCAAGGCGCTGACATTCGATTGCTACGGCACTTTGATCGATTGGGAGACGGGGATCTGGAACGCGCTGCAGCCTCTCGTGAGCGAAGGCCATTTGAAGATTGCCCGCGAAGAAGCGCTCGATGCCTTCGCCCAGCAAGAGAAGACGCAAGAGGAAGAGACGCCGTCCTTACGCTATTCGACGCTGCTCGCCGTCGTCCACGCGCGGCTCGCGAAGATTTGGGGCGCGCGCATCTATGCCGATCTCAACGACCGGTTCGGCGCCTCGGTCGCCGCGTGGCCGGCGTTTCCGGATACGGCCGAAGCACTCGCCTACCTCAAGCGGCATTACAAGCTCGTCATTCTCTCGAATGTCGATCGGATGAGCTTCGCGGCGAGCAACAAGAAGCTCGGCGTCAATTTCGATGCGATCTACACGGCCGAGGACATCGGCTCCTACAAGCCCGATCCGCGCAATTTCGCCTATCTGATCGAGCATATGGAGGCCGACCTCGGCATTCGCCGATCGGAGATCTTGCACACCGCGCAAAGCTTGCGTCACGACCATGTGCCCGCCGAGAAGGCACGGCTCGCGAGAGCCTGGATCGATAGGCGCTTCGGCAAGAAAGGGACCGGCGCTACTGCGGAGGCGGCCCGGACGCCTAAGCTCGACTTCCATTTCAAGAGCCTCGCCGAGCTCGTCGAAGCTCATCGAAGGGAAGCTCAGCGGTAGTTGGCGAGAGGGCCGACGATGGCGCGGAGCTTCGACTTCATGGTGGTGGGCGGAGGGATCGCCGGAGCCTCGGCGGCCTCGGCGCTTTCACGCCATGGCCGCGTCGCGCTTCTCGAAAAGGAGAGCCAGCCCGGATTCCATAGCACGAGCCGATCGGCGGCCGTTCTGTCTTGTGCCTATGGCCCGCGAAGCTGGCAGATTCTGTCGACGACAAGCGCAAGCTTCTATGCCGCACCGCCGGAAGGCTTCACCGATGCCGCGCTGACGAGGCCGCTCGGCGCGCTTTACCTCGCGGCCGCTCATGAGGAGGAAGGCCTTAGAGACCAGGCCGCCGATCTTACGAAGCGTGGAGTAGCCTGCGAGCTGATCTCGGCCGAGGCGGCGAGATCGATGGTGCCGGTCGTCCACATGGAGAAATTCACGCTTGGCCTTCACGAACCGGGTTGCGTCGATCTCGACGCCAACGCCTTGCTCCACGGCTATTTGCGTCAGGCGCGCCGCAACGGTGCCGAGACATTCCTCGGTACCGAGATCGAGAGCGTAGCGCGTACTTCGCGCGTCTGGCGCGCGGCAACGCGTAACGAGACGGTCGAGGCGCCCATTCTCGTCAATGCGGCTGGCGCCTGGGCCGATGAAGTCGCGGCGCGCGCCGGATTGCCGCGTCGAGGCCTCGAGCCCTTTCGGCGCACGGCGATCACCTTCGCGCCGCCGGCCGAGCACGACGCTCACAAATGGCCGATGACCTTCGACCTCGCCGAGACCTGGTATTTCAAGCCTGAGGGCCGCTACATCATGATGTCGCCCGCCGACCTCGTGCCGACAGAACCTTGCGATGCACAACCCGACGCCTATGACATCGCGGTCGCGATCGACCGTATCGAGAGCGTCACCAGCATGAAGGTCGGCCGGCCGAATAGTCGCTGGGCGGGCTTGCGCACTTTCGCGCCCGACCATGAGGCCGTGATCGGCCCCGACCCCGAGGAGCCGAGCTTCATCTGGTATGCGGGTCAGGGCGGCAACGGCGTGATGGCGTCCCAAGCCGCGGGCGAGGTTTGCGCCGCGCTTGTTCTCGATCAAGAGATGCCGGGCTTGGTTGCAAGGCTTGGCCTCACAAAGGATATGATCGCACCTTCTCGCCTTGCACCACCCTGACCGGTGCACCGGCAAACAAGGGATGACCGCCATGCAGTTGGACCGATCCCATCTCGAGCGCCCACGCTCGGACTTCGCCTCCGGAGCGGCTTATGTGAGAGGCCGCTTCGTTCCGATTGGAGAAGCAACCATCCCGGTCACGGATTGGGGATATCGGCGCTCCGATGTCACTTATGACGTGGTCAGCGTCTGGAACGGTGTTTTCTTCCGGCTCGAGGATCACCTCGAGCGCTTTCAAGCCTCCATGCGCGCCAAGCGCTTGGCGCCCACCGAAACGATCGACGACATTCGTCGGATCATCACCGAATGCGCGCGGCTTCTCGGAAGGCGCGAGGCTTACGTCGCCATGGATTGCTTGCGCGGTGTGCCCCGGCCGGGCTCGTCCCGCCATCCGTCAAGCTGCGAGAACCATCTCGTGGCTTATGCGGTGCCTTGGGTCTGGGTGATCCCCGAGGACGTTCAAGCGCGCGGCGCCCACCTCATGATCGCGAGCACGCCGAGAATCCCGGACGAGAGCGTGGACCCGAAGGTCAAGAATTTCCATTGGGGAGATTTGACGCGCGCGCTCTTCGAGGGCGAGGACAAGGGTGTGGACAGTGTCGTGCTCCTCGACATTCACGGCAATCTCGCGGAGGGGCCGGGTTTCAACGCCTTCGTCGTGAAGGACAGCGTCGTCCTCTCTCCGGATCGCGGCGCGCTTGAAGGCATCACGCGAAAATCGGTCTTCGAGCTTTGCGATGATCTCGGCATCCAATACCGGATCAGGGCGATCAGCGCTGCTGAAGTTCTCGACGCGGACGAGATTTTCCTCTCCACGACCGCCGGCGGCATCATGCCGGCGTCGCGAATCAACGGGCGCATCATGGGGAATGATCGCCCGGGTCCGATTTCCATGAAGCTGCGCGAGACCTTCTGGAAGCGGCGCGCCGAAGGATGGCACGCAACCTCGGTCGAGGGGCTCGCTTAGGTGAGAAGGAAGCGGCGAGTAGCGAATAGCGAATAGCAAGGGGGAGCGTCAGAAGTGGACAAGCGAGACGTATTTCTACTCGCTACTCGCTCTCTCAATTCCTCCGCGGCTTCGCACGGCTCGTCGCCGGTGCCGAGAGCGGATCCTCGGGCCAGGGGTGCTTGGGATAGCGCCCGCGCATTTGCGAGCGGACCTGCGCCCAGGAGCCGCGCCAGAAGCCCGGAAGATCGGTCGTGATCTGGATCGGCCGATGCGCCGGCGACAAGAGATGCAGCACCAGGGGCACACGCCCCCGAGCGACGTGCGGATGGTCGCCAAGCCCGAATAATTCCTGGACGCGCACCGAAAGCAAAGCGCCCTCCTCGCCGTAGTCGATCGGCAGCTGAGAGCCCGAGGGCGCCTTGAAATGGGAGGGCGCCTCCTCCTCGAGCCGGCGGGCAAGATCGAAGGGCAGAAGCGCGTCGAGCGCAAGCGCAAGATCGCGGGCGCCGATCTCGGCAAGGCTCGTCTTCCCGAGAAGAAAGGGCGCGAGCCAACGCGCCGCACCCCCGGCGAGCGCCTCATCGGAAAGATCGGGCCAGGGATTTTCCTCAGCCGTGCCCGCTTGCGCCTTGCGCAAGAACATCACGCGCCCTCGCCGGCGCTTGAGCTCCTCCGTCCAAGGCAGCTTGTCGATGCCGAGCGCCGCCACGCCTTTTGCGAGCGCGAGCGCCGTCGCTTCGTCCGGCGCGACGGGCGCCGGCGCATCCTCGAGAAGCAGCGCGCCGAGCCGGCGCTGGCGCCTGCGGCGGAGCGCGCGCGCCGTGGCGTCGAACGCCAAATCGTCGCCAAGCTCGATTTGTGAGGCGAACTCGGCTTCGATCTCGCTTCTCTCGATCGACGCGGCGAGCAGGATGCGCGCCGCGGCGGCGCGCCCTGCGATCTCGGCGACGGCGAGAAACGGCGCTCGCGCCATCGGATCGGCCGGGTCGAGCGCCGCCGCGCGGCCATTGGCAAGAAGATATTCGCCGTTGCGGCCGCGCGCCCTGGCGAGGCGTTCCGGATAGGCGAGCGCGAGCAGAAGGCCGGGTGAGGGCGGCTCGCCAAGCGTGTCACGGGCCTTTGCGGCTTTCGCGGTCTTCGCCCATTGGGCGGCAAGCGAATGCAGGGAACGCGCCCGCTCCGAGCGATCGCGGGCGAAATGCTCGAGACGCTCGGCGAGATCCGTCGAGGTGCCGCCGAGCCCGCGCTCCACGACGAGAGCCGCGATTTGAGCTCCCAAATCCGCGGCCCCGAGGCGCGCCGCCTCGAGCACCATGCGCGCGAGACGCGGCGGCAGCGGCAACGCACGGATGGCGCGCCCGCGATCGGTGAGGCGGTGCTCGGCGTCGAGCGCCTCGAGATCGGCGAGGAGCTTTCGGGCCTCCGCGAGCGCGGCGCGCGGCGGCGGATCGAGGAATTTTAGCCGCGTCGGATCGGCGACACCCCAGGCGGCGCAATCGAGAAGGAGGCCCGAGAGATCGGCGTTGAGGATTTCGGGCGGCGCGAAGGCTGGAAGCGAGGCCGTCGCGGCGTCCTCCCACAGGCGATAGCAAATTCCGGGGCCGATCCTGCCGGCGCGTCCGCGACGCTGATCGGCGGAAGCGCGCGAGACGTGCACGGTCTCGAGCCGGGTGATGCCGACATCGGGCTCGTAAACGGGAATGCGGGCGAGACCGCAATCGACCACGACGCGGATATCGGCGAGCGTGAGGCTCGTCTCGGCGATCGAGGTCGAGAGCACGAGCTTGCGCCGTCCCGAAGCTGCGGGCGCGACGGCGCGATCCTGCCTCTGGGGTTCGAGCCCGCCGTGCAGCGGCAGGACATCGAGGCCATGCGCCTCATCGCGGAGGCGCTCCTCGACGAGGGCTTGCGTGCGCGCGATCTCTCCTTGTCCCGGCAGGAAGACGAGGACGCCGCCTTGCTCTTGCGCGAGCGCGCGAAGGCAAATCCGCGCCACCGCCTGCTCGACGCGCTCGCCTACTGGACGCCCGACATAGCGCGTCTCGACCGGGAAAGCCCGGCCTTCGCTCGCCAACACCGGCGCATCGCCGAGCAGCGTCGCGACGCGCGCTCCATCGAGCGTCGCCGACATGACGATGAGGCGCAAATCCTCGCGCAGCCCCGCCTGCGCATCGAGCGCAAGCGCAAGACCGAAGTCGGCATCGAGCGAGCGCTCATGGAATTCATCGAAGATCACCGCGGCGACATCGGCGAGCGAGGGATCCTCGAGGATGAGGCGGGTGAACACGCCCTCGGTCACGACCTCGAGGCGGGTGTCGCGCGAGAGGCGCGAACCGAGCCGCATGCGAAGCCCGACCGTCCCGCCGACCTCTTCGCCGAGCCTTGCCGCCATGCGGCTTGCCGCGGCGCGCGCCGCGAGCCGGCGGGGCTCGAGAAGAAGAATGCGCCGGCCTTGCGCCCAGGGCTCTTCGAGAAGCGCGAGCGGCACGACCGTCGTCTTTCCGGCACCGGTCGGCGCGACGATCACGGCGTTGGGGCGCAAACGCAACGCCGCCAGTATTTCAGGCAGGCGCTCCTCGATCGGGAGCGGTGTTTCCCCGACCTCGCGAATGGCTATCGGGTCCGGGATCGAGACGGGCCGCGGCCTTGCTTGTCCCTCATTTCCGCTCATTCCCGCGAAAGCGGGAATCCAGGCTTGCAACTAGGGCGAAAAATGCTGCGTCCCCGCCTCCGCGGGGACGAGGGGGGCAAACGACAAGCACGTGCCGCGTAAGCCTCACAGCATCCAGACTTCGTGCATCTTGTAGTAATCGGCGGGATGGGCGCGGAAGTTCTGCACCTTGTTCGCCACCACGGTCATCTTGTCGTGCCAATAGGGCTGCACCATGATGCAGGCGTCCTGGAGGATCTTCTCGCAGGTCGCGGTGGGCACGGCGCGCTTCTTCGGATCGACGAGCGCCATCGCCTGATCGAGCGCCTTGTCGAATGCAGGATCGGAGAAGCCGGATTCGTTCCAGGCCGCGCCCGAACGATAGGCGAGATCGAGCGTCATGACGCCGAGCGGGCGATGCGCCCAATAGGTCATGCCGAAGGGCACCTTGGTCCAGATCGGCCAGAACTGAGCGGCCGGAATGACGTTGAGCTTCAGCCTGATCCCGGCCTCGGCGAGGTTTTGCTGGAGCACTTGCGCCGTGTCCTGCTCCCAGACGCCTTGCGTATTGCCGAGCGTCAGCTCGAGGTCGATGCCGTCCTTGTAGCCGGCCTCGGCGAGAAGCCGCTTCGCCTCCGCCACATCGCGCTTGAGCGGGGGTAGCTTCGCGTATTCGGGCTGGAAGGGAGCCACATGATGGTTCTCGGCGACGACGCCGATGCCGCGCACGGCGATGTCGAGCATCTTCTGGTTATCGGCGGCGAGCACCACGGCCTTGCGGACGCGGATGTCGTCGAAAGGCTTCTCGGCGGGCTTCATGCGGATGCAGAGCGTGTTGGCGGCCGGGCCGCGCAACAGCTTGACGTTGGGCAGCTTGCTCACGAGGTCGAGCTCGGAAACACCGATACGGTAGAGGACATCCACCTGGCCGGCGACGAGCGCGGCGAGCTGAGCCTGATAATCGCTGCCGATATTGATGTATTCGATGGCGTCGAGATAGGCGGGCTTGCCCCAATAGCCCTCGCGGCGCTTGAAATTGCAATGCTGCGCGACGGCGTAGCTCGTGAGCTCGAAGGGTCCGGTGCCGATCGGATTCTTCGGCCAGTTGCCGCCCTCTTCCTCGAACCCGCGGTGCAGCATCGGCGCGTTATAGGCGTAAAGCGATTCCGGCACGGTGAGCAGCGGGGCCGAGAGATGCACGGTGAATTCGAGCGGGCTGTGCTTCTCGAAGCCGGTCATCGTCTTGAAGGTCGTCTTCAGGCTCGACTTCGATTGCGGCGAGGTCCAGCGCTTGAAGTTGAACTCGACGTCATCGGTGGTGAAGTCGTCGCCATTCGACCATTTGACGCCGGGGCGCAGCTTGAAGCGCCAGGCGGTCAGATCTTCATTCGGCTGCCAGCTCTCGGCGAGGAACGGCTTCGTCACATTATCAGCGTCCACCTCGACGAGATATTCGAGCGAATTGCGGAACATGTCCGAGGCCTCGATCCAGGTGATGATCGCCGGATCGGTGATCTCCTGGACGACGGTCGCGAACCGCAAGGTGCCGCCGGATTTCGGCGTGTCCTGCGCCATTGCCGGCGAGACGAGGGCAAGGCCGTCGAGCCCCACCGTCGCGGCGAGGAAGGCCTTGGCGCTCGGCGCGGCGACGCCGAGGAGGGCGACGGTGCGCAGGAATTCGCGCTTCGAGATCGCGCCCTTCGCGACATCGGCGCAAAGCTCCGGCACGGCGGAATGAAGCTTGCCGCCATTATTGTTTTTCAATCCGAACATGCCGTTCTCCTTGGGGGGACTGATCCGCAAACGCGAGGCTGATCGGGCTTCCTTCAGCCGATCATCGTCTTTCGCAACACGTCCTCGGCGAGCTCATATCCCATGCCGGGCCGGTCGGGCAGGAGAATATACCCGTCCGTACCGACGTCCAGCGGCGTGGCGAGCATGTAGTCGCGCCGGTCGAGGCCCCATTCGGGCGGATCATAGGGAAATTCGAGAAAAGGGGCGTCCGCCATGCCGGCAACGAGCTGGACATTCGCCATTACGCCCATGCCGTTCGTCCAGGTGTGCGGCGTGAACACGAGATTGTGATCGGCTGCCATATGGCCGACACGGCGCAAGCCCGTGATTCCGCCGACGAGCGCGACATCGGGCTGCAGCACGTCGAGCGCGCCTTCGACGATCAGGTCGCGGAACTCGTAAAGCTCGCGCGTCATCTCGCCGCCGGCGATGCGAATGTCCGTCATGTCGCGCAAGCGCCGCATGCCTTCGCGGTCACCGCGATGCAGCGGCTCCTCCATCCAGTAGACGCCAAGCTTCTCGAGCTCGCGCGCCACGGTCACCGCGTCCTTGAGCGACCAGGGCGGGTAAGTGTCCTGCGGCAAGCGCCAACCCTGATTGCAATCGACCATCAGCTCGAGCCGCGTGCCGACGCGTTGCCGCACTGCTTCGAGCGCCTTGATGTCCTTTCGCCAATCGCCGCGATGGAAACGGATCTTGAGCGCCGGAAAGCCGCGCGCGAGATAAGCCTCGGCCGCCTCCGCGAGCTTTCCGGGCTCGCGCAGCGTGCCGGAAGACGCATAGGCGCGCACGCGGTCCGAGAGGCCCCCAAGCAATTTCCAGCAAGGCTGACCGGTGATCTTGCCGGCGAGATCCCAGAGCGCCAGATCGAGCGGCCAGCACCGCCCGTAATGGAAGCTGATGTTGTTGAGCACGCGCCAGTGCCGCTCGATCGCGAGCGCGTCCTGGCCGATGAACAAATGCTCATGGCCCGCAAAGCCGAGCATCAGATCGCCCGACCCCACGCCGGTCAAACCGGCGTCGGTGTGCACGCGCACGATGGTCGCGTCCCAATGGTGGCGGGGCTTGGTGTCCCAACTCGCATGGAAGGGCGGATCGAACGCGAGACGATGCTGCGTGATCTCGATCGCGGTGATCGTGACTTTCGGGACGGAAGCCTCAGTCATTCCTTATTCCCAGAGCATACGTCACGGTCATGGTGGGTCGGAAAGATCATGCCTGGCCGAGCACGCGCTCGGCGAGGAACAAGAGATCGGCATCGCTCGCCTCGCGCGCGTTCGTCGCCCGCATCGAGGCGTTCTCGGGGCGCGCCATTTGCCGGGCGAGACATTCCGGCGAGATGCCGGCGAATTCCTCGGCCACCGAGATCTTGAGGCCGCAAGCGCGCAAGAGCCGCTCATAAGCCTCGGCGAAGCCCGCCGACGAAGCTTTCGCTCCCATGGCGGTGGCGCAGGCGGCGTAGCGCCCGTCGTCGGTCTCGATGTTCCAGGGAAGCGCTGCCAGTAAGGCGACGCCGACGGCGCGGCCGTGATGGATCTTGCGCAGCGAGCCCATGGCGTGTCCGATGTTGTGGGCGATGCCGGTGCTGCCGTTGTCGATGGCGATGCCGGCGAGCATGGCGGCGCGCTGCATCCCCTCGCGCGCGGGGATATCTTTCGGATGAGACACGGCACGCTCGAGATGGCGAGCGGCAAGCCCGATCGCCGCATCGGCGTAGAGATTATTCGCCGCGTTCGCATACCGATTGGTCGCGGCCTCGACCGCATGGACGAGCGCGTCGACGCCGGTTCCGGCGGTGAGCGCCGCCGGGAGCGCAATCGTGAGCTCCGGATCGAGCACCACCTCGGCGGCCCTCATCGCATTGCCCCAGAGCCAGGTCTTGGCGCCGTCGGCGCGCGTCAAGATCGATGTGCGCGTCGTCTCCGAACCCGTGCCGGAGGTGGTGGGGACGCAGATCACGGGCAGGCGCTTTTGCGGGAAATCGCGCTTCCCCAATTCATACTCGAGCGCGGAGCCGCTTTCGCCCGCGATCGCGGCGACGGCCTTGCCGAGGTCGAGCGCCGAGCCGCCGCCCAAGGCGACGATGACGCGCGCCCCGCTCTCGCGCGCCAAGCTCGCTGCCGCGTCCGTTTGCGCGATGGTGGGATCGCCGGAAAAAGCCGAGAAGACCTCGACCACGCCCAAGGTTTTGCCGAGCACGGCCCTGATCTCGTCGATCATGCCGGTCGCCTCAAGGCCCGGATCGGCGACGAGAAGCGCCTTCAGCTTCGGGCCTGCGAGCGAGGCCGCAAGCTTGCCGAGCGCCTCGCGGCTGCCTTGTCCCGCCACGATATGCGGCGTCGGCGCGAGTTCGTAGCGGCTCATGAATAGCCCTCTGCCTTCGAAACGAGCGCAGAATGTCTCGCACAGGACAAGGCTCGTCTCAAGACACCAGAAAGACGGCGCGCTGCCTTAGCCAGCCTCTCCGATGTCGGAACTTGATCCCGCATTCAACCACGCAGCGGAAGAGTGTCTGCCGAACGGCGAATATTCACTCCCGCATCAACGAAGCATAGGTGCAAGCCGATCGGAACCACACAGCCGACGGTGGCCATGTGGTGATGTTGTCCCAACCCGACAGGTTGAGGGCGGGATCGAGGACGTGTCAGCCAGCGTCTCTTCGTCGCATCAAGCCAATCGATCTAGAAAGGGAACCCCCCACCATGAAACGACTTCTCGGACCGACTCTCGTGGCCACCGCATGGATTTCGGTCGCGACTGCCCTCGCGGCGGAGCCAGAACGCATCCGCGGGACCGTGTCCGCCGTCTTGGCCAACACGGTCACAGTACACACTGAGACCGGCGGCAACGTTACGATATTGCTCAGTAGCGACACGAAATATCTCACCGAAGCCCGCTCCGACCTCGATCATATCTCGACCGGCAGTTATGTCGGTGTGGCGGCCAAGGATGTGGGCGACAAGCTGGTGGCGCTCGACGTCCTTATCTTCCCGCCGTCACTGAAAGGCGCGAACGAAGGACATTTTGCCTGGGATAAACTTCCCGACACGACTTTGTCTGGCGGCACACGTGCCTCCAGCACCATGACCAACGGCAGCGTTGCCGCGGTCGTCAGTGACGCGAGTTCTGCGAGTGTCGACAGCACCATGACCAACGGTAGCATCGCGACCGCGACGGCGAAGGGCGGGACCAAACAATTAAGGGTGACCTACGAGGGTGGTGAGCAGACAATCCTCGCGCCACCAACAGCGTCGATCGTGACGGTTCAGCCTGGCGCCATGTCCGATCTCAAGGTCGGCGACGGCGTGTTTGTGAACGCAATCGCGGATGGTGGCAAGACTACCGCCGGACTGATACTGATTGGCAGCGACGGCGTGGTTCCTCCGATTTAGAGAAACACTATGTCGTCTCCTCGGATAGGCGCAGCACGGGTGCGGACGACGCGCGGGCGCGAGCGCCCAGCGCATCCCCTTCCGATTCGGATCATGCACTGGGTCGGGGCGGCTTCGATCATCTGCATGATGCTGAGCGGCTGGGCAATCTACAATGCTTCGCCCAGCCTACCCTTCACGTTTGCTAGCTGGATGACCCTCGGCGGATGGCTGGCGGGCGGAATTGCGTGGCATATCACCGTGATGTGGGTGCTGTTCGCGGACGGGGTCGCCTATCTGCTCTACGGTTTCGTCGGCGGGCATTTTCGTCGGGACCTCCGCCCACTCGGACCGCGTGCAGTAATCGTCGATCTGGTAGCCGCAATGACGGGCCGACTTGGCCACAGGCTGGGTCACTACAATGCCGTGCAGCGGCTGCTTTACGTCGGCGTGATCATCGTGATCTCCTGCTCGGTTGCGACCGGTTTTTCGATTTGGAAGCCGGTGCAACTTGGCTGGCTCACCGACCTATTCGGTGGATATCCCGTCGCCCGCGGCATCCACCTCGCCGCGATGATCGGTATCGCACTATTCCTCGTGGTCCATCTCACGCTGGTCGTGATTTTCCCTCGCACCCTCATCGCGATGCTCGCGGGCAAGGCTGCTGAGCCTGAGGAGAGCGCGCGGTGAGCCGTCCTCACACCCTGTCGACGAAGCCCGCCGTCACGGCGGACGAAATCCGACCGGAGCTGATCCGGATCAGCCGCCGCCGCATGCTTGCGCGGGGGCTCTCGCTCGGCAGCCTGGCGCTATTGACCGGCTGCGACCTGTCGACCCATTCCGGCGTGGACGCGGCTCTCTGGGCGATGCTGCGCTTCAACGATCGGGTGCAGGCGGCGCTGTTCTCGCGTACGCGCCTCGCGCAGACCTACCCGGCGAGCGCTGTGACCAAGCCGTTCCGCTTCAATGCGTATTACGAGGAATGGCAAGTCCGGGAGACGCCGTCAGACTGGCAACTTGAATTGTCCGGCCTCATCGCCGACAAAGCACCTTGGACGATCGACAAACTGCGCGCGCTTCCGCAGGAGGCGCAGGTGACGCGGCATATATGCATTGAAGGCTGGAGCCAGATCGGACAGTGGAGCGGCGTGCCGCTATATGTCTTTCTTCAACGGGTGGGCGCGAATCTCAAGGCCCGCTATGTCTCCTTCAAATGCTTCGACGGGTATTCGACCAGTATCGACATGCCGAGCGCATTGCACCCGCAAACCATCCTGGCACTCGATTTCCTTGACAAGCCGCTCGCCCCCGAATGGGGTGCTCCGGTACGCTTGCGAATACCGACCAAGCTTGGCTTCAAGAGCGCCAAGAACATCCAGGCCATCTCCGTAACCAACACACATCCAGGCGGCTACTGGGAAGACCAGGGCTACAACTGGTTCTCAGGGTCATAGCGGATGCCCGTTCCTGGCTGTCTCCCAGGCGCGCAAACTCGGCCCTCCGGGTGTTAGCCTGCTGCGAATGCCGGAACACGAAATCATACTGCGGCGTCTCCCGCGATCGGATCGGGCACCGACGATTGCTCGGAAGCTTTCGGAGACATGGCAATGACAAGGGCTTATGAAATTGTCGAGCACAGCTATGACGTAGTCGTCGTCGGTGCAGGGGGTGCCGGACTACGAGCCGCTTTGGGGATGGCGTCGTCGGGATTGAAGACGGCTTGCGTCACGAAGGTATTTCCGACGCGCAGTCATACAGTAGCCGCGCAGGGTGGCATGGCGGCCTCGCTCGGCAATATGGGCGACGGAGATAATTGGCGGTTTCATATGTACGACACCGTCAAGGGTTCCGATTGGCTGGGCGATCAGGATGCCATCGAATACATGTGCCGGGAGGCGGTGCCCGCCGCGTTGGAGCTGGAGCATTACGGCGTTCCTTTCTCGCGCACCGACGCCGGCCTGATCTATCAGCGGCCCTTTGGCGGACAGACGCTTGATTACGGGAAGCAGATGGCACGACGCACTTGCGCAGCGGCCGACCGAACCGGTCACGCCATACTACACACGCTTTATCAGCAATGCCTAAGGCATAATACTGAATTCTTCGTCGAATATGTTGCGCTCGACTTGCTCATGGATGAGGACGGCGCCTGCCGCGGCATGCTTGCCTGGAACATTGAGGACGGGACGCTGCACCGCTTCCTTGCTCATCGCACGGTCCTGGCAACCGGCGGCTACGGCCGCGTCTACTTCACCTGCACGGCTGCCCACACGTGCACCGGCGATGGCAATGCCATGGCGCTGCGCGCCGGGCTGCCACTCGAAGATATGGAATTCACCCAATTTCACCCCACCGGCATCTACGGCTCCGGCTGCCTCATCACCGAAGGCGCACGCGGTGAAGGCGGCTATCTCACCAACTCGGAGGGTGAGCGCTTCATGGAACGTTACGCACCGAGTGCCAAAGATTTGGCGGGGCGGGATGTCGTCTGCCGCTCGATGACAATCGAAATCAACGAGGGCCGGGGCTGCGGACCATACAAGGACCACATACTCCTGCATTTGGAACATCTAGGGGCCGCGCTTCTGCACGAACGACTGCCTGGCATCAGCGAGACCGCAAAGATCTTCGCCGGTGTCGATGTAACGCGCGAACCGATCCCGGTGCTGCCGACCGTGCACTACAACATGGGCGGCGTGCCGACCAATCGGCATGGCGAGGTCATTACGCGACGGGGCAGCGATCCCGACTCTGTCGTCACCGGCCTGATGGCAATCGGTGAAGCAGCGTGCGTTTCGGTGCATGGGGCCAACCGGCTTGGTTCCAACTCGCTCCTGGACATCATCGTGTTTGGGCGGGCAGCGGCGTTCCGGGCGGCGGAGACGATCCGACCTGGCGAGGGTCACGCCACTCTTCCCGCGGAGGCAACCGATCGCGCGATCGCCCGGCTGGATCGGATCAGATGGTCGAAGGGTAGGGTGGGGGCCGGGTCAATTCGCCTCACTATGCAACGGATCATGCAGCGTCACTGCGCTGTTTTCCGCGATGGAAAGCTGCTGGACGAGGGTTTGATCTCGCTCAATGGCGTCATCGCGCTGATGCATGGCGATCTTGGTGTCAGCGACCGGTCGATGATCTTCAACACGGATCTCGCTGAAACGCTCGAACTTGACAACATGCTCGCACAAGCGAGCGTCAGCCTTCACTCAGCAATCGGACGGACGGAAAGCCGCGGCGCACATGCGCGAGAAGACTTTCCAAAGCGCAATGACGAGGACTGGCTCAAGCACACGCTTGCCTGGCGCGATGCCGACGGCGTCGTCCGGCTCGATTACAGGCCGGTCCACTTACAGCCGCTCTCGAATGAGGTGTCCTCGATACCTCCCAAGGAGCGCGTGTACTGATGGGCAATCTTGCTTACGATGGCAGCGCGTTGAGGATATCACGGGCAGCGCGCAAGTCCGCTGTCTCGAAGCCCTTCGGGCTTAATCCCGCACTCAACCACGCAGCGGAAGAGTGTCTGCCGAACGGCGGATATTCACTCCCGCATTAACGAAGCATACGTGCAAGACAGATCGGAACCACACGGCCGATCGGTCCCACCTCTCACAAGGGCCTCAGAAAAATAGAGGAATTTTACGATGGGTCCCGAACAGAAGGTTGCTGTTATTACTGGTGCTTCGCAGGGTATCGGGGCGGCTCTCGTCAAAGCATACCTCGATCGCAACTATCGCGTAGTCGCGACGGCACGGTCTGTTAAGCCCACGAGCAACGCCGACATTCTGGTCGTCCCCGGCGACATCGCCGATCGGAAGACGGCCGAACGCGCGATTTCCGAAGGTCTCGGCCGGTTTGGGCGCATCGACACGCTCGTCAACAACGCCGGCATCTTCATCGCTAAACCATTTACCCAGTATACCGAGGTCGACTTCGCGACGATCCTGAACGTCAACATCGCCGGCTTCTTTCACACCACGCAACTCGCCGTGGCCGAGATGGAAAAACAAGGCAGCGGTCATGTCGTGCAGATCACGACGAGCCTGGTCGACCACGCGATCGCCGGCGTTCCGTCTGTGCTCGCTTCGTTGACGAAGGGTGGCTTGAATGCTGCGACCAAATCGCTTGCGATCGAGTATGCGAAGCACGGCATCCGGGTGAACGCCGTGGCCTTGGGCGTCATCAAGACGCCGATGCATCCCGTCGAGACGCATGCGCAGCTTGGCGTCCTGCACCCGGTTGGCCATATGGGCGAGATCTCCGACGTCGTCGACGCGATCCTCTACCTTGAGACGGCCGGCTTCGTGACGGGCGAAATCCTTCACGTCGACGGTGGTCAAAGCGCGGGCCACTGATGCCGCCCGGCGAAGCCGCAAGCGCGAAACTCTGCGTACACGACCCCAGGGGTCAAGTTCGCTTTTCCGCCATTGAGGCTGATCATGTCCGCGAACAAGATAAACGAAGAAATCGACCATCCCCACCGCCGAGTTTTTGGCGCCTTGGCGATGGCTGCGTCGTCGCGCAGTTCGGCACGATTGATTCTACGCACGCGGAGACAAAACCTTCAACGCTGCCCGCGATCAAGCCAGGGACCGCATGCCTCCGCGGAACAGTCCGCATCAGGGGACGGCATCCCTCGGCGCATCGGCCCCTGGATCCTGCAACACTTGGACCCGGCGACGATCCACGATCCGGCGGTGCGCCATGGAGCCGGCGCCACGGCATGACCGAGACGAAATGGAGCAAATCATGATCTACGAGTTGCGCATTTATCGCTGCGTGCCCGGCCGACTGGCGGCGCTGCTCTCCCGCTTCCAGAACGACACGCTGCGCATCTGGGAGAAGCATGGCATCCGCCAAGCCGGGTTCTGGACAACGCTGATCGGCGAGAGCAACGAGCAGCTCACCTATATGCTTGCTTGGGACACCATGGCTGAGCGCGAGAAGCGCTGGGGCGCATTCCTCGCCGACCCCGAGTGGAAAGCGACTTCCACCGAGACGGAGAAGGACGGCCCACTCGTACAGAACATCAGCAGCCAGTTGCTGGCGCCAACGGCGTTTTCCTCGGTGAACCCAATCCGCGTTACATAGAAACGCTGGAGGCCCGGGATCAGCGCATGGTCCGCGGTGGCCACGTGATACCATCACGGTGTGGTCTTCCACGCCGCCTGTGGGACCGATGCAGTAAAGGCACTCGCACTGATCGGCCTGTGCGCAGCTGCCGTCACCGCAGCCCGCGCCGGCGACACGTCCTTGGCGAGCACATCACGGAGGCGACCGCGGTCCACCCAATAGCATCCGCGAATGCGCCGTGGACGAGCACGATCTCAGGTTTGGCAAGGTTCGTACCGCGCGTGAAAGCTCGATCGGCAGCACCGACCGCCGCGTAAGACGGCCCAAGGAATATTGCCGCCGCTGCGCCCCACTGAAGTGCGGCTCTCGAATTCTTGGGCTTCCTATGAACGTATCCCTCACATGGATAATTTGTCAGCCCGGCTTGCTTCGGCCCCCATCACAAGTCCGATGGGCAAACTGACGAATAGACGCTTATCGGAAGACAGTCTTTCCGGATTCGAATTGCCCACCATTGTGAAGCCGTAGGAGGAAGGTTAACTTTCGGGCGCGGTGCGGCTGAGGCCACGATGGATCGTATTGAGGCAATGAGCATCTTCATCACGGCGATGGACGAGGGGAGCCTCGCTGCCGCCGCCCGCAGACTTAAGCGATCGCCGGCGGCGGTCAGCCGGGCGATCGCGTTCCTCGAAGCGCGTGTCGGGGCGCAGCTGCTACACAGGACCACCCGCTCTATGGGGTTCAGTGAGGCAGGCGAGCGTTATGCCATCGCATGTCGCCGCATGCTGGCGGAGCTTGAGGAGGCGGAAGCTCTCGCTGGTGGTGAGCAGGCCGCACCGAGGGGAATACTTTCGATTTCCGCGCCGCCAATCAGCGGAGAGGATGTATTGCGGCCAATCCTGGACGATTTTCTGGATGCCCATCCAATGGTCTCTGCGCGCCTCTTGCTGCTGGACCGTCCCGTGAATCTGATCGAGGAGGGGATGGACGTAGCCATGCGCATCGCTGAGCTGCCGGACTCTTCTCTGATTGCGACGCGCATCGGAACCGACGTCCGCCGGGTCGTAGTAGGCTCACCTGCCTATCTGTCGC
>DASZIL010000106.1:0-9938 GCA_035949255.1 Beijerinckiaceae bacterium | reverse complement strand
GGGCTGATGCAGATGAACACGCCGCGCCCGCGAAGCGCGAGGCGGTTCTCCTCCCCGGCCGGGCCAGGCAGAAGCTCGCCCTCGCCGAAATGGGCGCGCGCCTGCATCGCGTAATAGCGGCAGAAATCGACCGCCTCACGGATTTCGGCGAGCGCGTCATCGAGCGTCTTGCCGGCCTCGGCTTGCAGGAGGGCGGTGAAGCGCCCGTGCCGCGCCTCGATGAGATCGGCCGTGCGCTCGAGGCAGGCCGCACGTTTCACCGCCGGCGTCACATCCCAGGAGGGTGCCGCGCGATCGGCGCTCTCGATCGCTTGCGCCGCAAGCGCGCGGGCGGCCTCGATAACCTCGCCGACCGGCGCGCCATCGATGGGGCTCGTCACGGGACGCGCCTTGCCCTCTCGTTCCTTGCCGTCGATGAGCGGGGCGGCATGAAACCCTTCCCCTGCCGCTGCGCGCGCGGCGGCCATGAAGGCGTCGAGACTTTCTCGATGACCGAATTCGACCCCTGAAGAATTCTTGCGCGAGGGTCCATAAAGATCGCGCGGCAGCGGCAAATGCGTGTTGGCGGCCTTTGCCGGGTCGCCGACGCGCACGCGCGGCCGCTCGATCAAGGTCTCGGCCGGCACATCCTTATCGGCCGCCAGGCTGACGAAGGAGGAATTGGCCCCGTTCTCCAAGAGACGGCGCACGAGATACGCCAGAAGATCGCGATGCCCGCCCACGGGCGCGTAAGTGCGGCAAGCGACTTGCGGCGCGATCCGCGCGAGCTCGCCATAGAGCGCCTCGCCCATGCCGTGCAACCGTTGAAACTCGAAGCCGACCTCGGCGGCGTCGCCTTTGGCGTGCCCCTCTCCCGCCCTTTCGAGCACGCTCGCCACCGTCAGCGCATTATGGGTCGCGATTTGCGGGTAGATGCGCGGCCGCAACGACAAGAGCTTCTCGGCGCAGGAGAGGTAGTTGAGATCGGTCATCGCCTTGCGCGTGAATACCGGATAGCCGGAAAGGCCGCGCTCTTGCGCGCGCTTGATCTCGGTATCCCAATAGGCGCCCTTGACGAGGCGCACCATGAAACGACGATCGAGCTTCTCGGCGAGCGCGGCCACCCAATCGATGACCGCGAGCGCGCGCTTCTGATAGGCTTGCACAGCAAGACCGAAGCCGTCCCATCCGGCAAGCGAGGGGTCCGCGGCCACGGCCGCGATCACGTCGAGCGAGAGCTCCAGCCGGTCGGCTTCCTCCGCGTCCACGGTGAAGTTGAGATCATAGGATTTCGCCTTGCGGGCGAGCTCGATGACGCGGCCCACGAGCTCGGACATGACCCGATCGCGGCTCGTCGCCTCATAGCGAGGATGCAGCGCCGAAAGCTTCACCGAGATGCCGGGCCTTTCCGGCAAAGGCATGTTGCCGGCGGCACGGCCGATCGCCTCGATGGCATCGGCGTAGCTCTGGAAGTAGCGCCTCGCATCCTCGGCCGTGCGCGCCCCTTCGCCGAGCATGTCGAAGGAATAGCGCTTGAGGCGCCCGGCTCCGGAGCCCGCCCGCTTGAGCGCGGCCTCGATCGTCTCGCCCAGCACGAAATGATTGCCCATGACGCGCATCGCCTGACGGGTGGCGCTGCGCACCGCGGGCAGGCCGATGCGCTTGGCGAGGCCCGCCACGATGCTGTGGGGCGTTTCGCCGGGCTGAATGATGCGCGAGGTGATCGAAAGCGCCCAGGCCGAGGCCGAGACGAGAAGCGCGTCCGATTTCGTTTCATGATGCGCGAAATCGCCCTGGCCGAGCTTGTCCTCGATCAGGTGGTCGGCGGTGGCGGCGTCGGGCACGCGCAAAAGCGCTTCGGCGAGAACCATGAGCGCCAGCCCTTCCTTGGTGGAGAGCGAATATTCGCGCAGGATCTCCTCGACGCCCCCGATGCCGCCGCTTCGCGAGCGAATGGCGTCGATAAGTCTGAGCGCCGTGGCGTCGACCTTGCCCTCGACGGCCTGCGACTCATCGGCGCCGTTGAAGAGGATCCGTGCGAGCTTCGCATCGTCCGGCGCGAAAGCCGCCGAGAAGGGAGGAACGGGGCGGGTGGAAGGCGGGGCTTCAGCGGGCATGACAGGCTCCGGCGAGGAGTGAAGAGTGAGAAGTGAGAAGTGAGGGGTGAAAAGTGAAGAGTGAGGGGGACCTTCGCTCCTGACATGGCGGCGCGGCTTGGTGGGCCGCTCCCGCTTCTCACCTTTCACTCTTCCCTTTTCCCTCTTCACTCTTCACTACCGGCTACTCGCCTCTCCTACCAACGATTTCGCCGTCATCTCATCCGTGATGAAAACGGTCGGGCGCAGCGCCGCGATGGCGCCGAGGATCGCTTGCGTCTTATGCGCGCCCCCGGACGCGAGGACACGCACCTTGGTCTTCGTCAAGGTTTCGATCGGCACCGCCATGACGGCCTCATTGATCGGATGGTCGACCAGCCGGCCTTGCCGATCGAAATAATGGCACAAGAGGTCGCCGACCGCGCCTTTGGCGGTCAAGGATCGGCGCTCGCGTTCGCCGACGAAGCCGAAGCGGAAGATGGTGTCGTCGGACGACATGGCGCCGGCGCCGACCACCACCGCGTCGAGCGCGCGCGCGAAATCGAGGATGTCCTTCAGGCCGCAGCGCTCGATGAGAGCCCGCTTCGTCTCGACACTGTCGACGAGCGCCGGCGCCGCGATGAGATAGCAATCGGCTTGAAACAGGCGCGCGAATTGCCAGGCGAATTCGGACGGGTTGTATTGCTTGGTCTTGGTGATGCCGCCAAGGAGCGAAACGACAGAGAGATTAGCGACCGGCCTTTCGCTCACGAAGGGAAGCGCGTTGATCAGCGTGCGGCCCCAGCCGAGCCCGATCTTCATGTCGTTGCGCAAGAGCTTCGAGACATATTCGCCAGTGGCGGCCCCGATCGGCAGGCTGGGATCGGCATCCTTGCCCGACAAGGGCGCGACGACCGCTTCCTTGATGCCGAACGCTTGCTGCAGCGCGAATTCGAGCCGCAACAGCTCGGCGATATCCCGGCTCACGGAAACACGCACCTCGTGCAAGGCGCGCGCATCGTTGAGAAGGCGCACCACGGTGACGCGACCGATTCCGAGCCGGTCCGCGATGGCGTTTTGCGTCATTTCCTCGACATAATACATCCAGGCGGCGCGCAATCTGAGACGCGCGGAGCGGCGCCCGGCGCCGAGCTCCGCCCCTTCCGCCGGTTCTGCCGCGGGGCGGGGCTTCGATATTTCCTTGCGTTTTCGCATCGCCTACCCGCTCCCGTCCCCGAAGGCTCTACAAGGAAATTCCGTGCACGCAAGCTAGAGCAGGAGCCGCAACAATGGGAGCTATCTTTGCGACAAGATCATGCGTCAAAACGAGGAATTGAGAGCACGCCGCTCGCTCGATACAAGCGCATCCGGCTCCAAGCAAACCTGCCTGTCATCGATTTGAGAGGCAGGCCATGTTATGATGGAGTATTAAAGGCCTCACCAGCTTCAACGCTCATGCGCCATCTCACCGACGATATCCTTCTGTCCGTCAAGGATGTGGTTCGAAACCTTCGCTACGCGATCCGCAGCGAAGCGGGGCCGGCGCTGACGGCCGCGCGCGGTGACATCGGCCGGCGCGCGACGCGGGATCGTTCGAGGCCTCACAAGGCCCGGCGCCGCCATCGCCTGGCGAAATTCGTCGACAGGCTGTTCACGGAAGTCGAGAGCGATGCCTTGGCGCTGGTCTCTCCCCGGCGCGAGCGCTTGCACGACGCCATCTTCCCACGGCCCGTCACGGCCTATTTCGCGGGCCTTCGCCGCCATGGCGATGAAGCGGCCGAACGCCTGTTCGCGCGCGCCCATTACCACGCCGCGAAGGCGCTGCTGCGCGGCTACGGCTTGGACAATGTGCTGATCTTCGAGCACGCGATCGACCGCGCGCGCGACGCGCTTCTCGGGCAGCACGCCGATCTCATCGCCAGCGCGTGCGACCCCTCCGTTTCGCCCGCCGATGCGAAGGCGCGCGCCGATTGCGTGCGGCTCAGCGCCGCGCTCACTTGCGCCTTGGTCGCGGCGCGCCCGATCAAGGAGATCGATCCGCGAAGGGGCGCTTCGGCGGCGCCCCGGCACCTCATCGCCTCGCCCAATGCCTGGTGCTTCATCGCGGCCGGACTTTCGACCGCGATCGCATCGCTGCAAGAGGAAGGCGCCTCTCCGGCGACCTCGGCGGAAATTGTCGAAAGCGCTTGCGCGATCACCGACGTGCGCTTCACGCGCTTTTCCGCCGCGCTCGAGGCCGGCGATCCCATCGATGCGCTCACGGCCGAGTTCAACGAGGTTCTGCCGTTCCTGCCGTGACCCCCACGCGCGCCGAAAGCTGGAACGAATCTCGAGGATCTCCTTGATGGAGCTCGAGCTTCGGCAGGAATTCGCGGGAGAACCTGATCTGCGCCATCAGGTGCGCCGCCTGCGCTGGTTCAAGAAATCCTTCCGCCGCGATGCCTGGCTCATCGCGCAACATCACGCGGTCGAGCTTACGATCGAGGATCGCCGGCTCACCGAGGTCTTTCTCAATTGGATCGAGGCGTTCAATCGGCAGAAAATCCATGCATCGCTCGATCGGCGTGATTTCACCTTGTTCGCCGCGGGCTTGCTTCTGCGCGAATTCATCAAGACGCGCCCGGTGAGCGCAAGGTCGAGGCAAACCACGCCGGCCGAAGCTTCAATCGTCAGCTTCTGGGCGGAAGGTTTCCTCTACACCAATTACTGCCTGAACGTGCTGAGCGCCGTGGTGCAACAGGAATTCGGAGAGAGCTTGAGCCTCTCCGCGGGCGCCGATGATTTGCGGCTCTGGTGGTCCTATCGCGAGAATGCCGAAGAGGACCCGTCGATGGCGATCGCCTTCCTCGACAAATTCCTCGGCGAGGAGCCGAATTGGCGCGTGCCGGAATCCCTGGAGAGCCGGGCGGCGATGCGGCGCGCGACGCAAAAGCTCTTGAATTAAAAGCGCGACATTTGCCTCAATTGAGCTCGGTTGAGCTCGAGGCGGGTTGAACGCGACCAGCGCGATCTTGCACATTCGCTCTTTTCAAATTACAAATGTTCAGGCCGCTCCGAATCGCCGCGAACAGGGCTCGATGACCATTGATGGTTGACAACGCCATAGGGCGAATCGGCATAGGGCGAATCGGCATGGCCGCCGAGATCGCGGCTTATGCGGATCGGCACGGACCGGTCACGATCGGTCTTGCGGGAGCGGGCCAGATGGGCACCGACATCGTGGTCGAGGTCGCGCTCATGGCGGGCGTGCGCATCGGCGCGGTCTCGGAGGTGCGCCCTCAGGCGGCGATCGACGCGGCCCTCATGGCGGGGCACGCGGCAGGCGATATCGTACGCGCCGAAACCGCCGAAGCGATCGACCGAAGCATCGAGACCGGCAAGCTCGCCGTCACCGAGAATTTCCACGCGCTTTGTGCCGCGGGGCGCATCGACGTGGTGATCGATGCGACCGGCAATCCGAATATCGGCACGCTCGTCGCGCTCGAAGCGATGCGCAACGGCAAGCATGTCGTGATGCTCAATGTCGAGGCCGACATCACGGTCGGCCGCTTCCTCAAGGAGGAGGCGAAGCACGCGGGCGTCGTCTACACGGGCGCCGCGGGCGACGAACCGGCGGCCACGCTCGAGCTCATCGGTTTCGCCCAGAGCCTCGGCTTCGAGATCGTCGCCGCCGGCAAGGGAAAGAACAACCCGCTGAAGTTCGATGCCATGCCGGAGGCTTATGAGGCCGAGGCGCGGGCGCGCAACATGAACGCACGCATGCTCGTCGAATTCGTGGATGGCTCGAAGACCATGGTCGAGATGGTCGCCGTCGCCAATGCCACCGGCCTCGTTCCGGATGTGCCGGGCATGCACGGCCCCGCGGCGACCCGCGAAGAATTGGCGCAAGTGCTTGCCACCAAGGCGGATGGCGGCATCCTGTCGCGCGCGGGCGTCGTCGATTATTCGATCGGCAAGGGCGTGGCGCCCGGCGTCTTCTGCATCGTCAAGCCGCGCCACGACCGCGTCAGCGAGCGCATGAGCGACCTCAAGGTCGGTCCCGGGCCCTGTTACGCGCTGTTTCGCCCCTATCACCTCACAAGCCTCGAGACGCCGCTCTCGGCGGTGCGCGCCGTGATGCACAAGCGGCCGGACATGCAGCCGCTCGACCATCCGGTCGCCGAATGCACGGCGCTCGCGAAGCGCGACCTCTCTCCCGGCCAGAAGCTCGGCCGGATCGGCGAGCGCGATTATCGGGGCTTCGCCATGAGCTGGGTCGAGGCGAGGCAAGCCGGCGCCCTCCCGCTCGGCCTCGCCGAGGCGGCGCGGGTGGTGAAGCCGATCAAGCTCGGCGAGGCGCTCACCTATGAAAATTGCGTGCCTTCGGAGGATTTCGTCGTGACCCAGACGCGACGACGGCTCGATCAATCCGATGCGCGTTTCCTGCCGCCCGCCGAGAATGGCGCGGCGCCTTCGAGGAGCTGAACATGGCGGTCGAGCAACTCAAGCGCCGCGAGAAGAGCCCGCCCGCGGGCGCGCGCCGCCTCGGCCAAGGCACCGTGCGAGACCCCGTCCCGATGCCCCCGATCTACCGGCGCCTCTCGGCCGAGAGCTTGCGGCAGGCGCTGCGCAAGATGCACCTCATCCGCCGCTTCGAGGAAAGCGCGGAGGACGCCTATATGCGCGGCCTTGTGCACGGCACGATGCATCTTTCGATCGGCCAGGAGGCGAGCGCGGTCGGCATCTGCGCGGCACTCGAGCCCACCGATTACATGACCTCGACCCATCGCGGCCACGGCCATTGCATCGCCAAGGGGGCGCAGGTGTCGCGCATGTTGGCGGAATTCTTCGGCAAGGAGGATGGGTATTGCCGCGGCCGTGGCGGCTCGATGCACATCGCGGATGTGTCGAGCGGCAATCTCGGCGCGAACGGCATCGTCGGCGGCGGCATCCCGATCGCGGTCGGCGTCGCGCTGTCGATGAAGAAGCAGAAACGGCCGTCCGTGGTCGTCTCCTTCTTCGGGGATGGCGCCAACAACGAGGGCGCCTTCCACGAAGCGCTCAATATGGCGTCGATCTGGAAGCTCCCGGTCGTCTTCGTCTGCGAGAACAATGGCTACGGCATGTCGACCTCGACCGAGCGCTCGACCGCGGTCAAGGACGTGGCCGAGCGCGCCGGCGCCTATTCGATGCCCGGCGTCATCGTCGACGGCAATGATTTCGCCGCGGTGGCGCAGGCGGCTCTCGACGCGGTGGAGCGCGCCAGGCGAGGCGACGGACCCTCGCTGATCGAAAGCAAGACCTACCGCATTCGCGGCCATTCGCGCTCGGACCGCAACCGCTACCGCACCAAGGAAGAGATCGACGCCTGGCTGGCACGCGACCCGATCCTCGCGTTCGAGGGTGAGCTCGCGCAGCTCGGCTTCGTTTCGGTGAGCGAGATCGAGGCGATCCGCGCGGATGTGGAGCGCGAGATCGCCGACGCCATCGCCTTCGCCAAGGCGAGCCCCGCGCCCTCGATCGAGGAGCTGACGCGCTATGTCTACTCGGATTGAGGCGCCCCTCGTCCTGCGGCGAGAGCACCCCGCTTCGCACGCGAGCTCCGCCGGCGACACTCCGTCGCCCGGCATCTGCGCTGTGCCGCGCGAGCTGAGCTATGCGCAAGCCATCCAGGAGGCGATGGCGATCGCCATGGAAGCTGATGAACGCGTTTTCCTGATGGGCGAGGACATCGGCGTCTATGGCGGCGCTTTCCAGGTGACCGGTGACCTCGTGCAGCGCTTCGGAACGGAGAGGGTGATGGACACGCCGATCTCCGAGCTCGGCGCCGCGGGCGTCGCGATCGGCGCGGCGCTCACCGGGCTTCGCCCGATCTTCGAGTTCCAATTCTCCGACTTCTCCGCGCTTGCCATGGAGCAGATCGTGAACCAGGCCGCGAAGCTTCGCTTCATGCTCGGCGGCGCGGTCTCGGTGCCGCTCGTGATGCGCTTCCCCTCGGGGTCGGGCACGGGAGCGGCGGCTCAGCACAGCCAAAGCCTCGAGGCCTGGTTCGCGCATGTGCCGGGCCTCAAGGTGGTGCAGCCGGCAACGCCGCACGACGCCAAGGGCTGCCTCCTCGCGGCGATCGCCGACCCCGATCCCGTGATGATTTTCGAGCACAAGCTCCTCTACAAGATGAAGGGCGAGGTGCCCGAAGGCCATTACGTCGTGCCGCTCGGCAAGGCGCGGCTTTGCCGCCCCGGACGGGACGTGACGATCGTCGCGACCTCGATCATGGTGCATCGTTCGCTCGCCGCCGCCGAGGAGCTTGCCCGCGAGGGCATCGAGGCGGAAGTCATCGATTTGCGCTCGCTGCGCCCGCTCGATCGCGAGGCTCTCACGCAGAGCGTGAAGCGCACGCATCGTCTCGTCTGCGTCTACGAAGGCGTGAAGACGCTCGGCATCGGAGCGGAGCTCAGCGCCAGCATCGCTGAGAGCGACGCTTTCGATTACCTCGATGCGCCGATCCTCCGGCTCGGCGGAGCCGAATGCCCCATCCCATATAATCCCGAGCTCGAGAAGCCGCCGTACCGCAAACGCCGTCGATCATCGCCGCAGTGCGCGATCTCGTCCGCGGCAAGCTCTGATCGCACACATGCCCACCGAGGTCATCCTGCCGCGTGTCGACATGGACATGACCGAAGGCCGCATCTCGCGTTGGTATGTCGGCGAGGGCGCGTCCGTTGCCAAGGGCCAGCCGATCTTCGAGATCGAAACCGAGAAGGCCGCGATGGAGGTCGAGGCTCCGGCTTCCGGCGTGATTCGCGATCTCAACGTAGCGCTCGATGTGCCGCTCCCCGTCGGCAGCATCATCGCCTGGATCGATTCGGCGGGCGAAGGCGAAGGCAAAGCCGGCACCTCGACGCCAAGGGCAAAGGACGATGCCGAGGCCCGCGTCGAGGCGGCGCCAGGCGAGACGATGCCCGCCTCGATCGACCGCGAGGCTGGACCCCCGCCGATGCAAGCCCCTGACACCATCGGCGTGGAAGACGGCGCCTCGGCCTCGCGTCGCGCCACGCCGCTCGCGCGTCGGTTGGCGCGCGAGCGCGGCATCGACATCCTCGCCCTCGAAGGCTCAGGCCCAAAGGGCCGAGTCCAAGGCGCCGATGTCGAGCAGGCGCGCGTCAAGAACGAAGGCGCGCGGACGATGTCGGGTCCGGCTCGCGCGAAGGCTTCGCCCTCTCCGCTCCATTGCGAATGGCTGCGACAGGGCGAAGAACCTCCTCTCGTCCTCATCCACGGCTTCGGCGCCGACCTCAATGCCTGGCGTTTTTTTCTCGCCTCCGCGCGGCTCGGCTCACCCGTGCTCGGCATCGATCTGCCGGGCCATGGCGGATCGGCCGCAAGGCGCGTGTCGAGCTTCGCCGCGATGGTTCGGGAGGTCGCCGAGACGCTTCACGCCGAATGCCCGGGCGCGCTCCATCTTGCCGGCCATTCGCTCGGCGGCGCCGTCGCGGCGGCGCTCAGCCGGCACGAGGGTGTGGAAACGCGCACTCTCTTCCTTATTGCACCCGCCGGGCTTGGCCTGGATATCAGCGGAGACTTCATTTCGGGCTTCCCGAGGGCGAAGAGCGCTGTGGAGCTCGAGCCCTTCGTCGCCGCGCTCGTGAGCGATCCTTCCGTCCTCGGCCCTTCCTTCATCAAGGCAACGCTGCGGCAACGCGAGCATCTCGACGGTGCTGCACTCCAAGAGCTTGCCTCCGTGCTGTTTCCCGACGCCACCCAGGCTTTCAGCATCCGTTCGGTCTTCGACGGGCTTGCCATTCCGGCGAAGATCGTCCTCGGCGCAAGGGATCAAATCATTCCGGCTCGATATGCGCTCGGGCTTCCCGGCGATGTGGCGATCCACACCTTTCCGGAGCTTGG
>DASZIL010000105.1:0-9318 GCA_035949255.1 Beijerinckiaceae bacterium | reverse complement strand
GCGCCAGCGCCGATGTTCCGAAGAGCGCGAGCGCACCCAGGACGCTCCCCGCGCCCAAAGCGCGTCTCATGCCAAAAAAGCTCATCGAGCCGAGGGAGCTCCGTGAGATTGTCATCGAACTTGCCTTTTCGCTGTTAGCGCGCCGCCGGCGCGCTTTTCGACCGAATGGGTGCATCCGGTCAACTGAAATCACATTGAAGCCATCTGGAGCATGGGCTTGTCGCCGAATTATGTCTGAAACCTTGGCCTTCGCGCCCAATTTTCTGGCTTTCGGCTTGTGGCAAATTGTCTGGGCGACGGCGGAATTTGCGCAAGGCGAAATGTTGACAAAGCGCCCCCCTAGCCCCCACCTGTGAATTGCGGCAAGACATGGTTTTGACACCAGCGCCGTGCAATCAGCACCGTTGAGAGGCTCAAGCGGCGCCCGATATATTCCCGCTCGTACGGAAAGGCCCTGCATGTTTGGCGCATTTGCGAAGAAGCTCTTCGGCTCTTCCAATGATCGGCGACTGAAGACCTATGTTCCTTCGGTCGAGCGCATCAATGCGCTCGAGAAGGATCTCGAAGGCCTTTCCGACGAGGCGCTCAGCGCACGCACCCAGGCTTTCCGCGACGAGCTCGCTGCCGGCAAGACGCTCGACGACATTCTGGTGGAAGCTTTCGCGACCGTGCGCGAGGCGGCGAAGCGCACCTTGGGCCAACGCCATTTCGACGTGCAGCTCATGGGCGGCATGGTGCTGCACGAAGGCGGCATCGCGGAGATGCGCACGGGCGAGGGCAAGACGCTCGTCGCGACGCTTCCCGTCTACCTCAACGCGCTCGCCGGCAAGGGCGTGCATGTCGTGACGGTGAACGACTATCTCGCCCGCCGCGACGCCGAATGGATGGGGCAAATCTACAAATTCCTCGGGCTCAGCGTCGGTGTCATCGTGCATGGGCTCGACGATAACGAGCGTCGCGCCGCCTATGCCAGCGACATCACCTATGGCACGAACAACGAGTTCGGCTTCGACTATCTGCGCGACAATATGAAATACGACCTGGCGCAGATGGTGCAGCGGGGCCATAGCTTCGCGATCGTCGACGAAGTCGATTCGATCCTGGTCGACGAGGCGCGCACGCCCTTGATCATCTCTGGCCCGACCGAGGATCGCTCCGAGCTTTACGTCGCGGTCGATGCCCTGATCCCGCGGCTTTCGGCGAGCGATGTGGATGTCGACGAGAAGCAGCGCTCCGTCTCGCTCACCGAGCAGGGCAATGAGCATATGGAGAAGCTGCTGACCGAGGCCGGGCTCCTGGTCGACGGCGGCCTCTACGATGTCGAGAACACCTCGCTCGTGCATCATTCCAATCAGGCCTTGCGCGCCCATAAGCTGTTCCAGCGCGACAAGGACTACATCGTGCGCAACGACGAGGTGGTGATCATCGACGAGTTCACCGGCCGCATGATGCCCGGCCGGCGCTATTCCGACGGACTGCACCAGGCGCTCGAGGCGAAGGAGCGGGCGCGCATCCAGCCGGAGAACCAGACGCTCGCCTCGATCACCTTCCAGAACTACTTCCGCCTCTACAAGAAGCTCGCCGGCATGACGGGAACGGCGGCGACCGAGGCCGACGAATTCCTGGAGATCTACAAGCTCGAGGTTATCGAGATTCCGACGAACGTCGCGGTCGCCCGCGAGGACCATGACGACGAAGTCTATCGCACGAGCGAAGAGCGCACCCGTGCTGTCTTGCGCGAGATCGAGGAGGCTCATGCGAAGGGCCAACCGCTCCTCGTCGGCACCACCTCGATCGAAAAATCCGAGCTCCTCGCCGAGGTGATGAAGAAGAACAAGTTCAAGATGATCGACTTCGCCGACCCGAACAGCCTCGAGCCGCTCTATGCGGCGGCGCGCGAAGGGCGTCCCTCCCGCCTCTTCGCGGTGCTGAACGCGCGCTTCCACGAGCAGGAAGCCTTCATCATCGCGCAAGCCGGCGTGCCAGGCGCGATCACCATCGCGACCAACATGGCCGGTCGCGGTACCGACATTCAGCTCGGCGGCAACGCCGAGATGCGCATTCGGCAGACCTTGGACGGCATGGAGCCTTCCGAGGAGCGCAAGACGAAGGAGGCGGCGATCCGCGCGGAGGTTGCTTCCTTCAAGTCCAAGGTGATCGCGGCCGGAGGGCTTTACGTTCTCGGCACCGAGCGGCACGAGAGCCGGCGCATCGACAACCAGATGCGCGGCCGCTCCGGCCGCCAAGGCGACCCCGGCAAATCGAAATTCTATCTGTCGCTCCAGGATGACCTGATGCGCATCTTCGGCTCGGAGCGCATGGACGGCATGCTGCAGAAGCTCGGCCTCAAGGAAGATGAGGCGATCGTCCACAATTGGATCAACAAGGCGATCGAGCGCGCCCAGGGCAAGGTCGAGGCCCGCAATTTCGACATGCGCAAGAACGTCCTGCGCTACGACAACGTCATGAACGACCAGCGCAAGGTGATCTTCGAGCAGCGCCGCGAATTCATGGGCCAGGAAAGCGTGCGCGAGACCATCGACGACATGCGCCATGGCGTGATCGACGATGTGGCGCAAGCGCATATTCCGCCCGATTCCTACCCCGAGCAATGGGATGTGGAGGGGTTGAAGGAAGCGGTGGCGAAGGCGCTCAACCTCGAGGCTCCGATCGCCGATTGGGCGAAGGAGGAGGGGATCAGCGAGGAGATGGTGCGCGAGCGCCTGCGCGAACTCGCCGATCAAGGCTACGACAAGCGCGTCGAGCAGAATGGCCCCGAGCTGATGAGCTATATCGAGAAGCAGGTCCTGCTTCAGGCGCTCGACCATCTGTGGCGCGAGCATCTCGTGACGCTCGATCAGCTTCGCCAGGTCGTCGGCTGGCGCGGCTATGCGCAACGCGATCCGCTCAACGAATACAAGGCCGAGGCCTTCCAATTGTTCAACGGCCTGGTGGCGCGCCTGCGCGAGGCGGTCACGGGCCAGCTCATGCGCGTCGAGGTGGTGATGCAGCCCCCGCCGCTCCAGGCACCCCCGGTGATGCAGGCCCATCATCTCGACCCGGTGACGGGAGAGGACGAGATGGCGCTCGCCTCGCTCAACGCCGGCGATCCTTTCCGCGCGGCGGCCTCGATGCTCGGCTTCGACCCGGCGGTTCAGCCGGAGACGCCGCCCGCATCGGCACAAGCGGCCGTGAGGCACGCCACCAAGGTTGATCCGGACGATCCGTCGAGCTGGGGCAAGGTCGGCCGCAACGGGCCTTGTCCCTGCGGTTCGGGCAAGAAGTTCAAGCATTGCCACGGACGGCTCGTCGCCTGAGCCGTCGCACCGACGCGATCCGTGCCGACGCTTGCCGCTTTTCGCCTAGGCCCAATCCCGGTAAAAGAGCGGGCTCGAACCGCAGCTTTGATCTTTTGAGGACAAACCCGTGAAGCCGCGCACCCTTTACGACAAGATCTGGGACGATCATCTGGTCGAGGCGCAAGACGACGGCACCTGCCTCATCTACGTCGATCGGCATCTGGTGCACGAGGTCACCTCGCCACAGGCCTTCGAGGGCTTGCGCCTCGCGAACCGCAAGGTGCGCGCACCGGAAAAGACGCTCGCCGTCGTCGACCACAATGTGCCGACGACCGATCGCTCCAAGGGCATCGACGATCCGGAGAGCCGCATCCAGGTCGAGACGCTGGCGCGCAACGCGCGGGAATTCGGCGTCGAATATTACGACGAGCGCGATGTGCGCCAAGGCATCGTGCATGTCATCGGGCCCGAGCAGGGCTTCACGCTTCCCGGCACCACCATCGTTTGCGGCGACAGCCACACCTCGACGCATGGCGCCTTCGGCGCGCTTGCCCATGGCATCGGCACGAGCGAGGTCGAGCATGTGCTCGCGACCCAGACGCTCATCCAGCGCAAGGCGAAGAACATGCTGGTGCGCGTCGACGGCAGCTTGTCGAATGGCGTGACCGCAAAGGACATCATTCTCTCGATCATCGGCGAGATCGGCACCGCCGGCGGCACCGGCCATGTCATCGAATATGCCGGCGAGGCGATCCGCGCGCTCTCGATGGAAGGGCGGATGACGGTGTGCAACATGTCGATCGAAGGCGGTGCCCGCGCCGGGCTCATCGCACCCGATGAGAAGACCTTCACCTATCTCGTCGGCCGGCCGAAAGCGCCGAAAGGCAAGGCTTGGGAAATGGCGCTGGAATATTGGCGAAGCTTGCGCTCCGATGAGGGCGCCCATTTCGACCGCATCGTCACGCTCGACGCCGCAAAGCTGCCGCCCACGGTCACCTGGGGCACCTCGCCCGAGCAGGTCACGACGGTGCAAGGGCGCGTTCCCGTGCCGTCGGAAATCGCGGATGAAGGCAAGCGCAAGGCGGCCGAGCGGGCGCTTGAATATCAAGGCCTCAACGGCGGCGAGAAGATCACCGACATCGCCATCAAACGGGTGTTCATCGGCTCCTGCACCAACGGCCGCATCGAGGATCTGCGGGCCGCCGCCAAGATCGCGGCCGGCAAGCGCGTGCATGAGAGCGTTGCCGCGATGGTGGTGCCCGGGTCGGGCCTCGTCAAGGAGCAGGCCGAGGCCGAAGGGCTCGACAAGGTGTTCCTCGCGGCCGGCTTTGAATGGCGCGAGCCCGGCTGCTCGATGTGCCTCGCCATGAATGCCGACAAGCTTGCACCCGGCGAGCGTTGCGCCTCGACCTCGAACCGCAATTTCGAGGGTCGCCAAGGCTTCCGCGGACGCACCCATCTCGTGTCGCCCGCGATGGCAGCGGCGGCCGCCGTCGCCGGCCACTTTGTCGACGTTCGCGAGTGGAGCTGAGCGCTGATCGTTAGCCGCCTCCTTCTCCCGCGCTCTGCGCGGGAGAAGGAGGCTTCCGCGAAGCGGAGGGCGGATGAGGGCGGTGCTGCCGCCTAAAACCTCATCTTCAATCCCCCTGAGACCGAGTGCTCCTGGAGATGGGAGCCAAGCCTACCATCGTAGTCGACGAACACCTTGGCATCGGGCGAGAGCTCGAGGCTGACGCCGGCGCCAATGAGCGCGGCGTCGCGGCCGAACGCGATGCCAGTCGCCGTGAAGCTCGAACCTGGCACGCCGACGAGCGACGCCGTGATCTTTTGCGAGGCGTCGAGGAACTCGTGACTCCAGCCGACACGAAGTTCGGGAACGAGCGTACCGGCATTCGCCATCGCGATGCGTGAGGTGAGCCGCATGCCGAGCGTCGCCTGGAAGGAGTTGGTGCTCGTCGAGTTCACCTGGAGCGCGCCGAAGCCGCCCGTCTCGGAGAAGCCGTCGACCTGCGCGTAGACATAGTCCAGGGCCGCATAAGGCGTGACGGAGACATTCACGCCGCCGGCCGGAAGCACCCAGTGGTATCCCGCTTCCGCATGGCCCTGATAGCTCTGGCCGGAGGGCGATGAGGTCGCGTCCCCCGGGAGCCCGAAGGGGGTGAGAAGCCGCGCCGTGCCGAACTCGTTGAAGCTCGCGACCAGGCTTCCGGCCGCATACCAGGGCCCGCCCGCCCAGCCGGCGTAAACCGCGCCCTGATACGAGTTCACATTGGTGCTCGACCCGTCCTTGAACTTCGCCGAGGTCGCGACGTAAGTCGCGGCCACACCCGCTACCACGCCATTGTCGAGGCGCCAATCGATACCCGCGATGATCGGAGCGGCGCGGTTGATGTCGTAGCCCACGCTTGCGCTCGCGGCCTGCGCGGTCGCCGAGCCGAACTGGTCCGCACCACGCGCCCAGACATTGGCGTTGCCGAAGGAGAAGCCGGCGACGGCTTTCGGGCCGGCCGATGCGTCCTGCCCGAGCGCCCCGCCATTCGCGACGAGCCGGTCCTGCACGGCCTCGGTGAGCACGCGCGGCGCATCGAGCCCGAGGCGGCCGTCTTGCGTGAGGTCCTGCGCGCTCGCCGCAAGCCCCGTTTGGCTCAAGCTGAGCGTGGCGTCGAGCGCGTTCGCGGTCGTCGGATCGGGCGAAAGGCTCGCGGAAAAGAGGGTGTTCGGCGTCGCGACGCTCGCGAAGCTTCCGTTCATCGGGGTGTCCGCCACAACGATGTTCTTGAACACCGTCACGCGCTGCGCCGCGAGCGCCGAGAGGCTGCCTGCGGCCGGCGCGAGCTCGAACGTGCCGCCGGTGAGATTGATGGAGCCTGCGCTCAAGGTCGGATAGGTGCCGGGCGCCGTCGATTGCGTCACCTCGAAGACGAGCGTGCCCCCCGTCTGGTTGTAGGTGCCGAGGCCCGAGATCAACTGCCCGCCCGAGAGCACGATGCTTCCGCCCGAGAAATTGAGCACATCGCCGAAGCCATTGCCGGAACCGATGATGCTGCCGATGAGCGCGCCGCCCTGCTGATTGATCGTGGTCGGGCCGCCACGGAAAGAAGCGGGCGCGCCGAAAGCGTCCGGGCCCTTCAGCTCGATGGCGGCGGTGTTGCCCGCGATCGTCCCGGTGTTGGTGATGCCGCCCACGATGGTGCTGCCGGGCGAGGCCTCGGCAACTTCGATGCCGATGCCGACCAGGCCGCCATTGGCGATAATCGTGCCACTGTTGGTGACGCTGCCAGAGATGCTCTTCGCGAACACAATGATACCGATCGCATCGCCATTCGGCGCGCTCGCGGTGATGGTGCCGGTGTTGATGACGCCGCCGGCGATGATCGCGGAGCCAAGGCCGAAAATACCCCCAAGTTCGATGCCGCCGGCGGCGCCGCCAGGGAATCCGGGGAGGCCGGTACCGGTTGCCGTGATCGTGCCGCTATTGACGATCGGGCCGGTGGCGGGCCCGGGCCCGCTATCGACCAGGATGCCGGTGGCCGCGGCTGATTGTACGATGCCGTCGACAATTGCGACAAAGCTGCTGCCGCTTACCGTGATCGTGCCGCTGTTGATGATGCCGCCGGTCACGCCGCCGAAGGGAGCGAAGATGCCCGCAAACTGGTTGCCGGTGACGATAATCTTCCCGCTATTGACGATGCTGCCGATCACCGTGCTGAAGTTCGGTGGGCCCGGGGGGAGCAAAAAGCCCCCGATGCCGGCGACCCCATTGTTGACAATGATCGTGCCGCTATTGGTGATCCCGCCGATAATGGTGCTGGTGCTGAGCGCGATGCCGGTGCCGATGTTGTTAGCGACCGGGGTGCCATCGAAAGTAGAGAAGTTGCCGTTGATCCTGATCGTGCCGCTATTGACGATCCCGCCGGTGACGGTGCTGTTGCTGACCAGGATGCCCAAGGGCAGAGGATTGTTCGCTCCGCCCGCGCTCGCGCTGATCGTGCCCCTATTGGTGATCCCGCCGCCGATACTGGCGTTGTTCACCGTGAGCGCCGCGCTGGTGCCGACCCGGTTCCCGTTCCCCGGCGAAGTGACGGGGATGCCCTCCAGATTGATCCCCGGCGTGATCGTGCCTGCATTGACGACGGCGCCCGTCACGGTCGTGTTGTCGATGACGATCGAGGTCGTGACATTGACGGCGCCGTTCGAGAAGGTGGCGGTCGTCTCGTTCGCGACCGTCTGCCCGGCTTGCGCCATGACGCTGCCGAGGAGAAGTGCCGCGGCCGAGGTCGTCGCCAAAAGCGCGGGCCTGAAAGCGGATATGCCCCGCCATTCGGCATGAGAAGACTTCGTCATGAAAGCAGCCCCCCTCTCAAGCTCGATTTGAGCCCCAGCGAGGCCAATTTGAGTCGGGAATTATCTAATTAGCTTGCGTAATGGCCGTTGTGAGGGCGGTCAAGCCGATCGCAATTTGGCGGGCCTCTCCCTTCTTCCGCGCTCTTCGCGCGGGAGAAGGTGGCGATCGCGTCAGCGATCGGCGGATGAGGGTGAGCCGCGATTGCCCGCCAAGCTGGGTTGTCACGCCTTGAGGATCAACGTCGACTGGCGTTGTGGAAACGGGCCCTCATCCGCCCACCGCTTCGCGGCGGGCACCGTCTCCCGCCTTTTGGGCGGGAGAAGGAAGATCGCGGCCCGCGAATTCCAGCACAAGAAGCGGATCGCGAGGGATTGAACGCCCAGGTAGCGTGACGCCGAACATTGGTTCGGGTGAGAGCATGCGCCAGGCGGCAAATCCCATATCCCGTGGTCTCGAAACCGTGGGGCGCGCGCCCGGAGCGGTCGAGGCGTCGTCACGCTTGCCGATGACCGGCGAACACAGCCTGATCAACCGCCCCATGGGGCCGCGCGAATGGGCGATGCTCATTGCGCTCTCGGTGCTCTGGGGCGGCTCCTTCTTCTTCAATGCCGTTGCGGTGAAGGAGCTTCCTCCCTTCACCATCGTGTTCTTGCGGGTTGGCCTCGCCGCGCTCATCCTGAACGCAGCCCTGCCTCTCCTGCGGCTTCGCTTGCCGAGCACCCCGCGCATCTGGGCCGCCTTCTTCGGCATGGGGTTTCTCAACAACGCCGTGCCCTTCATGCTCTTCGTCTGGGGGCAGACCCATATCGCGAGCGGCCTCGCCTCGATATTAAATGCCACGACACCGCTGTTCACCGTCGTGGTGGCCCATGCCTTCACTTCGGACGAAAAGCTGACCGGCAATCGCCTCTTGGGCGTGCTTCTCGGTCTCGCGGGCGTGACCGTCATGATCGGCCCGCAGGCTCTCGCCGGTCTTGCCATCGCTGATCTTGGCGGTG
The DNA here is from genome assembly GCA_035949255.1 of Beijerinckiaceae bacterium. Classification (GTDB taxonomy): domain Bacteria; phylum Pseudomonadota; class Alphaproteobacteria; order Rhizobiales; family Beijerinckiaceae; genus GAS188. The sequence continues at coordinate 676 of DASZIL010000105.1, read as the reverse complement.
ACACGCTCGCCCAGCTCGCCTGCCTCGGCGCGGCGCTCTCCTATGCTTTCGCCGGCGTCTACGGGCGGCGCTTCAAGCGCCTCGGCGTCGCGCCCTTGTTGACCGCGACCGGCCAGGTGACGGCTTCGGCAATCCTGTTGGCGCCGATCACGGTCTTTGCCGAGCGCCCCTGGACGTTGCCGGTCCCGAGCCTTGCGGGGCTTTCCGCCATCTTAGGACTCGCGGTCTTCTCGACCGCGCTCGGCTACCTTCTCTACTTCCGCCTTCTGGCGACGGCGGGAGCCACCAATCTCCTGCTCGTGACCTTCCTTCTCCCGGTGAGCTCGCTCGTCCTCGGCACGTTTATCCTCGCTGAGCCAATCGTCCCGACAGAGCTCCTCGGCATGGCGCTCATCGGGCTTGGCCTCGTCGCGATCGACGGGCGTTGGCCGCAACATGTTCGTGCATGGATGCGCGGGCGGGAAGCCTGATCGCGCGGGCGCCCGGCGAGCGATGTGTGACAGCCTAAACCAGCTATTCGTTTGTGACGATGAGAGGCAGAGGGTGAGTATGATCGCGTGGCGTGCGCATCGGTAAGATTCGATTCTCAATTGACTAGCTATTTGACTACATCATTATGGTTATCGGGCCGAACATCACGTCCGCGTTTGACCGAAGTCCCGCGGACAATATAGTA
>DASZIL010000104.1:0-33388 GCA_035949255.1 Beijerinckiaceae bacterium | reverse complement strand
TTTTTCTCGCGCATAGTCCTCGCCGGTCAGATCGCCGGTTTCCTCGAGAAGCACCCAGAGGTGCGGATCGAGCTGATCATGCGTGACCATGTTGGAGACCTTGTCGCTGACGGCTTCGATCTCGCCCTGCGCTTCGGTGATCCCCCGACCGGGTCCTTCATTGCGCGAAAGCTCATCGAAACGCGCATCCTGACCGTGGCTTCGCCAGGCTACATCGCGGCGTGTGGCAGGCCCTTGCATCCTTCGGAGATCGCCGGCCACGACTGCATCGACTTTTACGACGCCGCGAACGGCCGGCCTTTTGAGTGGGAGTTTCGGAACGAACGCGAGGTGTTGCCGATCAAGGTGACCTCGCGGCTGATGGTTTCGGACGTCGGCGCGATGCTGAGCGCGTGCGAGGCGGGCGTGGGCATCGCCCAGATCATGCAGCTCGGGTCGAAGCACATCGTCGATAGCGGCAGGTTGGTCGAGCTGTTTCCCGACTGGTCGGGCGAGCTGTTTCCGCTCTATGCCCTGTATCCGTCCCGCCAGCACCGGGCGGCGAAAGTGCGCGCCTTCGTCGATTTCGCGATTGATGCGCTTACAGGCGCTGATGCGGTGAAATAGAGGCAAGGAGGTGAACGCCGACTTGCCGACCCTTCTACGGAGCGAATTCTCGCGATGGCGATTGAGCGACGCGCACGCGACCCATTCACCATTGGGCAATGTTCTCGTGGCGGATCATCACCGTCATCACGCTCCGAGTCGGGGGATCGCGCTTTTCACCAATCGCAAGAATCGGCTGTTGCGAGCCCCTGATTTGAACCTACGGCCGGTCCGCGCCCAACCCGGTCATTGAGCGGACAAGAGCCACTCCTGCAAAGCGGACGTCGAGACTAGGCCCTCCCCCTCGACGCTCGGCCATTGTCCGATTGAGCGACCTTGCGGGCGACCGCAACTTCAGAAGTCTCGATCATACCAGCGCGCTCGGTTAGCTTTCTGTTGTATTCCGCACCGTCCTGACCGGCGTGAACTCGCCGATGACAGTTGGGGGAGCACCAAGGCCGCTGTGACCGGTGCCATGCGGAACTTGGCGTTCAGAGTAGCCAGCGACGAGAGCGGCAGCACCAACGAAGATAACATGACAGCGAGCGGCAACCTGGTCGCAACCTCAGCCCAGGCACCGGCGCCGCCCAATAGCGCGCCCGCCACGGTTCCTGTAACGCGAGAGAGGCCGGCATCAAGCGTACCGCCCAAGGTGCTCTGCATGATCACCGGATGACAGGGATGACGGCCCAGTACCCGTCCGCCAAGTCGAGCCAAAGAGTGATGTAATAAGCGAGCCAGGCCGCCACAGTCATGCGTATCGCCTAGTCCTAGGGTCGCGGGGAGAAGGAGGGGCGCCACGCGAAGAGCGTAACTCGGCTATGCTTCCTTCCGCACGTTCCAGAAAATGGCGAAACCATTCGGCACACCCGAAAGCCGTGTGTTGAAGGCGGTCGCCTGAAGATATTGCCCAAGGGGAACATAGGGAACGTCGACGAACACCTCCTGCTGAAGCTCCGCCGCGATCTTCTGTTGCGATGCCTGGTCGGGAGCGGTGAACCAATTGCTGCGCAGCTCCTCGATCTTCGGGTCGTTCGGCCAACCGAACCAGGCATTGTCGCCATTGGCGCGCAGCGAAAGATGGCCCGCGGGATTGAGCATGTCGGAACCCGCCCAGGCGGTGAAGAAGACATTCCAGCCACCCTGGTCCACGGGCTTGCGGCTGGCGCGGCGTTGCACGACCGTGCCCCAGTCGGTCGCAACGTAATCGACGTTCATGCCCGCCTGTTGCAGCATGTCCGCGCCGACATCGGACATGGCCTTGAGGACCGGGAAATCTGTTGCGGCGAGCAACACCACTTTCTCGCCGTTATAGCCGGCGGCTTTCAGCTCTTCCTTGACCTTGGCCATGTCCCTAGGGCCGTTCAGCACTTGCATGCCTTTGTCATTCGCCATCGGTGTGCCGGGCGTGAACACGCCGACGCCGGTTCGCCACATCGATTTGTCGTCGCCTGCGACCGCCGTCATGAAATCCGCCTGGTTGACGGCGCCGATCATCGCCTGGCGAATCTTCTCGTTGCTGAAGGGCGCGACGAGGTGGTTCATCCGCATGATGGCGATTTGCCCCGTCGGATCCTGCACGACGACCTTCAGTTTCTTATCTTTGCGCAGCAAGGGCAGAAGGTCCGAGAGCGCATAATCCCACCAATCCTGCTCTCCCGATTGCAGGCTTGCTGCCGCGGTCGCGGGATCAGGCGTCGTGGTCCACACGACGCGCTCGACATGCACCACCTTCGGCCCGGCCGTCCAATCGGATTTGCCGGTGCCGACGGGGGTGTAGTCGTTGAATTTCGTATACACCGCGCGTGCGCCAGGAATGCGCTCATCGGCCTTGAAACGAAACGGCCCGCTGCCGACCATCTCGGTGATCTGCGTGCCGGGATCGGTCTTCGCGAGCCGCTCCGGCATCATCGCCGGCATATAGGTGCTGGATTTGCCGAGAGCCGCCGGGAGCAAAGGGAAGGGGGCCTTCAGGCGGAAACGGATCGTCTTGTCGTCGGGCGCTGAAACCTCGTCCGTCGCTGCAAGGAGGGCTTGCCCGTATGCGTCTTTGGCGCCCCATCGGCGGATGCTCGCCACGCAATCGCGGGCAAGAACCTTTTCGCCGTCATGCCATTTGAGGCCGTCTCGGAGCGTCAGTTTCCATTCCTTGTCGTCGCTCTCGGTGGTGTGGCCCTCGACCATCTGCCCGGACGGCCGGTAACTCCCGTCCGTGCCGTAAAGCGTGTCGAAGACCATGAAGCCGTGGTTGCGCGTCACATAGGCCGTCGTCCAATGCGGATCGAGGACGACGAGATCGGCCTGGGGGATGAATTTGAGCTCGGCGTCCGCGCTCTGCGCGCGCCCGACCGCGGGGAATGCGAGGCTCGCGGCCGAGGCGGCGAGGAAGGTGCGTCGTTTCATTCTCATCCTCCTGTCGGCATGAAGACGCTCGCTGAAAGGCGAGGGCGGCGAGCGAGAAGGATACTATAGTTGCCGCCGGCCTGCGATCGATGCTTCCAAGCATCACTTCATGCGCCGCCAGGAATTGCCCAGTCACGGGCTTCCGAGGATAAAGATCAAGGTTCCCGCCATTCCCTCTGAAGTATCCGGTGTAGAAATACGTGTATCCTGTCAAATGATGTTCCGCTGGCGAAAAGGAAAACAGGTGACATGTCGCGCAATAAACAGGACGATCTTGCCAGCGCGAATCAATCGAGATCGATCTGAAAGCCGGCGAGGCGATCATGTCCAGGGTGACGGAATTCGGCATCATAGCGGTTTTTCAACGCCAGGATGGACGGCTTACGGTCCAACCGCAGATGTTGTTTCCCTCCGAGGAAGACGCAAGACGCGCCGCGGAGATCTTCGCCGAGGTGCTGGGCGGCGCGGTCGCATTTTCGAGGGTTGTGGACCGGGAAAGCGGCTTAGCCGAAGATGGCGTCATCATCGCCAAATTCGGAGTCATGGCCGAGGGCTCCGGCGAAGATTTCGGCGCGCAAGAACGCACGGCTTCGCAATCCCCCCCTCGGGATCGGCTCCGCTCGCCGCTACGCGACAGCCCAGAGCGATATATCCTGACGTTTTTCGAGGCGCAGCTTCGCCTTTGCTCGCTCGCTCGTGCGGCGCGTCGCGAAAAATCCTTGGGCTTCGCGCGGATGTGGGATGAAGTGGGCGAGATGAAGCTTGACCTGCGCACGACATCGGGCGACGGCGATGACCCTGGCCGGCCGCCCTCAATCGCAAGCGGCGTCGCGCTCCTTGCACGCGAAGCTCGAAGCTTTCACGAGCTTGACGAGGCCTGTCCCGACGCGCGCTGGTTCGTGAAGATGACGGGGGCGTGGGCATTCGCGCTCGCGGGCACGAACGCCGAGGCCGCGTGGAACGGCGCGCTCGCCTGCGCCATCGAAGCGGATGAACAAGCGTTTTTTGACCGAGTGCTCGCCCCTTGGATCACCCATCGCTTCAGGCAGGACGGCCCCGACCCGCCAGCACCGGAACTCGACGATCTCGTCGCCGCAACGCGCGATCCGAGGGCCCGATTGCCCGCGTCGGCGGCGTCCCGCGGCTGACGAGGGAGGTGGCCCTTACCCGGTGAGCACGCCGGCATCCGCTCTGCGGGCCATGCCCGCACTGGTGCGGCCACCCATGCCTTCCTTCCTTGGGGCGCGCCAGCGAAGGCGTGGATGCGTGGGCCGAGCCCACGCATGACGAGTCAGGTGTTCTCGGCGAGCGCTATCGACTCAAGCGGCGCGCGTCCGTCGAGCTTTGTCGCGACGGGGGGATGATGGAAGCGGCTTCGCCCGACGGGATTCGCGCCGGGTCTGCGCTTTGCCGAACAACTCTTTCAGGATGAGGGAGAGCGCGTCGAGATCGACGGCGAAAGCTTCAATGAAGTATCGCCAGATGGCAAGCTCGGTGTAACCGGCCTCGCGCAGCAATTCGACCGCCGTGGCGATGGTTTCGGGGTCGGTCAGACGCTTGCGCACCCCGTCTTGTTGCGAAGGTAAAGACAATTGTCGCATTGGTGCCCCGAGGCTGAGCGTTCGATGATACGGACGCAACCCTTTTGAACGCGACGAATCATTAGAAGTTGATCTAATTAGACCGCCTGAAGCGAGGAAGCGTCAAGAATAAAAGCAGAGGGAGAGCGCCGATCGACGAGACTAGGCGGCGAGGCGTGTCTAGCGCGCTCGCCTTTGCGCCGCACGCCCGGGGCGTCGGCCCTCGGTTGGCGGCGCGTGCCGCCGGTGGCGCGTCGGCGTGCCATCTGAAAGCATCTCGAAGCGCAGAGCCCCCGCGACCGGCGCCGCCTCGACGAGACGCACGCTGACCAGATCGCCGAGGCGGAAGCTCGCGCCGCTGCGTTCCCCGACCAAGGCATGCTCGGCTTGCTTGAAGCGGAAATACTCGCCACCGAGCGTTGCCGCCGGAACGAAGCCCGAGGCGCCGGTCTCCGCAAGCGACACGAAGAGGCCGGCGCGCGTGACGCCGTTGATGCGCGCGTCGAAGACGGCGCCGATCTCGTCGGCAAGATGCGCGGCGATCAGGCGATCGACCGTATCGCGCTCAGCCGCCATGGCGCGCCGCTCGGCGGCCGAGATCCGAGCGCCGATCTCAGCGAGCGCGGCGACCGTCACCGAAGGGGAAAGCCCGTCCTTCCCGAGGCGCAGCGCGCCGATGAGCCCACGATGCACGATGAGGTCGGCATAGCGTCGGATGGGAGAGGTGAAATGCGCATAGCGGCGCAGGTTCAAGCCGAAGTGGCCATAATTCTCGGGCGCATATTCGGCCTGCGCCTGGGTGCGCAGCACCACCTCGTTGATGAAGGCCTGGTGCGGCGTGCCTTCGACGCGTTTGAGGATCGTATTGAACAGCCCCGGCCGCATCGCTCCTTGTTTCGGCAATTTGATGCCGATCGAGGCGAGCACCTCGCGCAAGCCTTCGAGCTTCTCGGCCGAAGGCTCGTCGTGGACACGGTAGAGCAAGGGGATGTGGGCCCGCTCCAGGGTTTCGGCGGCGCACACATTGGCGAGGATCATGAATTCCTCGATCAAGCGATGCGCCTCGAGGCGCGGCGGCACGACGACGCGGTCGAGCGTGCCGTCGGGCAAGAGGAGGAGCTTACGCTCGGGAAGGTCGAGATCGAGCGGCTGGCGCTCGGCGCGCGCCTTCTTCAACGCGCCATAGGCCGCGTAGAGCGGGGCGATGACCTCTCCGAGAAGCGGACGCGTGGTGTCGTCGGGCATTCCATCCATGGCGGCCTGAGCCTCGACGTAAGCGAGCTTCGCGGCCGAGCGCATCATCACGCGGTGGAAGGCATGGCGAAGCTTGCGTCCTTGCGCGTCGATGACGGCTTCGAGCGCGAGCGCGGGACGATCTTCATGCGGACGCAACGAGCACAGATCATTGGAAATGCGCTCAGGCAGCATCGGCACCACGCGATCGGGGAAATAAACCGAGTTGCCGCGCTCAAGCGCTTCTCGATCGAGCGCGGAGCCTTGATGCACATAGGCCGCCACGTCGGCGATCGCGATCGAGAGCACGAAGCCGCCGGGATTGCGCGGGTCGTCATCGGCGCGTGCGTGCACGGCGTCGTCATGGTCCTTGGCGTCGGGCGGATCGATGGTGACGAGCGCGAGCGAACGCCAATCCTCCCGGCCTTCGAGACTTGCCGGCCGGACGCGCGCTGCTTCGGCAAGGGCCGCTGGCGAGAACACATGAGGGATGGCATGGGCGTAAAGCGCGATGAGGCTCACCGCCTTCTCGCTGCCGAGCGAGCCCAGGCGCTCACGCACCTTCGCTCGTGAAAGGCCTTGGGCGCGCGCAAGGCCGCGTCGCCCAGCTGCGCTGTCGAGAGGCGTGACGGCGACGAGATCGCCATCACGTGCGTCGCCGAGATCGCTCTCGGGAATCGCGAGCTCGCGCCCTTGCGCCTTCTTGTCGATGGGGATCAGCCGCGCCGATCCGTCCTTTTGCATGCGCAAGATGCCGAGCGTGCGAATTCTCTCTTGCGGGATCACCTTGATGACCCGGCCCACATAGGGGAAGTCCCGCTCGGCGCGGCTTTTTTCGATGTGCAAAAGCACATTGTCGCGCTGACCCGGTGCTGCTTGTCCGGTTTTGGCGCGTCGCGGAACGTGGATGAGAATCCGCGGCGCCGCCCCTTGCGCTTCGACATCCCAATCCGCGGGCGCCGCAAGGAGATCCCCATCCGGCGTCGTGCCGGAGATCACCGCGACGAGGGTCGCCGGCAAGGCGCCGGCGCCGGAGATGGTCTTGCGGCGACGATCGAGGAGGCCTTGCGCCTCCATGTCCTTGAGGAGTGCCTTCAACCCGATGCGATCTGCGCCCTTGACCGCGAAGGCGCGCGCGATCTCGCGCTTGCCGATCGTGGCGCCGCGCTCGCTCTCGCGCTTAAGGTAGGCGAGGATATCGTCGCGCGAGGGCAAAGCGGAAGTCGCGCGCGCTCGAGGTCTCTTGGGCAAGCGGTCGTCCGTCGCAGAGGGATGTCAGGCCTTGTCGCATGCCCGAGCGGCAAAGGCTATGGGGGACAAGCCTCTGCCGCGTCCTTCACGGGACTTTGCCGTCGCGGGGCGAGGCGCGGCCGCGGGAGATTGTAGAGGGCCTGGCTAGAAGCTCACGTCGAGTTGCGCCTTGAAGGCGTTGTCGAAGGCGCGCTGGCCATATTGACCGGAGTATGAGACGCCGATCTTAAAGGCCGAGGTCACCGCATAATCAAGCCCGGCTTCCGCGAGAAATGTGTCGCGATCGATCGGCACGCCAGCCACGCTGAAGCTCTGCGAGGCGTTCTGGAATGCGAGGAAGACAGAAGGCACGAGGTCGCCATAAGCGCGACGCCAGCCGATAAGGGCATGCGCGGTGAGGGGCACGGGCGCGTCGATCACGCCTTGCGCGCGCAAGCCCAAGGTCGTCGTGGCGAATTCGAAATTGCGGGCAAGGCCGGTGAGGGCCGCCGGCCCGCCGATCTCGTTGAAGCCGTTGAGGTGGATCTCGATGGCGGCCGCGCCGACAAACGGCTCGAGCGTCATATGCGAGACGCCGATGCCTCCGACGCCGCCGAAGCGCATGTTTGGAACATCGACGCGATACCCGGCTTCGCCGAAAGCTTGCGCGGTCGTGCCACCGCTGTTCGAAGCCGCCGCATCCGAAAATCCGGGGAAGACGATGGAGCGGCTCGTCGAGAGGCTGTTCGAGCCGTAGATTGCGCCGGCGCGCAAATGCACGGCGCCGTAGCTCGCGCCGGCATAGATGGCGCCGAAGACGTTTTCGAAATCCGCCGAGGAGAGGCGCTGGCCGACATGGACCGTGTCGTCCGTGTAGCCGCCGGCGGCACCCAAGCGCCATTCGCTTCCCGCGAAGCCGATTGCCGAGGCATCGCCGCCGATGATGAAGCCGCCGGTTGATCGGTCGAAGGAGGCGGCGTTGCCGTCGCCCTTCGCGCGCCCCCAATCGCCGAAGCCCTGGCCCCAAAGGTCGAAGAGGCGAGGCTGGTACATGCGCACATCGATGGGTGCGACGGGAGGGCCCTTGCGGGTCGGAAGATCGGCCGCGTAGGCGCCCGTCATCGTCGACGCGACGCCCAGAAGAGGCGTCGCGAGCGGCTGGCTCAACCGATCGAGGATCGCCTCGCGAGGCAGGCGGTCGTCCTCGAAGCCCGCCGAGACGGCGGTTGCGTGGATCTCGCCCGAGAGCGCGTTGAACGCCTGAAGAGCGCCAGCGACGCTTTGGCCGATGACCGCGTTGAAGATCGGCCCGGAGCCGAGCGCCTGCACGGCCGTGGCCGTCGACTTTTGGCTGGGCGTGATGGCGACCGAAGGAAAGGTTGGCGCCGGCGGGACGCCAGGCGGCGTCGACGTGAAGCTCAAGATGACATCATTGGCGTCCTCGCTGAGCACGGGCGACAAGAAGGCGAGGTTCGTGCTCGTGGTAAGGTTGGCGAAGGCGCCCGAGACACCCCCGTTCGCGGTCAGAAGAATGAAGCGGCTCGTCGGCGAGAAAGTGCCGGTGCCGGCCAGCACTTGCACGGTGCCGCCCGTCAAGGTCGCCGTGCCGGTGACGAGAAGCTTGTCGTTCTGGCCGGCGGGGTTGATGTTGACGAGAAAGATCGAGCCCGGCGCGAAGCTCGCATTGCCCGAGACATTGAGCGTGGTGAAGGGCGTGAGCGCGCCCGGCGCGACCGTGCCGCCTGATTGCGCGACGAGACCGCCCACCGTTCCGGAACCCGCGAGCGTGCCACCGTTCGAAACCGTCGCGATCGAATTCGCGATCGAGCCCGTCACTGCGAGGGTGCCGACGGTGACCGTAGTCGGACCCGTATAGGTGTCGACGGCCGAAAGCACGAGCGTGCCCGGGCCGTTCAACGTAAGCGCCCCGCTGCCTCCGCTTCCGAGGCTGCCGTTCTGGTCGGTGATGACATCGGCGACCGTCTGCGTCTGTCCCGAGGCCGGCTGGAAGACAATCGTGTTGTTGCCTTGGAGGAAGATGCCGCTGCCGAGCGCAAGACCGTTTCCGGCGGTGCCGCCGCCGCCCGTTCCCGCGAGCACCGAATTGCCGTTCGCGGTGAAAGTGCCGGCAATCGTCAACGTGCCGCCTTCCTGCACGAAGATCGCGCCGCCCGCCGCCAAGCCGCCGCCGCCATTGCCAGCCGCCGCATCGCCAGCGCCCCCGCCGACACCGCCGCTCCCGGCAGCGTTTCTACCCTCGCCGCCGCCGCCGCCGAAGCCGCCATCGCCGCCACCGGTGACTATCGTTCGGCCGCCCGCGCCGCCGCCACCGCCTCCGAAACCTCCATTGCCCGCGGCACCTGGAGACGCCAAGTTGAACGTGCTGACGCCTGCAAGCGTCGTGAAATTTCCGGGCCGTGTGCGCGCGTCGCCGCCATTGCCTGAACCGGCCCCTCCGCCCCCGCCGCCACCGAAGCCGCCGGCTCCGCCATCCGAGTTACTCGAGAGCGTCGCGCCAGCTCCACCACCGCCTGCACCGGGATGGCTAGGGGTGCCGCCCAGACCACCCCCGCCGTTGGCGCCGGCGCCATCGACCACGATGCCGCTGTTTTGTCCCGTAAGGTTTCCATTCGAGCCCGCGGTCCTTCCGGAACCGCCGACTCCCGGATTGCCGACGCCGCCTCCACCGCCGCCTCCGGTTCTCGCGGCGTTGCCGCCGGCACCGCCCAATCCGCCGCCTCCACCACCCCCTCCGCCGACGACAGCCGCGGGCGCGCCGCCATTGCCGCCCTGCGCGACATTGTTGAGCAAGGAGACGTTGCTCACCGTCACATTGGCTTGAGCGCCGACGAACAAGGCGCCGCCGAGACCGGCGCCGCCGCCGCCGCCATGGCCGCCCGCTCCGCCTTGCGCGGTCACTTGGCTGATGGTGAGGTTGTTGATCGCCACCGTGCCCGAGAAGACGAAGAGGGCGCTGTTGCCATTGGCGGTGCTGTTCGCGCCGGAGAGGGTGAAGTTGTTGCCGTTGACCGTGATGCTTTGCGTGATCGCCGGGAGGTCGCTCACGGTCGAGATATTGGCAGTGAAGGTGATCGAGTCACCGGCCACGGCATTGGAGAGCGCCGCGCGCAAAGTAGCGTCGCTGTTCACCGTGAAATCCGTGGCAAAGGCGGGCGATGAGGCCAATAGCGAAACGAGAATGGCCGAGAGCCAATGACGGCCACGGGTTGGAAAAAGGGTTGAAATTGGCGTCCGCGGGAGCGCTCGGCCAAAAAAGAGCGATGAACGCGATCTACGGACAGGCCCCCGGCCCAAACCAGACATGTGTACCCCTCAAGCGCACCGTTGCTTTTCCCTGTTTTTTGACTTTGCGGGTAAAGCCCTGATGACGGCCTTTGCCTTCGCGCCTTTCTGGATTGAAAGCCTAGTTGCGCCCAATTAGACAATAACGGGGCGAGAACCAAGCTTCATTCACATCGCTGAAACCCGAATGACGTTTTTTAGACCGTCGTGATTTCGGAATCGGCGGACGGCGTCCGAACTGGACGCTAATTTATTATTTAGCATGATTCATCAAATTTGTCTTAAGAGAACCTTAAGGACGTCTCGGTAGGGTAAACGAGCCGGGTTTTGAGGCCGTCCGTCGCTCAAAATTAGCCTTCGGCTCCACGCTGGGCCCATCTGATAGGAAGCGAGTCTCATCGATTTGCGTTGCGTCTGCTGGCTTCCCAGAGCGAAATTGCGACATATGGCTTTGATAAGTTTGTATTTTTTAGAATGGGAGATCGCGCGCTCATTCAATTTCGCGTGAAGAGGTGCAAGCTCGGTGGCGGCGGCGGCCATGAACGGCGCATTGTCCGCGACAGACATGGCTTCGCGCGAAGGAAAATGAGGCCGGCGATGTCTAACAAGAGCGAAGATGCCTAGCCTTTGCTCGCCTTCTTCTTGGCGGGTGACTTCTTGGACGTCGGCCTCTTGGAGGCCGTCTTTTTGGGCGTCGCGCTCTTGGTGCTGGCGCCTTTCGCCGGCGCGCGTCGCGTCCTCGCTCTCCTCGCGCCTCCTCCGGCGGCCGCCTTCGCGTCGAGAAGCGCAAGCGCCGCGTCGAGGCTGATCGTGTCGAGATCGAGCCCTTTCGGCAATGTGGCGTTGAGCTTGCCATGGTTGACGTAAGGCCCGAAGCGCCCCGGCCGCACGGTCACCGGCCCGCCTTGGGGATGCTCGCCGAGCAGGCGGCCCGCGGGAGCGCCGCCGCCGAAACGCCCGCGACCGGGGCCGTTGGTCTCACGCGCAATAATGAGGTCGATCGCGCGGTTGGCGCCGATCTCCAGAACGTCGTCGGACTTCTCCAGATTGGCGAAGGTCCGGCCGTGCTGCACATAGGGTCCGTAGCGTCCGACGCCGACAAGGATCGGCTCGCCGCTCTCGGGATGTCTTGCGACCTCGCGAGGCAATGAGAGAAGCTTCATTGCCTTTTCGAGGTCGACCGCGGCAGGGTCGAGCCCTTTCGGCAAGCTCACGCGCTTCGGCTTTTCGCCATCGCCGAGCTGCAGATACGGGCCGAAACGCCCGTCGCGCAGCGTGATCTCCAAACCCGTCACCTCGTCCTTGCCGAGGCCTTGCACGCCGTTCGCAATCCCTCCTTGCTCCCCATTCGCGCCCTTGCCGTTCGTGGCGCCCACGGCCGAGAGCTGGCGGGTGAAACGGCACTCGGGGTAATTCGAGCAACCGACGAACACGCCGAACTTGCCGAGCTTCAGCGACAAGCTCCCCGTGCCGCAAGAAGGGCAGGCGCGTGGATTTGTGCCATCCCCCTTGTCGGGGAAGATATGAGGCCCGAGGGTCTCGTTGAGCGCATCGAGAACCTGCGTCGTGCGCAATTCCTTGGTTCCCGCAATCGCTGCCGAGAAATCGAGCCAGAAGCGGCGCATCACCTCCTTCCACGCGATCTCGCTGTTCGAGATGCGGTCGAGGTCTTCCTCGAGCGAAGCGGTGAAATCATATTCGACGTATCGCTTGAAGAAATTTTCGAGGAAGGCGGTGACGATGCGTCCCTTGTCGGCCGCGACGAGGCGTTTCTTCTCGAGCGTGACGTATTCGCGCTCCTGCAGCACGGCGAGGATCGAGGCATAGGTCGACGGCCGGCCGATGCCGAGCTCCTCCATCCGCTTGATCAGGCTCGCCTCCGAGAAACGAGGCGGCGGCTCGGTGAAGTGCTGCGCGATGTCGATGCGCTCGCGCTTCAAGGGATCGCCGGCGCGCATCGGGGGGAGGCGACGATTCTCCTCGTCTTCCGGCTCCTCGTCGCGCCCTTCCTGATAGAGCTTGAGGAAACCGTCGAAGGTGACGACCTGGCCCGTGGCGCGCAGATCGAGCTTTCGCGTTCCGGCCTCCGCCACGATATCGGCCGTGGTGCGCTCGATCGTCGCGCTCTCCATCTGGCTCGCGACCGAGCGGATCCAGATCAGCTCGTAAAGCCGTGCCTGATCGGGCTCGAGCAGCCGCGCCACCTGTTTCGGGTGACGAGCCGGATCGGTCGGGCGGATCGCTTCATGCGCCTCCTGGGCGTTCTTGGCCTTGTTGGCGTAGCGGCGAGGCGCCGCCGGAAGATAGGGTTTGCCGAGCTCGGTCTCGATCATCCGCCTTATGCGCGTGACGGCTTCCGGCGCCATGTCGACGCCGTCGGTGCGCATATAAGTGATGAGGCCGACAGTCTCGCCGTCAACATTGACGCCCTCATAAAGCCGTTGCGCGATGCGCATGGTCACCGCCGGCGAAAGGCCGAGCTTGCGCGACGCCTCCTGCTGCAAGGTCGAGGTGGTGAAGGGCGGAAAGGGGTGGCGCTTGCCGGGCTTCGCCTCGACTTGCCCGACGCGGAAGCTCGCCGCATCCAGCGCGGCCTTGAAGGCCTCGGCCTCGGCTGCCGTGCCGACATCGAGGCGCGTGATCTTCTCGCCATCGGCGCCGACGAGGCGCGCTTCGAAGGAGGCCCCCGCCGGTGTCTTCAACTGCGCGGCGATCGACCAGTACTCGCGCCGCACGAAACGTTCGATCTCGAGCTCCCGATCGCAGACGAGGCGAAGCGCGACCGATTGCACGCGCCCCGCCGAGCGCGCGCCCGGAAGCTTGCGCCAGAGCACGGGCGACAGGTTGAAGCCGACGAGGTAGTCGAGCGCGCGCCGCGCGAGATAAGCATCGACGAGCGCCTGATCGATGGCGCGCGGCTGCGACATCGCCTTCGTCACCGCGTCGGGCGTGATGGCGTTGAAAGTGACGCGCTCGACGGGCACGCCTTTCAGGGCGCGCCTCGCGCTCAAGGCTTCCACGATATGCCAGGAGATCGCTTCCCCTTCGCGGTCGGGGTCGGTCGCGAGGATCAGGCCTTCCGCCCCTCTCACCGATTTCGCGATCTCGGAGACGTGCTTGGCGCCCTTCGCCTCGATCTCCCATTTCATGGCGAAGTCATGCTCGGGATCGACCGAGCCATCCTTTGGCGGCAGGTCGCGCACATGCCCGAACGAAGCGAGGACCTGATATCCGCGCCCGAGATATTTATTGATGGTCTTCGCCTTCGCAGGCGATTCGACGACGACGACTTTCATGATGTCCGTTTGGCAAGGCGCGCTTGATGATGAGCCCGCAGTTTCAGGTCGCGGGCTCGCGGAGAGGGCGGAACATGGTGAGGTCCAGGAGCGAAGTCAATCGGCCCTCGCTCGACCGCTGCAGAGTCTGCGCGCGGCTCACACGCGCACGAGATCGAGCCCGATGATGCCGATCAAGATCAGATAGATCGCGACGATGTAGTTGAGAAGGCGCGGCATCAACAAGATCACGACGCCCGCGATGATGGAGATTATCGGCGACAGATGCGTGTGGATATTGATCATGGGTTCGTCCTTTGAAGGGGAGAAGAGGAAAGCAGCGAGGGCGAGCCGCCTTTCAACGCGCGAATCATTTACCCGGTTTCATAACGGAAATGCGGTGAAGCTTCATCCGGCCGGCAAGGCGCGCTCGAGAAGCTCCTCGCATTCGCTTGCGAGATCGGCCGCGCCGAAGAGAGCGTTCGCGCCGAAGAGAGCGTTTTCCCGCAGAAGTCGCGTGCGCGCGAAAGCCTCGACGATCGAGCTCGGCGCACATTGCGCGAGCGCCGCGACAATTGCCAGCACCGCAAGCTCTTGCGTGACGGCGCGCGCCGAGGCCTCTGCGTCGCTTCGTGCGAGACCGGCCTCTACGCGTTGCACCGATGTCTCGACCCCCGGCAGCCCTCGCGCCTCGCGTGAAAGCTCCGAGAGCACGCCACGCGCCGCATCCCTGTCACGGCTCGCGGCGCGCAGAACATCGAGCGCCATCACATTGCCGGAGCCTTCCCAGATCGCGTTGACCGGAGCCTCGCGATAAAGGCGGGGGAGGGGGCTCTCCTCGACATAGCCGTTGCCGCCGAGGCATTCCATCGCTTCGTAGAGGAAGCCGGGAGCGGCTTTGCAGACGGCGAATTTGACCGCCGGCGTCATCAGGCGCGCATAGGCAGCCTGCGACGCATCCTCGCCCGCGCGATCGAAGGCGTGGGCCAGCCTGAGCGCGATCGCCGCTACGCCTTCGAGCGAGAGCGCGAGGTCGGCAAGCGTCGAGCGCATCGCCGGCTGGTCGACGAGCTTCCTCTGGAAGACGCGGCGATGGCGCGCGTGATGCATCGCAAGCGCCAAGCCCATGCGCATGAGACCGCCGGAAGCGGCGATGCAATCCAGTCTTGTGAGCTGCACCATTTCGATGATGGTGGGGACGCCGCGGCCCTCCTCGCCGATCCGCCAGGCGAAGGCCTTTTCGAATTCGACCTCGGAGGACGCGTTTGAGCGGTTGCCGAGCTTGTCCTTGAGCCGTCGCAGACGCAAGGCGTTGAGCGTGCCATCGGGACGAAAACGCGGCATGAGAAAACAGGTGAGACCACCCGCAGCTTGCGCGAGGACGAGAAAGGCGTCGCACATCGGTGCCGAGAGAAACCATTTATGGCCGGTGATCTCATATTCGTCTTTCGCGATGCGCTCCGCGCGCGTGGTGTTCGCGCGAACATCGCTGCCGCCTTGCTTCTCCGTCATGCCCATCCCCAAGGTCGCGCCTTGCTTCTCCCAGAACGGCCTGAAGGAAGCGTCATAGATGCGCGAGGAGACGAGCGGCATGAGCTTCATGAAGTGCTCGGGCGCGGCCGCGAGCGCGGCGATGCCGGCGTGAGTCATGGTCACGGGACAGAGATGGCCGGCCTCGACCCCGCTCGCAAGGTAGTGCAGGGCCGAGCGCGCCACATGCCCCTTGCCGTGAAGCTTTCCGCCCGCCGAGGTGAGCATCGCCGCGGCTGCCTCGAAGGTCGAGGAAGCAAGCCCTGCCCCGATGCTTTGGCGCATCAGCGCGTGATAGGCCGGATGGAACTCGACGAAGTCCTGGCGCTCGCCGCGTGCGTCGAAAGCCTTGAGCTTGGGCGGGTTCTCATTGGCGAGACGCGCAAGCTCGAAATGCTCGGCAGTGCCGAGCGTTGCCGCGTGTGAAACGACGCTCTTTGAATCCCCCGGACCACCGAAAGCTTCGAGGGCTCCGAGCAAGGGCTTGTCGAGCGCGACGAGATCGACGTCGACGAAAGGGGGCGTCTGGTTGAAGACTTCGTGGGTCGTGAAAGCCTCGAGGGTCACGAAGACACCGCCTTCAGCTATTTTCGTCCTCATACGGCATTATCGAAAATGCGCCGGAACCGCCATCCCCAAGCCAGCCGCCGGCGACGCCGCGAGCCCGCGAAATCCGCAACTCGCTGTGGATGGACCCCCGATGAGGCTGGCGCCTCGGCTCGCTTTCTCCTATGCAGCGGCTTTAATGAGCGGCCGATCCCTTTATCCCTATCGCCATCTTCTCGGCATCGAAGGCCTGTCGCGTCCCGATATCGAAGCGCTTTTGGACACCGCGCAAGATTATGTCGCCTTGTCGCGGCAGGTTGAGAAAAAGGCGGCGACCTTGCGAGGGCGCACCCAGATCAACCTCTTCTTCGAGCCCTCGACGCGTACGCAATCTTCTTTCGAGATCGCCGGAAAGCGGCTTGGTGCCGACGTGATGAACATGTCGGTGTCCTCTTCCTCGCTGAAGAAGGGCGAGACGCTTCTCGATACCGCCGCGACGTTGAACGCGATGCGCCCCGACATCATCATCGTGCGCCATCATGCGGCGGGCGCCGTCAATCTTTTGGCCCGAAAGGTTGATTGCTCGGTCGTGAACGCGGGAGATGGCGCCCATGAGCATCCGACGCAAGCGCTGCTCGACGCCTTGACGATCCGGCGCGCCAAGGGACGGATCGAGGGGCTCGTGGTGACCATTTGCGGAGATATCCTCCATTCGCGCGTCGCTCGCTCCAACATCATCTGCCTTTCGGCGCTCGGCGCCTTCGTGCGGCTCGTCGGGCCCTCGACGCTGATGCCGGCGGAGGTCGAGCGTTTTGGCGTCGAAGTCGCGCCCGATATGCGCAGCGGCCTCGCGGGCGCCGACATCGTGATGATGCTGCGCCTGCAACGCGAAAGGATGAGCGGCGCCTTCGTGCCCTCGGTGCGCGAATATTTTCGCTATTTCGGGCTCGATCGGGAGAAGCTTGCGTTCGCGAAGCCCGACGCTCTCGTCATGCATCCCGGCCCGATGAACAGAGGTGTCGAGATCGCCTCCGACGTCGCCGATGGGGCGCAATCGCTGGTGCGCGAGCAAGTCGAGATGGGAGTAGCCGTGCGCATGGCCGTTCTCGAGGCGCTCGCAAGGCATCTGCCCAATGGGTGAGGAAGGCGCGAAGCCCGCGCGGCCGCGGGCCCTGCTTTTGACGAACGCCAGGCTCGTCGATCCGGCGGCGCAGCGGGAGCTTCGGGGCGGCGTGCTCGTCGCCGAGGGTGTGATCGCCGATAGCGGCGCGCATCTCGCGGAAGCGTCTCCAGGGAAGGCCCGCGAAGAGATGCGCGTCATCGACTGCCGAGGGCTCGCCCTGGCGCCTGGCCTTGTCGATCTTCAGGCCTTCGTCGGCGAGCCGGGCGCCGAGCATCGCGAGACGTTCGCTTCGGCAAGCCGAGCCGCGGCCACGGGCGGCATCACCACCATGATCTGCCGTCCGGACACCGACCCCGTGATCGATGATCCGGCGATCGTGGATTTCATCTTGCGGCGGGCGCGCGCCGCTTCGTCCTTGCGCATCCTCCCTGGCGCCGCGCTCACCAAGGGGCTCGCCGGCCAGGAGATGACGGAGATCGGCCTTCTCAAGGAGGCCGGTGCCGTCGCGTTCGGCGATGGCCACAAAAGCGTGATGAACGCGCAACTCATGCGTCGCGCCCTGCTCTATGCGCGCGACCGCGACGCGATCGTTTCGCACTTCACCCAGGACGCCAATCTCGCTGCGGAAGGCGTCATGAACGAGGGCGAATTCGCCTCGCGGCTTGGCCTTCCCGGCGTTCCCAACGTAGCCGAAACCGTGGTGCTCGTGCGTGATCTTGCCCTCGTTCGGCTGACGGGAGCACGCTATCACGCAAGCTTGATCTCCTGCGCGGAATCGCTCGAAGCGATTCGCGCCGCCAAGGAAGAAGGCCTTGCCGTCACCTGCGGCGTCTCCATCAATCATCTCACCCTCAACGAAAGCGACGTCGGCGACTACCGTACCTTCTTCAAGGTTTCCCCGCCCCTACGTTCGGAGAGGGATCGCCAGGCGCTCGTGGCTGGCCTGTCGGAAGGGGTGATCGACGCCATCGTCTCGGATCACGACCCGCAGGATGTCGAGACGAAACGCCAGCCCTTTGCGGAATCGGCGGATGGCGCAATCGGCCTCGAGACGATGCTCGCGGCTGCCCTGCGTCTCGTCCATTCGGGCGAGATCGCCTTGCCACGCCTCTTGGCGGCCTTGTCGAGCGGGCCCGCCGCCGCCTTTCGCTTGCCCGCCGCGAGCCTTGCGCGGGGTGCGCGTGCCGATCTCATCGTCTTCGACCCGGACGAACCTTGGGTCGTCGATCCCGCGAATCTCGCGTCCTTGTGTAAGAACACGCCTTTTGACGAAGCGCGTCTGCAAGGGCGCGTGCTCGCGACCTTCGTCGGAGGCGAGATCGTCCATGCCGTTGCGGGTTCGCTGCCGGGGCTTTAGCAGCATGCTCGCTTGACGAGGCGACGCCCTCGTCATCCTCTTGGTTTGCCGCATGGCCCGGAAAACATTTCCCATTTTGGCGCGATCATGCTTTAGAGTCCATGCATGGGCATGGACCCGATGGGGCATGCGCAAGGCATGGTCGGCGTAATCTTGGCGCAAATCGCCAGCGCTGAGCGACGGGGAGGCGCGAAGTGGCGGGTTCGAGCGATGCGCCGGCGTCCTGGATCGGACTGATCGCGGCCTTCATCATCTCTTATCTTTTGGGCTCCGTTCCGTTCGGCGTCGTCCTGACCCGCCTCGCTGGCGGCCCCGATTTGCGCAGCATCGGCTCAGGCAATATCGGCGCGACCAATGTGCTGCGCACGGGCAAGAAGGGCTTGGCGGCCGCGACCCTTCTCGGCGACATCCTCAAGGGAACGGTGGCGGTTCTCATCGGCGCCGAGTTCGGGCCACCAGCGGCGCTCGTCGCGGCTTGCGGGGCCTTCCTCGGGCATCTTTTGCCGGTTTGGCTCGGCTTCAAGGGCGGCAAAGGTGTCGCCACCTTCCTCGGTTGCCTGATCGGCCTGTTCTGGCCCGCGGCGCTCGCCTTCGCGGTGGTTTGGCTCGCCGTGGCCGTCATCACGCGATATTCCTCCCTCGCCGCGCTCCTGGCGAGCCTCGCCGCCATCGCGGCGCTCCTCGCCTTTCACCTCATCCCGGCGACGCTGGTCTTCGTGCTCCTCGCGGCGTTTTTGTGGGTGAAGCATGCGCAAAACATCAGGCGCCTCCTCGCCGGCGAGGAGAGCCGCATCGGGTCGAAATCGTGAGCTATTGGGCGAGCGCCGGCTCGCTGCGCGATGAGGAGAGACTCGCCTGGCTCCGGCTCATTCGCTCGGAGGGCGTGGGCCCTCGGACATTCCGTGGGCTCATCGACCGTTACGGCAACCCTACCGCCGCGCTTGCCGCATTGCCGCGGCTTCATCGCGAGGGAGGCCGCACGCTCCATGTGTGCACGCATGAAGAGGCTCAAAACGAGCTTGAAGCATCGGCGAAGCAGGGCATCGTCTTCATCGCGGTCACTGAGAAAGCCTATCCGGCCGCGCTGGCCGCGACAGCGGATGCGCCGCCCCTGATCGCGCTTCGCGGCGATCCGGCGGTTCTCGACCGGCCGATGATCGCCATTGTCGGGTCGCGCAACGCCTCAGCCCTCGGGTTGCGCTTCGCGGAGCGGCTCGCGCGAGAGCTCGGTGAGGCAGGCTTCAGCATCGTCTCGGGATTGGCGCGCGGCATCGATGCGCGCGCGCATGGCGCCTCGCTCGCCTCAGGCACGGTTGCGGTGCTCGCGGGTGGGCATGAGCGCATCTACCCGAACGAGAACCGCCCTCTCCTCGAGCGCCTCGTCGAGAACGGCGTGGCGTTGAGCGAGATGCCGCTCACCTGGGAGCCGCGCGGGCGCGATTTTCCTCGGCGCAACCGCATCGTCTCGGGCCTTTCGCACGGGGTCATCGTCATCGAGGCGGCGCGCGGTTCGGGATCCTTGATCACCGCTCGTTTTGCCCTCGAGCAAGGACGCGAGGTCTTCGCCGTGCCCGGCTCTCCGCTCGATCCGCGCGCCGAGGGCACGAACGACTTGATCCGGCAGGGTGCGACACTGGTTACGGCGAGCGAGCATGTGACCGAAGTGCTGGCGCCGATCATTGCGGAAAGGCTTCAGAGCTTTCCGAGCGGCCTTTCGGAGGAGGGCCGCGATGCTCAAGAGCCGCTCTGGGAGGAGCTTGACCTTTTCGGCGAACGGGCGTGGACGCCACAGGCAAAGATCCCAAGGGAGGAAAATCGCACCGTTCGCGCCGCCGCTTCGGCACCCGGCGATGATCATCAGGGAAAGCGTCGTGAAGGGGATCAGAAAGATCGCTTCATGGAACGCGTTCTCGATGTGCTGGGCGCCTCTCCGACGGCGCTCGACGACATCGTGCGCGGCTGCGGCCTGCCGGCGAGCGCCGTGCGCGCGACCCTTCTCGAGCTTGAGCTCGAAGGGCGCATCACGCGAATGGGCGGCGATCTCGTGCAGCTCTTGCGCTGATCGGGTCGGCGCTGAAACCGCCGCGTCCGAAGCGTCGCTGCAGGAAATTCAAGGTCTCGAGCTGCGCGACGGTGTTGCCCGCCCCAACCCGATCATCATGAATGGTGGCCGTGGCCGTGCTCGAATTTTCGCGAGAGGGCGCGGGCTTCCGCATGTGCCATTTGCAGGAAATAGGCGAGAAGGCCGAGGTCGCTCTTGCGGGCCATTGTCGAAAGCTCGGCCGAAATCTGCCCGATATAATGGGCGATCTCTTGTGGAGTCGCGTCAAATCTGCCGTGTGCCCTGGCCGCGGCGCGCCGGGCAGCGGGTGACACCTGCGCATGAGCGATGAGCTCCTTGCGAGCCGAAGCGGATGCATCTTTTGCGAGCGCTCTCATCATCCGTCTCGACCGGAACCAAAACTAAAGCATAAAGATGTAGAAGCCGATATCGGCAAAGGATAATGCAAAGCTATTCGTGTATTTTTCGTTATGAATTGGAAAGCTTGCACTCAGATTTCGCGTGTGATGCAGGCGCTTCTTACCGATATTTCGGCCATGCTGCCGCCGCAGCTCAGGAGAGGAGCCCGAGTCATGCCGAGGATCATGCGCGGGAGATTAGCGGGCTCGGTCCTCTCGGGGCTGGCCTTCGTCGTCGCCACGGCGGCTTGTCAGGCTCGCGCCGAAAGCTCGCCCTTGGCGCAAGAGATGGTGCTCGCGACCCGCAATCCATCGGCCGGGCTTGGTCAATTTCACGCCTTGCATCATCAGATGCGCCGCGAGCGGGTCGTGCGGCGCCATTTTCGCGGGCCACGCGCCATCGGCGTCGAAAACGGCGCTGTCGGCGTTCCAGTTCCGGTGCCGGTGCCACAGGAGAACGACGAGGTTTATCCGCTGGAGCCCTCTTTCGGCGGGTTCGGTTACAGGCCTTTTCCGCCGCCGCCCCTTGTGGCGCCACCGCAAATCATCACCTTGCCCACTCCCAAGACGGCGGTGCGAAATGTCGTGCGTCGCGCGCCAAGCTCTCCCGCCCCCTTCCGACACCGGAAGGTCGTGGTGGTGCGTCGACGCGCGCCAAAGTTCGACGTGATCGCGTATCGGCCCTTCGTCTGGCCTCTTGCCTATACCTGCGGGCCCTATGCGGTGGCGTTCGTCCCGATTGGGTTCTCGCCTTGTGACGATCCGCCCCATTCGGCGATCTACAACACCCCGTGTGGTGTTCGTCCTTACGAATAGGACAAGCATCGCGGGTAGCGCGATGCGCCTCGATCAAATACGCGGGGCTTCCGTGCCGAGGCGATTCAAGCGGTCGAGCGCGCCTTGCAGGATGTAAGCGGCGGCGAGCTTGTCGACGAGGAGATTTCGACGCGCGCGCGAACGATCGGCCTCGATCAGCATGCGTGTCACGGCGGCCGTCGACAGGCGCTCGTCCCAGAAGGCGAGAGGAAGGTCGACCAGGGGAGCGAGGTTGCGCGCAAAAGAGCGCGCCGATTGCGCCGCGGGTCCTTCCGTCCCGTCCATGTTCCGCGGCAAGCCCAAAACGAGGCCGCCCACTGCGTGACGCGCGATGAGCGTCGCCAGCTCCTGCGCATCCTTCGTGAATTTCCTGCGCATGATCGTCTCGAGGGGGGAGGCGATGATGCGCTCCACATCCGACAAGCTCGTGCCGATCGTTTTCGCGCCGATGTCGAGGCCCATCAGCCTCGCATGGCGCGGCAACGTCGCCAAAGCCTCGAGCTCAACCAGCTTGCCGGACATCGGCGAGCGTTAGCACGGCGGGAGGTCGCCGGGAATCGCGCGCGCTGCATCCAAGCGCCGTGAGCCTTGGCGAGGCGGCGTGAAAAAGAACGGCTTTGCTCGTTTTGCCCGAAGCGGCTAATTTCCGCGTCCCGAAGTCGGAGCCGCAGAAATGAAGATCACCTGGTTTGGCCATTCCAATTTCCGCCTCGAGTTTGGAGGCAAGGTCGTGCTGATCGACCCCTTCTTCACCGGAAATCCGAGCTTCAAAGGCGATCGCGATGCGGCGATGAAAGGAGCAACCCATATCCTCGTCACGCACGGCCATGCCGACCATATCGGGGACACCGTGCCGATCGCCGAGAAGACCGGCTCGGTGGTGATCACCAATTACGAACTCGCGAATTGGCTCGCGGCGAGCGGCGTCAAGAAATGCGACCCGATGAACACCGGCGGCACGATCGACGCGGGGGGATTTTCCGTCACCTTGACCCGCGCCTATCATTCGGCCGCCGAAAGCGCGAAGGGCCTTCGGGCGCTGAGGGGCGAGGATGTCTCCCATCTTCCCGACGATGGTATCTCGATCCCGCTCGGGCATCCGAACGGGATCGTCGTGCAGGCGAAGGGAGAGCGGACGATCTACCACATGGGAGACACGGACATCTTCTCCGACATGGCGCTGATCGCGGAGCTTTATCGACCCGAGATCGTGATGGTCCCCATCGGCGACCGCTTCACCATGGGCGCCAAGAGCGCGGCGCTCGCGCTCCATCGTTTCGTGCGGCCAAGGATCGCCATTCCTTGCCATTACGGCACCTTTCCCTTTCTGGACCAAAGCGCCGATCGCTTTATCGAAATCATGGCGACGCACGGCGATCACATCGAGGTGAAGGTCCCGCGGATCGGCACGGCTTTCGAGGCTTGAAGACGCAGCGTCGGGTTGCGACGAGCGAGTGTGCCTGTTATTCGCGAGGTTCTACCTCGAGAGCCGTTTTCGCTTCGGAGCCCATCTCATGTCCGTTGACGCCAAGACCGTGAAGCGTGTCGCTCACCTCGCGCGCATCGCCCTTCCCGAAGCGGAGGTCGAGCGCATGCAAGGCGAGCTCAACGCCATCTTGGGCTTCGTCGAGGAATTGGCGAAGGTGGATGTCGAAGGCGTCGAGCCGATGACCTCCGTCACGCCGATGCGGCTCAAGCAACGCGCGGATGTGGTGACCGAAGGCGACATGGCCGATGCCGTCATCGCCAACGCGCCGATGAGCGATGATCACTATTTCATCGTGCCGAAGGTGGTGGAGTAGGGCGCTGAGCTTCGTGCGCCGATGCCATCGAGGTGGCGCCTTTCGTGCGGCTTCTCGCGCCTCGGGCATGATCCAAGAAACCGGGAACCGGTCTTCTTAAAAAAATCATGCCCGATCCATAAACGAGAGCATCACGGCAATTCCATTTGACGCCGCATGCCAGAAGCCAACTTGCCGGAAGCCAATTTGATAGGGAGCGATCGTGAGCGAATTGATCGAGCTTAGCCTGGCCGAGGCCCGGGACGGGTTGGAGGCAAAGCGCTTCTCGGCGTCCGAGCTTGTCCGGGCGCATGTCTCGGCGGTGGAGCGGGCGCGTCTCCTCAACGCCTATGTGCTCGAGACACCAGAGAAGGCGCTCGCCCAAGCTTCCGAGAGCGATACGCGCCTCAAGCGCGGCGAGGCGCGGCCGCTCGAAGGCCTGCCGATCGGCGTCAAGGATTTGTTCTGCACCAAAGGCGTGCGCACCACGGCAGGCTCGGCCGTCTTGGGCAATTTCACGCCCGACTATGAATCGACCGTCACCAGCCATTTGTGGCGAGACGGTGCGGTCATGCTCGGCAAGCTCAATTGCGACGAATTTGCCATGGGATCGTCGAACGAGACCTCGGCATTCGGCCCGGTCGTCTCGCCCTGGCTGCCGCCCAATTGGGATGGCGCGCGCGCACGCGCGACTATCGTCAAGGCGACCGCCGAGCGCGACGTGCCCGAAGGACTCCTGGTGCCAGGGGGTTCCTCGGGCGGCTCGGCGGCCGCCGTCGCGGCGCGGCTTTGCCTCGCCGCCACCGCGACCGATACGGGCGGCTCGATCCGCCAGCCGGCCGCCTTCACCGGCACGGTGGGCATCAAGCCGACCTATGGCCGCTGCTCGCGCTTCGGCACCGTCGCATTCGCCTCCTCGCTCGATCAGGCGGGACCGATCGCGCGCACGGTGCGTGATTGCGCTATCCTGCTTCACGCGATGGCGGGGCCCGATCCACGCGACTCGACCTCGGCGGAAATTCCGGTTCCCGATTTCGAGGCGGCGGTGTCGCGTGGCGTCAAAGGGCTGAAGATCGGCGTTCCGAAGGAATATCGGATGCAGGGCATGCCCGAGGAGATCGAAAGGCTCTGGGCCGAGGGCGCCCGTTGGCTCGCGGCGGCGGGCGCGGAACTCGTCGATGTATCGCTGCCGCACACCGCCTATGCCTTGCCGGCCTATTACATCGTGGCGCCGGCGGAAGCATCATCGAACCTCGCGCGCTATGACGGGGTCCGCTACGGCATTCGCGTCGAAGGGCGCGACACGATCGAGATGTACGAGAACACGCGCGCGGCAGGTTTCGGGCGCGAGGTGAAGCGGCGTGTAATGATCGGCGCTTATGTGCTCTCGGCCGGCTATTACGATGCCTATTATCTGCGCGCCCAGAAGACGCGCACGCTGATCAAGCGCGATTTCGAGAATGTGTTCGCGGCCGGCATCGATGCGGTCCTCACACCCGCCACGCCGACGGCGGCCTTCGGCATCGGGGAGAAGGCGACGGCGAGCCCGATCGAGATGTATCTCAACGACGTATTCACGGTGACGGTGAACATGGCGGGGCTGCCGGGCATCTCCGTGCCGGCGGGACGCGACGGTAAGGGGCTGCCGCTCGGATTGCAATTGATCGGGCGCCCCTTCGACGAGGAGACCTTGTTCGCGGCGGGGCAAGTGATCGAGGATGCGGCCGGTCGCATGGTCTTGCCGAAGGTGTGGTGGGAGTGAACTTGCCGCTCTCCAGGGCCGTGCTCGCGGGCTGCCTCACCGCGCTGCAATGGATGTTGTGGGTGACGGCGGCGCTGCTCGCGGCGCTCTTCGTGGTTGCCGCCGTGCACCACCGAGGTGAATCGCCGCTGCGCCCGATTGCCGCCGGCATTGTCGCCTGTGTCGTGGGGGGCTGGGCCTGCGGGCTTATCGCTCGACGCGTCGAGGGCGATCGGGCCGACTGAGCCTCGGCGCCGGGGAGGGCGTTTATCCCTTGTCGCGCGAGCCGCCGGTCGGTGTCGGCGCCCGGGAGCCAAGGAGACAGCATGCGCTCTGATGTTCTCATCGTCGGGGCCGGCCCCACGGGTCTCGTCCTGGCGCTTTGGCTCGGCAAGCTCGGTATCAAGCTTCGCCTTATCGACAAGGCGGCGGAGCCCGGCACGACGTCGCGGGCCTTGGCGGTCCAGGCGCGGACGCTCGAGCTCTACCGCCAGCTCGATCTCGCCGAGACCGTGCTCGCGAAAGGAAACAAAGTCCCCGCGGTCAATCTATGGGTGCGGGGGGAGCGGGCGGCTCGCTTGCGCTTCGAGACCGTCGGCGCTGACCTTACGCCCTATGCCTTCCTCCAGATATTTCCACAGGATCAGCACGAGCGTCTGTTGATCGAACGCCTTGGCGCCTTCGGCATTTCTGTCGAGCGACGCACCGAGCTCATGGGTTTCGTCGAGGAAGGCGAGCATGTCGTCGCGCGCCTTCGGGGTCCTGACGGGAAAGAAGAAACCGTGGAAGCGAGCTACATCGCCGGTTGCGACGGCGCGCGCTCATTCGTGCGTGAAGCGACCGGGACCGGGTTTCCCGGAGGGACTTATCGGCAGGTTTTCTACGTCGCCGATATCGACGCCTCCGGGCCTCCCCTCGACGGCGAGCTGCATGTCGATCTCGATGAAGCGGATTTCCTCGGCGTCTTTCCTCTGGCGGGCGAGGGACGAGCGCGCCTCATCGGCACCGTGCGCGATGAGCGGGCCGAGCACGCCGAAAAGCTCGAGTTCGGGGATGTCGGAGAGCGCGCCATCGAGCACCTCAAGGTGAATGTCGAAAAGGTGAATTGGTTCTCCACCTATCGCGTGCACCATCGCGTGACCGAGCATTTCCGCAAGGGGCGCGCCTTTCTTCTCGGCGATGCCGCGCATATCCACAGCCCCGCCGGCGGCCAGGGGATGAACACCGGGATCGGTGATGCCATCAACCTCGCCTGGAAGCTCGCAGCGGTGCTCGACGGCCGCGCGCCGGACACGCTCCTCGACAGTTACGAAGCCGAGCGCATCGGCTTCGCGCGGCGCCTGGTCGCGACGACGGACCGCGTATTCAATTTCGCGACCGCCGATGGGCGCATCGCCGACATCTTGCGCACCCGTGTCGCGCCCGTGCTGATCCCGAGGCTCGTGCAATTCGGATGGGCGCGCGAATTCCTCTTCCGAACCGTCTCGCAGATCATGGTCAATTATCGCAAAAGCCCGCTCAGCCAAGGTTCGGCGGGTCATGTCCATGGCGGCGACCGCTTGCCGTGGGTCGCAGGCGACGGCGAGGATAATTTTGCGACGCTCACCACGATGACCTGGCAGGTTCATGTCTATGGCGTGGCCAGCGCGGCGCTTGCTCGCTGGTGCGCGAAACATCAGGTGGCGCTCACCGTCTTCGAATGGCGCGAGGAGGCCGAGGCCGCCGGCCTTGCCCGCGACGCCCTCTACCTGATCAGGCCCGACACCTATGTGGCGCTCGCCGATGCCTCCGGCTCTCCGGAAGCGCTCGATCGATATTTCGCTGAGAGGGGCTTGCGGCTCATCGGCGCTTGAACGCCGAAACGGCGGCCTCACCTCGCCCGCGAACGTCGCGGAAGAGGTGAGCGCCGGGCTGTTTGGAAGCGGCTCAGGCTTCGCCCTTGAGGTGCTTGTTGCACTGGGACCAGTAGCCGCCGCCCTTCTGGATCCACTTCAGGTCGCCGTTGCCGCCATTCGCCTTGTTGGCCTGATATTGCTCGCTGCAGGTGTGACGGCGTTGCTGCCCCGGTTTTTCGGTCGAAAATTTCGGCGAGATGGCGCTCGGGAACACCACATTGCCGGCAGCCGCCGTGGTGGCCGGCGCACCGGCTGCCGGAGCGGCGCCGGCGGCCCCATCAGCCGGTGACGCGGCGGCTTCGGCGCCGCATTCGGCCTTGCGGAAATCATTCCACTTCTGGCCGTTGAGCGAGCCGGCGTCCTTCGCGGCCTTGTATTTGGCGCTGCACTCCTTGATGGTGAGGGCCTGCGCCGGGCTCGTGGCGGCGAGCCCGAACGAAATGGCGCAGACCGCGACCGCGGCGCCGAGGATAGGCTTCATCATGGTCTTGTCTCCTGGTGTCGTGACTGACCGGGGCATTGGGGCTGACGGATCATGAACATATGATGAACAAAAATGAACACAGCGCTACCGGTCGAATTTGGTCATGCCGCCATGACCTCCCACGGCTTCCCAACCACGCGACCGGCAATTAGCTTTTCAATGAATCCGCGAGAGCTTGATCGCTTCAACAGGGTGTCATCAGGCTTTAGCTCATCGACCGCGATGATCATTTCGGGAGGCCGGCCGGTTTTCTAAACTCATGGCCGGAGCGATGGCAGGAGAGCGAGATGGCGCAGACGAAACCGATCGAGCTTCATTATTGGCCCACGCCGAACGGGTGGAAGATCACGATCATGCTCGAGGAATGCGGGCTCCCCTATGAGGTGCACCTCGTCAATATCGGCAGGGGGGATCAATTCGACCCGAAATTCCTCGCCATCTCGCCCAATAACCGCATGCCGGCGATCGTCGATCCCGAAGGCCCGGACGGCCGGCCGATCTCGATATTCGAGTCGGGGGCCATTCTCCTTTACCTTGGGCGCAAGACCGGAAAATTCTATCCCAAGGACGAGCGCGGCCGCGTCGAGGTCGAGCAGTGGCTCATGTGGCAGATGGGTGGGCTCGGTCCCATGCTCGGCCAAAACAATCATTTCCGCTACTACGCGCCCGAGCAGCTCCCTTATGCGGTGAAGCGCTACGGCGATGAGACGCATCGGCTTTTCGGGGTGATGAACAAGCGCCTCGCGGATCGCGAATTCCTCGCCGGCGCCTATTCGATCGCCGACATGGCCTGCGTCGGTTGGGCGCGCGGGTATGAGCGCCAGGGCATCGACATCGACGAGTTCCCGCAGGTGAAGCGCTGGCTCGATACGCTCACGGCGCGCCCTGCTGTCGCGCGCGGCTTCAAGGTCGCGGAGGAGGTGCGCAACCCGCCGGGATCGATGCAGGATCCGAAAGTGCGGGAGGTGCTGTTCAATCAGCGCGCCCGCGCCTGAGCCTCATCGCCTTGGGCGGAGGGGAGGGCGGAGTTAGAGCACGCTGGCTTTGAGTGGAATCGCCGTCATGCTCTAAGGTATTGGCAAGGCATAATATTTTTGGAAAATGGTTTCCATTTTCCTGAATCATTGTCTTGGCGTCACCTTGGCTATTTGGTGCGGGTCCAGGTTTGGGTCTCGCAAATCAGCCCGCCGAGAACGCATCCCGCGACCTTGATGTGACGTTCATCGACGATGGTGAGCTTGCCGACATAGGTGCGCCCGTTCTCCGCATCGTAGAGCGACCCCGTCCATTCGCCCGTGCCGCTTGGCTTGAGCCCGAGCAGAACCTCGCTGCCGATAAGGGAGCGTGAACGCTTCGCCGGATCGGGATTGTTGACATCGACGGTCGGTGAACCCTCCTTGATCCAGGCGACGCTGCCGCAAAGATCGGCTCCGCAATGAGCGATGCGTACGCGCGCGTCCCCATCTTCGATGAGCCATTCCCCGGTGGCGTCGGCCGCCGAGACGGCGGTCGGAACCAGAAGCGCAAGAGCGAAGGCGAAAACAATCGCGAGAAGACCGCGAAGGATGGGCGGCATGGAAGCTTCCGTGAATCAAGTGGCACCTGTCTGCGATGATCTAGGGGGCAAAGCATTTGCCGGCAACCATCGGTGCAAGGCCATCGGTCAAGGCCATCGCTGCAGGGACTGGCCGGTCGAGGACGAGCGCGCGCGGGCGCCGACGCGAGCGCCTCGGCCTTTCCGGGCATCGTGCGCCCTATGCCGTGGCAACGATCAGAGCGCCCGCGCCGACAACGATCAGCGCCATGCCGATGAGGTCCTGTCGCGTCCCGTGTTGCGCGAACATACGTCCTTGCACGATTTGAGCCAGCAAGACCTCGACGAGCGCGAGCGTGCGCACATTGGCCGCGCTCGTCAGCGCGAAGCCGAGGAACCAGAATTGTGAGGCGAGCGCGCCGAAGAAACCGGCGCCGAGCGAGACCTGCCAGACGGAAAAGCTTTTGAAGAGGGCCGGCCGGTCGAAGGCGGTGAGGTAAGCAAGCAGCATCAAGGTCTGCATGCCAAGACCCAGCACGAGCACGAGCGTTGCCCGAAGATGCAAGCTCGCTTCCGGCAAGGCCAGGATGGCGCCGCGAAAGCAGATGGCCGCGATGGCGAAGCAGCCGCCGCTCATGACGCCCATGACGATCGCCGGCGCGCCCCCGCGATCGAGAAGGCCGCCACCGCTCATGGTTCTCGCCGGTCGAAGCGACATGATGATCACGCCCGCGGTCGCGATCAGGATGGCGGCCCAGGCGACGAGGCTCGGCCGGTCGCCGAGCATCACGACACCGAAGATGGCGACCAGCACCGGTTCGGTCTTGGTCGTCGCCGTCGTCACGGCAAAGGATTTCATCTGCATCGCCGCGAGCATCAGGACGGTCGCAAGGATTTGCGCCGACGCGCCTACGAGCGCAAAGAGGGCGGTCTTCGTTCCGATAGCGGGGAGAGCTTCGCGCGAGGCGGCAAGTTGGGCCGCCAGGAAAAGGAGCGCAAAGGGCAATCCGTAGAGGAAGCGCACTTGCGCCGAGCCCACGGGACCGAGCGTCGCCGTGAGCGAAGCCTGCGTCGCGTTGCGGGCCGTTTGCGCGCAAGAGGCAATGAGCGTGATGGGAATCCAAAGATGCGGGAACATGGCGGGAAATCTTCAGGGAACCCGCCGTCTATGACCCGGTTTCTACCGGTTGCCTAGCCAAAGCGCGCGGCGGAAGCTACAAAGGATCGGCTGGAAAAACCGGCGCCCGAGTCGCATGGCGGCCGGGCGCCCTCGGGATCGAGGATAATTCGGACAATGTTTCAGCACCTTGCAAATCCCCGCTCACCGCAAATGCGCTGCCGCCCTCAAAGGATCCGCCGTATTTTCCGCTCTCTTGCGTTCTTCGCGCTTCTCCTATGCGCAGTCCAGGCGTTCCTCGGGTTCGGCATCGCACCGGCGAATGCCACGCCTTCAGTCGTCATCGATCAGGACACGGGCGCTGTGCTCTCGGCGCAAGACGCCACCGAGCCTTGGTACCCCGCCTCGCTCACCAAATTGATGACAGCCTATGTCGTGCTCGATGAAATGAGGGCAGGGCGGCTCTCGCCCGATTCACTGATCGTGGTGAGCGCGAATGCGGCAAGCCAGGCCCCCTCGAAGATGGGTTTTCATCCGGGCACCGTGGTGACAGTCGACAACGCGCTGAAAATGCTGCTCGTCAAATCGGCAAATGACATCGCGGTCGCGCTTGCCGAAGGGGTCGGAGGCTCCGTCGAAGGTTTCGCCGGCATGATGAATCGCTCGGCCCAACGCCTCGGCATGGCCGACAGCTATTTCATGAACCCGAACGGCTTGCCCAATCTCTCCCATCATTCCTCCGCGCAGGACCTTGCCATCCTCGCCCGCGCCTTGCTCACCGAGTTCCCCGAGCATCGCGACTATTTCGGCATCGGCGCGATTTCGCTCGATGGGCATGTCTTCCACACTTACAACGGGCTGCTCGGGCGCTATGCCGGCGCTGATGGAATGAAGACGGGCTTCATCTGCGCGGGAGGGTTCAACACGGTGGTGAGCGCACAGCGCGGCGGGCGCCGGCTGATTGCCGTCGTGCTCGGCCAGCCTTCGGCGAGCGTGCGCTCCGTCGCGACCGCCGCTCTTCTCGACAAGGGGTTTGCCTCCTCGAGCTGGGGCCGTTCAGCGAGCGTCACGGATCTCGTGCGCGTCGGGGGCGCCCCGCCGGACATGCATGGGCAGATCTGCGGTCGCCATGGCCGGCGCAGAGCCGTCACTTGGGAGCAGGAGGCCGAGGGGGGAGGCGCGCCTTGCGGGAGCCAGCCGAGCACCAGCAATCTCGCGCTCGAGACGCTGCTTCATCAATCGGGCAGTTGCGGCGAGGGGGCCAAGACCGCCTCGCCGACGACGCCGATCGCCTTCGACCCCGAGCCCGTTTTCGTCGGCCCCTCGGCCGACTCCGCCAATGCGATCGAGCCGCCAGGCACGCTCGCCGCCTTGGCCGCGAACCCGGCCGCGGCCGCCAAGGCCGGGTTGGCGCCAAGCAGCCTTCCTGGCTCCGCGGCGGCCTTCGCGCCAGCCGGTGGAGCGGAGGCCGATGCGATTGCCGGAAAGCTCAAGAAAGACGTGGCTCCCGTGCGCTTGCATAGTGATGTCGCGAGCAAATCGGCGGAGAAGCCAACTGCCAAGGCCGCCCGGGCAACGCGCATCAAGAAGGGCCAAAAGCTTGCCGCAAAGTCGAAGCGAGCCGGGCACGCACTTCCGGCCAGGAAGGGTCATGAAGCGGCGAGTTCTCACCCCGCGGGCCACCCCAAGTTGGGTAGCAGGAAGAGCAACGATACCAAGGCCAAGGGCCACGCCGCCACGGTGCCGCAAGCCACGATCAACTGATCTTCCGGTCGCGGCTCAGAGGCTTCCGGCATTCAGGGCGAGCGGCGAGAGATGTCGCGCGGCACCGATCGCCAGGCGAGATTGGCGCGCGCCTGAAGGCCCCACCCTGAGAAGGCAATATCGATGCAGGCTCCAGAGCCGATTGCCATCAACGTCCTCACGGGCTTTCTCGGCGCCGGGAAGACGACCCTCCTCAATGCCTTGGTGAGAGAGGCGACGCTCGCTAACGCCGTCGTGCTCATCAACGAATTCGGCGAGATCGCGCTCGACCATCTGCTCGTTGAGGGCGTGGAAGGCGAAATGATCGCGCTCTCCTCGGGTTGCCTGTGCTGCACGATCAGGGGCGAGCTCGTGGGGACGCTCGAGGATCTTTTGCGCCGACGCGACAACGGGCGCATGCGCGCCTTCGATCGGGTGCTGATCGAGACGACGGGCCTGGCCGATCCCGCGC
The DNA here is from genome assembly GCA_035949255.1 of Beijerinckiaceae bacterium. Lineage (GTDB taxonomy): Bacteria > Pseudomonadota > Alphaproteobacteria > Rhizobiales > Beijerinckiaceae > GAS188. Next base: position 1,180 of record DASZIL010000104.1, on the reverse strand, counting down.
CCATCCTCAACACGCTCATGCTGCATCCTTACTTGTCGCGGCGCTTCGTCATCGATTCGGTGGTGACGGTCGTCGATGCGATAAACGGGGCAGCAACGCTCGACAGCCACGAAGAGGCGCGGCGCCAGGTTGCGATGGCGGACAGGCTCGTGCTGACGAAATCCGATCTCGCCGCGAATGCCTCGATCTCGAGGCTCGGCGCAAGGCTGCGTCGGCTCAATCCGACGGCGCCACTCCTCGATGCGAAGCGCGATGAGCTCGACGCTGATGCTCTGTTGCGTGCCGGGCTTTATTCTCCGAATGAAAAGCTGCCCGATGTTGCGCGCTGGCTGAACGCCGATGCGCTCCTTGCGCGGGAGGAGAAGAAGGACGAGGCAGAAAGAGGGCAGCGGACGCACAAGCATCATCACGAAGATCATTCTCATGCCCATTCTCCTGCGGCTTCTCATGCCGCTGGCCATGCCCACGCGGCTCACGGGCATGGTGATGATCAAAACCGCCACGACGAGCGCATCAAGGCCTTTTGCCTGACGAGCGAGAGGCCCGTGAAGGCCGCTGCGATCGATCTCTTCCTTCAGCTTTTAAGGTCGATAGAGCCCGCGCGATTGCTTCGTCTCAAAGGCATCGTGGCTCTCGCCGAGCGTCCCGACGAGCCGCTGCTCGTGCATGGGGTGCAGGAAGTGATGCATGAGCCCGTGCGGCTTTCGAAATGGCCTGACGGTGACCGTCGCACGCGCTTGGTGCTCATCCTCGAGGGCATGGAGGAGGCCGAGGTGAGAAAGCTTTGGGACGCCTTTGCGTCGGACCCGCCTCAACCGGACACGCCGGATCGAGAGGCCCTCTCGAACAATCCGCTCAAGACGACGGTTGGAGGGCTGCTCGGGTAGCCTAGAGCGCCGGCTAGTGCTCGATAAAATTGGGCAAATTCTCGCTCGAATCGGCCAACCAAAATGAAGGATGGCTTCGTGAGTGAGCCGTTCGGAAAGCGCTTGATCATTCACTAAAATTAGGCGAGCACCCCCAGGCTAAAGGGCGGAGCGTTCTTAGGGCAGAAAATGCCGGGCTTTTCCGTCACCGCCGGCATATCTTGATTTTCAACTGGAATAACCATTTGTGACCAGTATGGTCAGAAAAGGATATGAAGTGGCGACTTGGCAAGTTCAGAACGCAAAAGCACACC
>DASZIL010000103.1:0-2784 GCA_035949255.1 Beijerinckiaceae bacterium | reverse complement strand
AAGGCATGCTCGAAGAAGCCGTGATGCAGCGCACCCCAGCGCCAGCGCGCGGGAACGGGCCCGAGCCGCTCGCGGCATTCCGCGACGGCCTTCCCGAGCGTTTCGACAAGAAGCGCGTCGCGCTCGCGCCGCGGCTCGGCGCCGAAGCGAGCGTCGGGCGTTTCCAAGGCATCGAGCATGCCGTCGATATCTCCGGGCGCGAGGAGCTTCGCGAGCGCGCTGTCACGCGCGAGCTTCGCGAGAAGGCGCGGCCGCAAATGACGCATCCACCAAACCTCGAACAAAGCCGCGGCGGCGCTCTTCGCCTCGAGGGCGCAATTCCAAGCACGGAGCAAGGAAAGCGCGAGCCGGATGTCGCCTTCGCCTTCGCCAAGCGGCGCGAGAAGCCGCGTCAGGCGCCCGGCCGGCATCGAGGTCACATCGGTTTGCAAGTCGCAAGAGGAGGCGATGCTGTCGCCGCTCATCGCCTCGAGTACCTGATGAATGCGCGTCGCGCGCGAGCGTTCCGACCATTCATGCCCCACCGGCAGTCGCGCATGCGGCCAATCGGCGGGAAGGTTCATCTGGTTCGCCGTCGCGACGAAGCCTTCCTTGGGATTGAAGCGCACCGGCAGCTCGCCGGCGGGGATGAAGCCGTTCCATTCATGGCGTCCGTCGCCGGCCATGGGAAGGAGGCCGTTCCAATTCGGGCGTCTCGGCATTTTTCCGGCCGGAAGCCAGGCGATGTTTCCTTCGACATCGCCATAGACCATGTTGACCGAGGGCGCGCCCCAATGGGCGCAGGCTTCGCGGAATTCGCCGAAGTTCTTCGCCCGCATCGCGGCGAGGCTCGCCAGATAGGCGCCCGCGCCTGGCTCCTGCCACACCGAGCGCACCGCGATCGCGAGGCGGCTTTCCGCATCCTCGTAAATCACCGGGCCGTGGCGGGTGAATTTCAAGACGAGCTTCTGATCCGGCGCGCCCTTGACCTCGACCGTCTCCTCGACGATGCGCATTTGCTCGAAGCCACCGTCATGGCGATAGCGGTCGGGCGCGCCCTCTTGCGTCTCATAGACGTAAACATCCTCTTGATCGGCACAGAAGATTGTGAGGCCGAAGGCGATCGTACCGTTGTGGCCGATCGAGATGCCGGGCACCGCGGGCTCGCCCGCGCCGATGCCGTCGAAATCCGGGCTTTGAAGATGCACGAGGTAGCGCAAGGAGGGCACCGCATGGGCGCGGTGCGGATCATTGGCGACGATCGGCCTTCCGCTCGCCGTGCGGCTTCCATGGATCGCCCAATTGTTCGATCCGGTCGCGCTTATGTCCTCGACGACCTCGCCGAGCTCATTGACCTTGCTCCACCGCTCGGCTTCCGCGAGGGTCGCCGCGAGACGCTCCTTCGTGAAGGTCACGCCCGCCAAGGCGAGCTTGAAAATATCGAGCGCCTCGACCTTGATGGCGGCTAGATCGACGCCCTCCGAACGCTTCGCCGTCGTCGGCGGATCGAGATTGGCGCGCAAGAGATCGGTCGCCTCATCGGCGCGCGAAAGAACATTCGCGCGCAGCACCTCGGAAATGGCGTTGCGCGTGAGGCCATGGCTTCGAATGCGCACCACATCTTCCGGCCGCCAGCGCGAGGGGCGCGTGCCGAGCGCGACGAATTCGGGCGGGAGCATCTCCGGCTTGCGTTCGGTCAGAGCCACATAGGCATTGATGCCGCGGGTGAAGGCCTCGCAGATGTCGCGCATATCGGGGCAGCCATAGGCGGCCCATTCTCGCTCCATGTCACCACGGAAAAGAAAGAGCCGCGCGGCGCGGTCCTGCGCCAGGAAGCCCGGCCCGAAATTCGCCGACAGCAAGCCGAGCCCGCGCTTTCGCCAAAGGTCGATCTGCCACAAGCGGTCACGCGCCGCGTTGAAACCTTGGGCGAAGAAGAGGTCGGAAAGGCTTTTCGCCGAGATGTGAGGAATGCCCCAACGGTCGACCGCGATCTCCGCCGGTTGCTTCAACCCTTCAAGGACATGCGTTTCCACGTCGAGAACTCTGCGCTCTTGCATCGGGCGGCCTCACGCTGCTTTCGGCAAGCGCGGATCGATGGGCCTTGCCGTGTTGAGGCCGAGCCTCTCCTCGAGGAGCTTCGCGGCCGCGAGAACGCGACCTTCCTCGCGGGGCGGTGCGACGATTTGCAGGCCGACCGGCAAGCCGCTCTTGGTGAAGCCGCAAGGGAGTGACAGCGCGGGGCAAAAGACGAGCGTGATCGCATAGACGATGGCGAGCCAGTCGATATAGGTCTCGAAGCGATGGCCGGCGCATTCGGCGAGATAGCGGTCCCCCACCGGGAAGGCCGCGCAAATGGTCGCGGGCGTCAGAAGGAGATCATAGCTTTCGAAAAACCGGTTCGTGCGCTGGAAAAGCGCGACCCTTTGATGCTCGGCCTTGGCGATCTCGGCGACGGTGAGCTTGAGGCCCTTCTCGATGTTCCAGATCACCTCAGGCTTTAGAAGATCGCGATGTTTCGCGAGGTGGCCGCCGTAAGAGATTGCAAAATTCTGCGCGCGCAAGATCTGGAAGCATTCATGGGCTTCCGTGAAATCGGGGTGCGCCTCCTCGACGATTACCCCTTCCTCGGCAAGGCGAAAGGCTGCCTCCCTTGTGATCGCCGCGACTTCGGGATCGACAGGCGTGATGCCGAGATCGGCCGAATACGCCACCCGCTTCGGTTTCCAGCCAGAGCGCGCGAGCGAGACGAAGCTTTGCGGCTCTCGCGGCAGCGACAAAGGTGCGCGCGGGTGAAAGCCCGAC
>DASZIL010000102.1:0-4247 GCA_035949255.1 Beijerinckiaceae bacterium | reverse complement strand
ACGAGACCGATGTCGCGTCCTTCGCGCCGATCGAGCCGCGCGCCGACGGCTTCCGCAACTACATCAGCGGCAAGAGCCAGTTCATGAAGCCCGAAGAGGCCTTGGTCGATCGGGCGCAGTTGCTCACGCTGACGGGGCCGGAAATGACGGTGCTCGTTGGCGGCTTGCGCGTGCTCGGCGCGAATGCCGGCGACTCCAAGCACGGCGTCCTCACCAGGACGCCCGGCAAGTTGACCAACGACTTCTTCGTCAACCTGCTCGACATGGGCACGGAGTGGAAACCCGCCGGCTCGGATGGCGTGTACGAGGGCCGCGACCGCGAGACGCACGACCTGAAATGGACCGGCACGCGCGTCGATCTGATCTTCGGCTCGCACGCGCAGCTGCGCGCATTCGCGGAAGTCTATGCCTGCAGCGACTCCAAGGAGAAGTTCGCGAAGGACTTCGCCGCGGCCTGGACGAAGGTGATGAACGCCGACCGCTTCGACCTCGCCCGGCGCTAAATTGACGGGCTCCCTCCCCTGTCGCGGGTTCGGTAACGACCGGGTTTGGGCCGCCTCCGGGCGGCCCTTTCCTTAGCTGCGCGATCGTTAAACAAAGCTCTCGGGAGGCAGTCGCACGATTTGACCTCGCTCCCTTGACATAGGTGTATGTGCGCATATATATGCGCGCATATGCACTTGATGAACGGACCCTTCCATGCCGAACGGATTTTTGCCCCAGCGTGAAGAATGCACCTGCTTGGCGGTGCGCCAGGCCGCACGGCACATCACGCAGTTCTACGACCAGCATCTGGCGGCGGCGGGCTTGCGCACCACCCAATTCTCGATCCTCGCCAAGCTCATGCGGCTTGGCCCGATGACGATCAATGCGCTCGCAGATGAGCTCGTCATGGACCGCACGACGCTCGGCCGCAACATTCTTCCGCTCGAGCGCGAAGGCTTGCTCATGGTGGCGCCGGGACGCGCAGACCGCCGCAGCAAAGAGCTCAGCGTCACGTCGGTCGGGATCGAGCGGCTGCGCGCGGCGAGCAAAGGATGGAGCAAAGCGCAAGCAGAATTCGCGAGCATCTTTGGCGTCCAGCGGACCGTGGGTCTTCGCGCCCTCCTCTTCGAAGTTTCCGAGACCGAGCTTCCCGAGGTCGCCGCCGGCGGCTGAACGAGGCAGCTCCCGCCCTCGAGGATCCCCGACCGGCCGATCATGCAAGCTAATAGGCGTATATACACCTTCTTTGGAACGAACTGGAGATGGCCATGAGCGAGATCGCACTTGAACGCGCGACGGCGACGCTCCCTGCCAGGACATTGCCGATGCGGAGCCTCAAATGGGCTTTGACTGCCGGGCTCGCGGGCCTTCTTGTGCTCGGCGCCGCCCGCTACGCCCATGAGTGGTGGAGCGTCGGACGCTTTCTCGAGACCACCGATGACGCCTATGTGGGTGGCAACGTCACGCCGATCTCGCCGCATGTCGCCGGTTTCGTCGCGCAGATCCTGGTGGCGGACAATGATCATGTGAGCGCGGGGCAGATGCTCATCAAACTCGATGATCGCGACTTCAGGGCCGCGGTCGACCGCGCGACCGCGATCGTGGCGCAGCGGCAGGCGACGCTCGCGAGCCTCACGGCAAGAGAGCTTCTGCAGCAATCGACGATTCGCGCGGCCGAGGCCGATGTCGACGCGAAGGCGGCTGAAGCCGTGTTTACCCGAGAGGAGGACGCCCGCTACCGGCAACTCGCGCAAACAAGCGCCGGCTCGCAGCAGAATGCGCAAAAGGCCTTGGCCTCGAATGCGGTCGCGCGATCGGCCGTCCTCTCCTCCAAGGCCGCGCTTGACGCCGCGCGCCAGCAACTTGGCGTCATCGATGCGCAGATCGCAGAAGCGCGCGCCGCCGTCGCGGAAGCCGAAGCCGATCTGCGCACCGCCGAGCTCAACCTCGGCTACACCGAAATCCGCTCGCCCATCGAGGGCTACATCGGCAATCGCGCGGCCCAGGCCGGTGCCTATGTCGCAGGAGGCGCCTATCTCGTCACCGTCATCCCGGCACATGAGCTTTGGGTGGATGCCAATTTCAAGGAGGATCAGCTTCGGCATATGTCGCCGGGCCAGGAAGCGACGGTCAGCGCCGACACCTTGCCGGACCACGCCTTTCGCGGACGCGTGCTGAGCCTCTCACCCGGCACGGGCGCGATCTTCAGCGTGATCCCGCCAGAGAACGCGACCGGAAACTTCACCAAGATCGTGCAGCGCGTTCCCGTCCGCATCGAGCTCGACACGAGCGACCCCGAGCTTCGCGCGTTGCGGCCCGGGCTCTCGACGACCGTGAGCGTTGACACGCGCTCGCATTCGGGAATGTCGCGATGACTGGCCCCACTTCCTCGACCGGCTTCCTGCGCGGCGTCCTGCCCTTCGTGGTGATGTGCGTTGGCATGTTCATCGCCCTCCTCGACATCCAGATCGTCGCCTCATCGCTCCAGGACATCGGCGGCGGCTTGTCGGCGGCCCAGGACGAGATCGGCTGGGTGCAGACCGCCTATCTCATCGCCGAGATCGTGATGATCCCGCTCTCGGGCTGGCTGACGCGCGTCTTCTCCACGCGCTGGCTTTTCACCGCCTCGGCCGCGGGCTTCACCGTGACGAGCATGCTCTGCGGCCTCGCCTGGAACATTGAAAGCATGATCGTGTTCCGGGCGCTCCAGGGCTTGCTGGGCGCTTCCATGATTCCGACGGTGTTCACCTCGTCCTTCCATTATTTCCAAGGGCCGCGGCGCGTCTATTCCGCGGCCGTCATCGGCACGATCGCCTCCATCGCCCCGACGCTCGGGCCTGTGATCGGCGGCTGGATCACCGACACGCTCGACTGGCACTGGCTCTTCTACATCAACCTCGTGCCGGGCCTTGCCATCACCGGCCTCGTCCCGCTTCTCGTGAAAATCGACGAGCCCGATCTCAAGCTTCTCAAGGAAGCCGATTATCCCGGCATCGCGTTGCTGGCGATCGCGCTTGGAACCTTGGAGTATGTGCTCGAGGAAGGCTCGCGGTGGAACTGGTTCGATGACGCGACCATCCGGGATTGCGCAATCATCGCAGGCATCGCCGGCATCCTTTTCGTGATCCGCAGCCTCACCTTCGCGCGGCCGGTCGTCGATCTTCGCGCCTTCGGCAACAGGAATTTCGCGCTCGGCTGTGTGCTTTCCTTCGTCACCGGAATCGGCATCTTCTCGACCATCTACCTGACGCCGCTGTTCCTCGGCTATGTGCGCGGCTTCAGCGCCTGGCAGACGGGACTCGCGATTTTCTCGACCGGCGCGGCGTCGCTGATCGGCGTGCCGGTCTACATCCTTCTGGCGCGCAAATTCGACACGCGCTGGCTCATGATGTTCGGCCTTGCCTCATTCGGCGCGGCGATGTGGAGCTTCAGCTTCATCACCCACGATTGGGGCGGCGCCGAGCTTCTCCTGCCGCAAATCCTGCGCGGCTTTCCTCAAGTCTTCGCCGTGGCGCCGAGCGTGAACCTCGGCCTCGGCAGCTTGCCGCCCGAACGGCTCAAATACGCAAGCGGCCTCTTCAACATGATGCGCAATCTCGGCGGGGCCGTCGGCATCGCGGTGAGCGGCGCCATCCTCAATGACCGGACGAACTTCCATTTCCACGCCATCGCCTCCAATCTGACGCCGGCGAACGGCGCCATGACGCGGCTGACGACCGAGCTCGCCCAGCGATACGGTGCGATCCTCGGCCCGCAGGAAGGCCAGGTCGCCGCGCTCAAGCAACTCTTCCGGCTGGCTTACCGCGAAGCCTCGACCCTCGCCTATGCCGATGCCTTTCGCGCCATCATGATCGCCTTCGCCCTCGCCACGCTTCTCGTGCCCTTCCTGCGAAACATCGCGGCGCCGACGGCGCCGGTGCGCGAGGCGCATTGAGGGGAGACGCCGGTCGGGGACGCCGCATTAACCCATCGGTGCGCGGCTACTGCGCGTAAGAAGGATCCTTCCGATCGAGCTTGCGCTTCATCTCCTCGAAATGGGCATAAGCCATGCCCTTGTAGTCTTCCCAGCCGCGCGCAGTCTTTTCGGCGATCTCCGGCGCCATGACGTTGAGCTTCTGGCCGGTTGAATAGGCGAGCACCATCGTCCGGCAGGATCGCTCGAGGAAGTAGAGATCATCGAAAGCCTCGGCGACCGAATTGCCGGCAATGAGAACGCCATGGTTGCCCATCATCATCACGCTCTTGTTGCCGAGCGCGCGCGC
>DASZIL010000101.1:0-5484 GCA_035949255.1 Beijerinckiaceae bacterium | reverse complement strand
TCCTGATGCTCCTCGCGAGCGCTGGGACGGAGGTGCCCACGAAAGCGTGGCATCGATCGCGCTGATTACGCCGCGACAACGAACGGCGCCGGCCCAGGTGTCGATGAGTAAGCGCTGGGCATCCCCCTCCCCCACGAGTGTGACGAGTGGTGGGGAGGGGGTGGGGGGGATTGCGCCGCGACAACGATCACAGTCCGCGCGCAAGCGAACGCGGCTGTCGTCTATATACCCGGCCATGCTCTCACCCCGATTGGCGGTTCTGGAGCCTTACCGCCCCCCACCCGTACCCTCCCCACCACTTCGTGGGGGGTGCCCGGCGTGGGCGCGTCACTTACCGGGTGACGATGCGAGCACGCGAAGGCCGTCTCAGGAAAACGGACCGGCGCTCATGCCTCCCTCCCCCGTGACGAATGTCGCGGGAGGAGAGGCCGGAAGCGCTGGCTCGTTTCCTCGAAAGGTGCCGGGCCCGTCATGGCGTGCTCCAGCTGTCATGCCTGAAGGCCCAAGCGCGGCCGCGAATCGCCGAATCGGGTAAGGGCCCAAAACAAAGCGCCTGCCGGCGCATTTGCCCCGAAAACCGGAAAGCCGCCGGGAAATCCGTCCTTTCTCGTGGCAAGCTCTTCCGGCAAGCGAGCCTCATTTTCTTGGGCGGGATTGCTGACAGACAACTGTCGGCGGGCAGGGCACAGTTCTTTTCTGGGCTTCAATGAACAGGGTTAATGATTTTTGTCGCGAAGGGCGGATTGATCCCCCTAAAAAAATCCGCAAGCCTGTTCCGACGCTTGCGCTGAGTCGCTCCTATTGGATTGAAAGTTATCCACCTCTTTCCCACATATAGTCGTTGATCCGAATATGAGCCACAATCCCTTGACGCCTGCCGACTCGTCTGGCATCGTTGAAGACCTGGGCGCGAGACAGCCCGAAGCTTCCGGACGAAGGCCTTTCCCACCCTTGGTGGGAGCCGGAAGTGGAGGTCTCAAATCTCGCGAGGGGTTCCCGCCGGAAGGTCGATCAACGGCCTAAGGCGCGGCGTCAAGCAGCGACAATCACGGATCAACAGCGCCTCGCGGCGCAACGGGTTATTATGCCCGAAAAGATGAGGCATATCATGCGGGTGGAACGTCGCTTCACGAAGGCCGGACAATCTCCTTACGCGGACATTCCGTTCCGCGAAGCTTCGAGCGAAATCCGCAATCCGGACGGCTCTGTCGTCTTCCACATGGACGCCATCGAGGTTCCAGACGCGTGGAGCCAGGTCGCTTGCGATGTGCTGGCGCAGAAATATTTCCGCCGCGCCGGTGTGCCGAGGACGCTCAAGCGCGTCGAGGAGAATGACGTTCCCTCCTGGCTCTGGCGGTCGGTTCCCGATGAAAACGCGCTCGAGACCCTCCCCGAGGGTGAGCGCTTCGGCTCGGAGCGTTCCGGCAAGGAGGTCTTCGACCGGCTCGCTGGCGCCTGGACCTATTGGGGGTGGAAGGGCGGCTATTTCTCGGCCGAGGAGGATGCGCGCGCCTTCTTCGACGAGATGCGCTTCATGCTCGCCCGGCAGATGGCCGCGCCGAATTCCCCGCAATGGTTCAACACCGGGCTGCATTGGGCCTATGGCATCGACGGGCCGAGCCAGGGCCATTTCTACGTCGACTTCAAGACGGGCCGCTTGACCAAGTCGAAATCGGCCTATGAGCATCCCCAGCCGCACGCCTGCTTCATCCAATCCGTCGCCGACGACCTCGTGAACGAGGGCGGCATCATGGATTTGTGGGTGCGCGAGGCCCGTCTCTTCAAATACGGGTCCGGCACCGGCTCGAATTTCTCTGAGCTTCGCGGCGAAGGCGAGCGGCTATCGGGGGGTGGGCGCTCATCGGGCCTGATGTCCTTCCTCAAGATCGGCGATCGAGCGGCCGGCGCCATCAAATCCGGCGGCACGACAAGGCGCGCAGCGAAGATGGTGGTGGTCGATGCCGATCATCCCGACATCGAGGCCTATATCGATTGGAAGATGAAGGAGGAGCAGAAGGTCGCGGCCCTCGTCGCCGGCTCGCGCATCTGCGAGAAGCATCTCAAGGCGGTGATGCGCGCCTGCGTCAATTGCGAGGGCCCAGGCGATGATTGCTTCGACCCCGCGAAGAACCCCGCGCTCAAGCGCGAGGTCAAGCTCGCCAAGCGCGCCATGGTGCCCGAGAGCTACATCAAGCGCGTCATCCAATTCGCGCGCCAAGGCTACACGGACATTTCCTTCGACACTTACGACACCGATTGGGATTCGGAAGCCTATCTCACGGTCTCCGGCCAGAACTCGAACAATTCCGTGCGCGTCACGGACGAGTTCCTCAACGCCGTGGAATCGGATGGTGATTGGTCGCTGAAGGCTCGCATCACCGGCAAGGTGACGAAGATGCTGAAAGCGCGCGATCTGTGGGAGAGAATCGGCCATGCCGCCTGGGCCTCGGCGGACCCGGGCATTCAATTTCATTCCACGATCAATGATTGGCACACCTGCCCGGCTTCGGGGCCGATCCGCGCCTCGAATCCGTGCTCGGAATACATGTTCCTCGACGACACGGCGTGCAATCTCGCCTCGTTGAACCTCTTGCAATTCTATGCGAGCGACGCGAAGCGCTTCGATGTCGGATCTTACGAGCACGCCTGCCGGCTGTGGACGCTCGTTCTCGAAATCTCGGTGACGATGGCGCAATTCCCTTCGCGCGAGATCGCCGAGCTTTCCTACCGCTACCGCACGCTCGGATTGGGCTATGCGAACATCGGCGGCCTCTTGATGACGATGGGCCTGCCTTATGATTCGCCCGAAGGCCGCGCGCTTTGCGGCGCGCTCACCGCCATCATGACGGGCATCGCCTATGCGACCTCGGCCGAGATGGCGGGTGAGCTCGGCCCCTTCCCGGGCTACGCCAGGAACGCGAAGCCGATGCTGCGTGTGATGCGCAACCATGCCCGCGCGGCGCGCGGCGAGGCTTCAGGCTATGAGGCGCTAGCCACGGCGCCCGTGCCGCTCGACCACGCGGCGTGCATGAAGCTCGGCGCGAGCGGCGCCGAGCTTGCGGCCCATGCGGTCGCGGCCTGGGAGGCCGCGCTTTCGGGCGGTGAACGCCACGGCTTCCGCAACGCGCAGGCGACGGTCATCGCGCCGACCGGCACGATCGGCCTCGTCATGGATTGCGACACCACCGGCATCGAGCCCGACTTCGCGCTGGTGAAGTTCAAGAAGCTCGCCGGCGGCGGCTATTTCAAGATCATCAACCGCGCCGTGCCCGATGCGCTCTCGGCACTCGGCTATCGCGCGTCCGAGATCGCGGAGATCGAGGCCTATGCGGTCGGTCACGGCTCGCTTCGCCAGGCGCCCGCCATCAACCATTCGTCGCTTGCCGCCAAAGGCTTCTCGGATGAAAAGCTCGCCGCGGTCGAGAAGGCGCTGCCGTCCGCGTTCGACATCAAATTCGTGTTCAACAAATGGACGCTAGGCCCTGAATTCCTGCACGAAAACCTCGAGGTGCCATTGGCGCAGCTCGACGATCCGAGCTTCGACCTCCTCACCCATCTCGGCTTCTCGAAGGCCGAGATCGAGGCCGCGAACACCCATGTCTGCGGTGCCATGACGCTCGAGGGCGCGCCGCACCTTCGCAAGGAGCATTATCCGATCTTCGATTGCGCCAATCCCTGCGGGCGTACCGGCAGGCGCTACCTCTCGGTCGAGAGCCATATCCGCATGATGGCGGCGGCCCAGCCCTTCATCTCCGGCGCCATCTCGAAGACCATCAACATGCCGAACGACGCGACGGTCGAGGAATGCAAGGAGGCCTATCTCATCTCCTGGCGCCTGGCGCTGAAGGCGAACGCGCTCTACCGCGACGGCTCGAAGCTTTCTCAGCCGCTCAACGCCTCGCTCGTGGCGGATGAAGAGGATGAGGAAGAGGCGCTTGACGCGATCCTCGCCCAGCCCGCGGCGGCCCGCGCCACCGCGCTCGCGGAGAAGATCGTTGAGCGCGTGATCATCGAGAAGAAGGTGCGCGAGCGCGAGAAGCTGCCCGACCGCCGCAAGGGCTATACGCAAAAGGCCGTGGTCGGTGGGCACAAGGTCTATCTGCGCACCGGCGAATATGGGGATGGGCGGATCGGCGAGATCTTCATCGACATGCATAAGGAAGGCGCGGCCTTCCGCTCGCTGATGAATAATTTCGCCATCGCCATCTCGCTTGGCCTGCAGTACGGCGTGCCGCTCGATGAATATGTCGACGCCTTCACATTCACGCGCTTCGAGCCGGCGGGCTTCGTCCAGGGCAATGATGCGATCAAGAACGCGACCTCGATCCTAGACTACGTCTTCCGCGAGCTCGCCATCTCCTACCTCGACCGCACCGATCTCGCCCATGTCGATCCTTCCGAAATCGGCAACGACGTCCTCGGCGGCGGAGTCTCGCAAGGCAAGCTCATGGCAAGCGACGACGCTCCGCCCTCCCCGCCTCCAGCTTCAGCCTTCGTCTCGAAAGGGCTCACGCGCGGGCGCGCGGAGCGCATGATGCAGGCCACGAACGGCGCGAATGGCGAGGGGCGCGGCCCGCATCTCTACGCGATCGAAGGAGCAAATGCGCTCAAAAGCGGGCTTGCCGAGCCGCAGGCTCATTATGAGGCCGCCCGTGAGGCCGAGGAGCAAGCTGCGCTCGCGCTCGACACGCCCTTGCCGCATTCCGGCGAAGCGATGGGCAAGCCCGAGGCGGTGAAGCGCGCCGAGGCCAAGGCGAAGGGCTATGTCGGTGAAGCCTGCCCGGAATGCGCGAACTTCACCCTCGTGCGCAACGGCACTTGCCTGAAGTGCGAGACCTGCGGCGCGACCACCGGGTGTAGCTGAGGAAGGTCAAGAACTAATCGCGCATGAATACCATTAGCCCAGAACGCGGTTCAATGGTAAAAAAGAGAGAGGTTTGCGGTGAGGTAATTCAATGTTGGACGACTATTCCGTTACCGGCAGGTCCAATCTGGAACTAAGAAGAGTCGCGGCTAGAGCCCACGCTTCTTTTAAGCTTAGGCGAGACAAACAGGTCGATATTATCGCTTGCCTAAAGACCGGGTCAGTCGCGACTCTCGACGGGAAAAAGACACTCAAACTTGAAATTATTCCTGATTGTGAAATGGGTCTAAACGACGCACTTACAATCCATGAATCCTCCGCGATATTAATTCGGGTGAGACAGACCGTCTATGATCGAGCATTTCTCGGTGAGGGCCGAGCGCGAATGACCTTAGCTCATGAGTTAGGGCATGCTGTCATGCACCCGGGCGCGCCAAAAGCCCGTCGCCAAATGGGAAATAATACTCCCGAATTTATTGCAGCCTATAAATCCGCGGAACACCAGGCTAAGGTTTTTGCGTCAGAATTCCTCGTCCCCGAAAGCGAAATTCGCGAATATCGGTCACCTAAAGATATCGCTGTTAATTTTGGAGTAAGTCTCGAGGCCGCAGAATATCGAT
>DASZIL010000100.1:0-2822 GCA_035949255.1 Beijerinckiaceae bacterium | reverse complement strand
GCAAGCTGGCGCGAGCTGCCATCGCGGGCCGCGTCGCACTTGCGCTCGAGCGCGGAGAGCCAAGGATCATCATGCTCGACGCCGACGAGGCGGTAGCCTCGCGCCCGCGCCAAGCCTTGGTCGCCTGACGGACGAGGATCTGATGAGCGGGTCCAAGGCAATCGAACAAAGTCTGATCCTGACGCCGCGTTTCGATGCGTCGGGCCTCCTCGTTTGTGTCACCGTCGATGCCGGGACGGGAGAAGTGCTCATGCTCGCCTATATGAATGCCGAGGCGCTCGAGCGCTCGATCGAGACCGGGGAAGCCTGGTATTGGTCGCGGTCGCGGCGCGAGCTCTGGCGCAAGGGGGCGACGAGCGGCCAGACGCAAAGGATCGTGGAGATGCGGGTCGATTGCGACCAGGACGCCTTGCTCATCAAGGTGGAGGTCGGCGGCGATGGCCGAGCCTGCCATACGGGGCACCGTTCCTGCTTTTATCGCAAGGTGGCGCTCGGTGAGCGATCCCGGAGCGCGGCCTTGAGCATGAATGATTAAGCCTTGGCACGTAAAATCCATTATCCGTCGGGCGACGTGCCGGGGAAGGCCGGCGAGGCTGGGGAGGTCGAGGTGTCGACGCGCTCATCTTCCGGCGAACGGGAGGCGGGTCAAAACGCCAAGAACCTCGCCCCGGAACTCGTCGCCGATCCGCCTCAATACGTCGAGCCGCCTTCGGCGGATCAGCAGCTGCGCCAAAGGCCGGGCGTCAAGCTCGGTCTTGCTCTTGGCGGAGGTGCGGCGCGCGGTTGGGCCCATATCGGAGCGTTGCAGGCGCTCAAGGAGGCGGGCATTCGCCCCGACATCATCGCCGGCACCTCGATCGGTGCCGTGGTCGGCGGCTGCTACGCGGCCGACAGGCTCGACGAGCTCACAGAATTCGCGCTCCAGCTCACACCAGCGCGCGTTCTCGCGCTCCTCGACGTGCACGTCGGCTCGGGGCTGATTTCGGGCGACAGGCTGGGAAGGCGCCTCACCGAGAATCTCGAAGGTCTCTTGATCGAAAAGCTGCCGCTGCGCTTTGCCGCGATCGCGACCGAATTCAATACGGGCCATGAGATCTGGCTCACGCGCGGCTCGCTCATCAACGCGTTGCGCGCCTCCTACGCCTTGCCCGGCATTTTCGATCCGCGCCGCATCGGCGGGCGCTGGCTCATGGACGGCGCGCTAGTCAATCCCGTGCCGGTGACCGCGGCACGCGCGCTCGGCGCCGAGATCGTGGTCGCCGTCAATCTGAGCGGGGCGGGCTATGGTCGAGGCACCGTCATTCAAGACTTCGGCAGCGACGCCGAGCCCGGCACCGAAGCCAATGGTGTCGCCGCCGAGCAGGAGCGAGGCCTGCTCTCACCCGTGCGGGAGGCGGCGTCTCGCATGCGCGATCTTTTCCGGCGCCGGCGCGGCACGCCGGGCTTCGCGCAAGTGATGATCGACGCCTTCAACATCACGCAAGATCGCATCACGCGCGCGAGACTTGCCGGCGACCCACCCGACGTGATCGCCTCCCCTCAGCTCAGCGAGATCGGCCTGTTTGAATTCCATCGTGCCGCAGCCATAATCGCCGCGGGGCGTGAATCGGTGCTGCGCGCGCTGCCGCAAGTCCATGAGGTGATGGAACTCGCCGAAAGGAGCTTCCTCGCGCGCCAGCGCACGCCGTGAGCTTCGCCGCCTTCGCGTTCCATTTGCGACTTGCTTTACGCGCTGGCGATATAGTCGCGCATCGCCTTGTGTTCCGTCTCGATTTCGGCGAGGCGGAATTTGACGACGTCTCCGATCGAGACGAGGCCGCTCAGCGCACCGCCGTCGACGACGGGCACGTGGCGAAATTTCTTGCTCGTCATCAGATGCATGATCTCGTCGATCAAGGTCTGAGGCGTGCAGGTGAAGACCGGCGAGGTCATGTGACGGCCAAGATCGTCGGCCAGAGCCTCCGGCCCCTTTTGCGCCAGGACGCGCACCACGTCTCGTTCCGAGAACATGCCCAGCACCGCATTTTCCACACCCACGATCACCACGGCGCCGATCCGTTTTTGCGCCATCAGCGCGATGGCTTCCTTCACCGTCGAGCGCGGCCCCATGGTGATGACCGCACCGCCCTTGTCGTTGAGAATGCCCGCGACATGCATGATCAAGCCTCCCTCGCCTTGGCGTGACTTTATGTTTCGGCCTCCTCGCCGCTATTGCGGTCGGCGGCGTCGCCCGATCCACCGTGCCTACGGTGCGGGCCGGCCGTCTATTGTATTCGATCAATGTGGGCCAAGGTCCGGCGTTTGGCAATGCAGTCGAGGGGGCGCCCGCGCACCGAGCCGCATCGTATTCAGAGGCGGAGGTATTTGAAAATCGATGCTGAACGCCCTCGCTTTGTCGAAGCCATTCGACGAATTGCCGCGGAACTGTCAGCGAGCCTCATCCTCCGAGCCTGAAGCTGCCTCAGGGATTTCTTGAGGCCGATCAAAAAGGGCGAAAGCCAAGAATCCCAAGAGAAAGCCGCCGATATGGGCCTCCCAAGCGATGGAGGCGTTCGCGAGCACGCTCGGATTGGCTCCAAACCCCGACATGGCATTGGCGATGAACCAGCCTAGCGTGAAGGAGATCACGGTGCGGTTGCGCAGCGATTCGCGAAGCCGCGGCGCCGCGGCGCCGCGGCGGGCGAGCGGATCGAAGACGAAGCGCGCCGCCGCCCCCATGCAGGCGGAGACGGATGCGGAGGCGCCGATCAGGGGCGCCACTCCGGCCGGATGAACGGCAAGATGCATCAGCGCGCCGGCAAGCGCGCCCAGGACAAAAAGGC
>DASZIL010000099.1:0-6535 GCA_035949255.1 Beijerinckiaceae bacterium | reverse complement strand
TACGGCGCTTCTTCTTCTCACGCCGCCCTTCACCCATCTCGACCTGATCTTGCGCGCCGCGGCGGCCGGCAAGCATGTGCTCGTCGAGAAGCCGCTTGACGTTTCGGTTGCGCGGGCGCGCCAGGCGGTCGAGGCGATGGAGCGGGCGAATCTTCGCCTCGGCGTCGTCCTGCAGCACCGCTTCCGTAAGGCCTCGCGCCGCCTCGCCGATCTTGTGGCATTGGGAGAGCTCGGCGCGCTGATCTCGGGCTCGTCCGCGATCCGCTGGTGGCGCACCCCCGATTATTACGCTGAGCCTGGCCGCGGCATGAAGGCGCGCGATGGCGGCGGCGTTCTCTTGACGCAGGCGATCCACACGCTCGACCTGTTCCAGCACCTTGCCGGCCCGGTCACGTGGGTCGCCGCCTTCGCCAAGACCTCCCCCTTGCGCAAGATCGACACGGAGGACGTGGTCGGCGCCGCCATCGCCTTCGCCAATGGAGCGGTCGGCACGATCGATGCGACGACCGCCGCCTATCCGGGATTCGCGGAACGCATCGAGCTCGCCTGCGAGCGCGCCACCATCGTGCTCACGGCCGAGACGCTCGACCTTTATTACAAGGACGGGCGGCACCTGCACGAGGAGGGCCCGGAATCGAAGAGCGGCGGGGCCGATCCGATGGCCTTCTCGCATGATGCGCACCGCGGTGTGATCGACGATTTCCTCGACGCGCTCGACAAAGGCCGCGAGCCCGCGATCAGCGGGCGCGAGGCGTTGAAGGTGCAGCTCCTCATCGAGGCGTTGCTGCGCTCGGCGAAGAGCGGCCGCGCCGAGGAGGTTTGACGAGATGGCGAAAATCTTTCTCACCCACATCCCCGAGATGCTGGAAAATTATTACGGCCCGCGCGCCGTCGCGGCGCTGCGCGAGATGGCCGAGGTCGTGATCAACCCAACCGGGCGGGTGCTCGACGCGGACGGCCTCGCGGCGGAGGCGAAAGGCTGCGACATCATCATCTCGGACCGGCAGACGCCGGGACCTCGGGAATTCCTCGACAAGGCCGGGGATGCGGTCGCCTTCTTGCGTTGCGCGGTGGACATCCGAAACATCGACGTCGAGGCGGCAAGCCGCAACGGCATCCTCGTCACGCGCGCAACGCCCGGCTTCGATGCCTCGGTCGCCGAGCTCGCGGTCGGCATGATGGTCGATCTCGCGCGCCATGTGACGGCGTCCGTGATCGAATATCGCGGCGGAGCCGAGGCCTCGGCCCCTATGGGACGTCAGCTCAAGGGCGCAACGCTCGGCATCATCGGCTACGGCGTCATCGGCGAATATCTCGCAAGGCTCGGCCTCGCGCTCGGCATGAACGTCGCCGTTCACGATCCCTACAAGAGCATCGCGGATGAAGGCGTGCGGCAATCCTCTTTCGAGGATGTCTTGGCGAGCTCGGATTTCGTCACTTGCCTCGCGGTCGCGACGGCGGAGACGGAAAACCTGATGGACAAGCGGGCCTTCGCACGCATGAAGCCCGGTGCCTTCTTCCTCAACCTGTCGCGCGGCAACCTCGTCGACGAGGAAGCGCTCGAAGAGGTGCTCGACGAGAAGCGCATCGCGGGTGTCGCCATGGATGTCGGCCGGGCGCCGGATCAGAAACCCTCGCTGCGCCTCGCCAGGCGCGCCGATGTCATCGCGACGCCGCACATAGCGGGCCTCACGCCGAGCGCCATCGAGCACCAGGCGTTCGACACGGTGGAACAGGCGCGCGCGCTCATCGCGGGGAAGGTGCCGCCGGGCGCCATCAATGCCGAAAAAGCGACGAGGCTTTCGCGGCTCGGAACTGATAGACTCGGGCCCTGAAGGAAAAGCCGCTCAGGCCGGCTTCACCGCATACATGTCGAGCTGCCAGCCCGCCGCAGTGAGCGGCAGCTTGGCGAGCGTGTCGCGCACCGCGATCTGATAGATCGGCTGGAACAGGATGAAATGGTTCGCCTGGTCGACCATCTGCTTTTGATACTCGACCCACATCTCGGCCTGTTTCTTGGGATCGGTCTCGGCGGCCGCGTCATGAATGAGCTTCACGAGGGACGCCGGCGGTGTCCAATGCACGCGCTTCGCCACGCGCTCGACGGTGGCGGCGGCCCAAAGCAGATTCTCGACCGCGGGCGGATTCCAGAAGGTGAGCACGCCGCCAGGCGCCTTGCCGGTCGTGTACATCGTGCGGGCATTCACCTGATCCATCGGGGTGAGCTTTGCCTTGATGCCGACACGCGAAAGGTCCGCCTGCAGCTTCTGCGCGAGCGTCTGATAGGAAATGCCGGCGATCGCGGCGTTGCCGTAATCGATCTCGAACTCGAACCCGTCCGGGAGGCCTGCCTTGGCGAGGAGCTCCTTCGACTTCGCGAGGTCCTGGCGAAAGCCGATCTCGCGCGCGATCGCCTCGGTCGAGCCCGAGACGCCGATCGGCAGGAAATGCGCCGGCCGAAGCGCCGCTCCGCCGAGCATCGAGTCCTTGATGCCGTCGTAATCGATGGCGTAGCCGATCGCCTGGCGCGCCTCCTTGATGGCGAGCGCCTTGTTGAACTCCGGCTCCTGGGTCAGCGCCATATAGACGAAGTCGAGGCTGGTGAGCGCCTCGAGGCGCAGCTTCGGCTCGGATTTCAGCGTCGCCACCTGCTCGGGGATGAGGTTGAAGGCGATGTCGATATCGCCGCGCCGCACGGCGAGAAGCTGCGCTGCGCTGTCGCCGATGTGGCGGATGATCACCCGCTCGAAGGGCGGCTTCCCCCGCCAGAAATTGTCGTTGCGCACGAGCTGGATCTGGGCGTTGCGTTCCCAGCGCACCAGGCGATAGGCGCCGGTGCCCGCCGAATTGTCATTGAGCCAGGTGGTGGCCTTGTCTTTCTCCTTGGCGGCGGTCGAGCCGTCGCCCCCATGCTGCTCGACGAGCTTGCGGTCGAGGACCGGGAAGCCCGGAGCCGCGAGGATCGTCAGGATCGGCTCATCGGGATTCTTCAAGATCACATCCACGGTCTTCTCGTCGACGATGGCCGTGTGATCGATATTGGCGATGTATTGGGAGGGCTGGTCGCCCAGATAGAGCACGCGGTCGAGGGACCATTTGACATCATCGACCGTCATTGGATTGCCGCTCGCGAATTTCACGCCGTCGCGGATGGTGAAGCGCCAACCCTTGCGGTCGGGCGTGCGGGTCCAGGCGGTGGCGAGCGCGGGCTTCAGATTGATGTAATCGCCGGGATCCATGGTGACGAGCATGTCGTAGGCGGCCGTCAAGGTCATGGGTGGCGTGTATTGCGCCTGGCGGGCAGGATCGAGCGTGATCGTATCGCTGATGTCGACGCCGATGACGAGGGTCGTCTTCGAGGCTTGCGCGAAGACGCGCTCGGGAAGGCCTGTCGCGAGCGCCGCTCCCCCGGCGCCGAGAAGCTTCGCGACCTCTCGGCGGCTGATGAAGCCTGAAGGCTTGATCGTCATGGCTGTTGCTCCCTGGCCGGGTTTCCTGGAATTCGGCGTTTCATGAACTTTGCTCGATCAAACTACATGTGCCGGAGCCGCGCAATCATGCGCCGGATAGGCGAAATCCATTCCTCCATAAAGGCCATGAGGTCGTGGAGAACCGGCAGCCAAAGCGGGCAAGCGAGAAAGCCGTCAGGCAAACTTGCCGCAAGGAGTGCGCGGAGCTATATACCGCGCATTGTCGGAGTGTGGCTCAGCCTGGTAGAGCACCTCGTTCGGGACGAGGGGGTCGTAGGTTCAAATCCTATCACTCCGACCATCTTTCAGGCGATTTGATCCCGAACCGCACGCAAGGCGCGGATCCCCCCGCATCATCGGGCCTCATACTGCAGCTTGCTCAAACTCTTGTCTTTCGTGCCGGGGTACGTGAGCTATAGTCGCTTCCGCCTGGCGTGGCGGAATATCCGCCGTTGAGCTTGGCCGTCGACCCTGTTCTCTCGATCTTGAGAGAACCGCTCGTTCACGAGTGGTGGGCGAGATTGGACGAACGGACCGAATCGAGGAAGATAGCGACCGTCATGCTCAAGGATCGGCATTCCGTCCGCTTGAAGTCGCTCCTCAGGGCCACGATCCGGTTCTATAATCGGAACGTGACGCTCGATTGCATCGTGAGGGACATCTCGCCGACAGGAGCCAAGCTCGAGCTTGAGAGCCCCTCGGCCCTTCCCCGGGAATTCGAGCTCGCGGTGCCTCAGCGAAGCGCCATTTACCCGTGCGAGCTCAAATGGAGAAGGGAAAAAGCCGCAGGCGTGCGGTTCAAGGAAAACATCGATCCCGCCGCCGCCCACTATGGGGAGTTTGCCAAGGCGAGGATCGAGGCGCTGGAGAACGAGAATGCGGCGCTTCGCCTCGAAGTCGCCCGGCTCACGCTGCTGCAGTCATCCGAGGCGAATTCCGACAAAGGGCCAGCCCGCAAGCCCTCATGAAAAGCTGCTTTCCCCGTCCCCGCTTTGCAAGATTCATGGCCTTGGGAATAGCCGTGACGCTTACCGGTCTCACGAGTTGCATCTCGTCGGAGCGCCGGCTCGCGTCCGACAAGGAAGAATGCGCGGCGCAAGGCCTCTCTCCTTCGACGAGCGCTTTCGAGGATTGCGTCGCCGAAGCGAACAGCCGCCGTCGCGATTCGGAAGCGCGCCAGTCCGTGCGCATGCGGGAGCTCCAAGAGCAAAGCATGGAAAATTTCCTGCATTCGCAAAGCGGCGCGCCGTGACCCTCTTCGCTACCCACGCCGGCGCGGCGCGAACGCTGCGGCCGGTCACGCGGACGAGCGAAGGCAGAGCCACGGCGGCCGAACGTGACCGAGGCCGATCAGGTCAGACGGCCGGACCCGCGAGGTAAGATTCGAGGTCTTGGGGAAGCAAGCCGAGGCCGGCGATGATGCGGCAGGGCTGCGTGT
Organism: Beijerinckiaceae bacterium; assembly: GCA_035949255.1. Classification (GTDB taxonomy): domain Bacteria; phylum Pseudomonadota; class Alphaproteobacteria; order Rhizobiales; family Beijerinckiaceae; genus GAS188. The sequence continues at coordinate 1,627 of DASZIL010000099.1, read as the reverse complement.
CACGCGATGGGACATCGGCCTGCGAGAAGGCGATGGCGCCGCCCTTTTGGGTTGCGTAAGCGCAAGCGCAGCTCACGGCTGCCATACCGCTCAACTTCTCCTCGCGCTCGGCGGCGACGAGCTTTCCGTCCGAGCTTTGCACGAAACGCAGAACATAATAATGGGTCATCCACACCCCGGATATTCAGGCGTTTATGGTATCTTTGCGTCAGTTGATCGCATATTCCTTTGTGACGAGGCGAAGCTCCAAAGGCTTGACGAGCTTCGAATGCGCGACCCGCACGGAATGCAAATCTCCTTCGAGCTTGGTCCTCCAGAAGGCAAGAAAGCCGTGAAGCATCGGAAAGCGCGGGGCCACATCATAGTCTTGCCAGACGTAACTCTGTAGAAAGACCGGATGGTCAGGCAGGCGGTAAAGGATTTCGGCCGTGGTCAAGCCATAACCAGCCAGTTGCTTGATGAAATCCTTCGAAACCATTTCTGCTCCCCCAAAGAGAAAAAGGGGTGCCCGAGGGAGGAAGACCTGGGGACACCCATCAGTTTACCTGGATCACCATCCACATACGTTGAGCATGGATGGCAATTCAGTAAAGGCCTCGTCCCGCGCGACGTCCATAGTCGATTATGATGTACTCACAACGCCCAGATGGTCTATTCCTCCCTTCGCTTGCGGCGCGCTGCTTCCTCGCATCGCGACGTGTCGAGACCGCACCGCGCGGCACTCGCTCGGGCTTGATCGCGGGCCTCTCGCCAAACCTCATGATGCGCCATGCGCGCCTTCGTCCTCGGCTCACCGCTCGCGCTTTTCGCGCATGCGCAATGGCCTTCGTCCGCGGCGCTTCCTGTACGCGGCAGCTTCGACGGTGCTCCAGGCGACCCTTGTGACGGCTGCGCTTCCAATCACCGAAGGTGAAGATGGAGAAGCAATTCAAGGTTGCGGTGCTTGTCGGGAGCTTGTGCAAAGGCTCCTTCACGCGAATGGTCGCGAAGGCGTTGATCAGGCTCGCGCCACCCTCGCTTTCCTGCGAGATCGTCGAGATCGGCGATTCGCCGCTCAACAACGAGGACTCCGATGCGACAGCCCGAAGCTGGTGGGGCTGATGCATCCTTCCGCGCGAAAATCGGGGTTCCAATGAAAACCGTTCCGGCAAGAAATTACCCTGCTTACAAGGAATTTATCAGGGGAATGGCATGATCTGCGGCAGTCACCGACCTTACGGGAACCGTAATCCGCGGAATTTCCGAGGGATAATGCCCTAGCAGGGCTGGATTTCCCTAGGCCTCGGAGCAGGGAATTTCAGGGAATAAGTCGCTGCCCTGGAGGCGGCCCCAAGTTGAGCTAGCGGGGTAGGAAACGCAGGCTGTCAACGCATGTCATGCCGATCAAAATAATAAAGCGACCGCAAGCGAAGAAATGGGGCCGCGGTCAGCGAGCCGGACTCACGCGCGACATCATTTCGGCAAAGGCGGTGCGCCTGCTTCACGCTGGCGGGGTGGCCTCTCGATGAGGGCTCTCGCCAAAGCGCTGGGCGTCCAATCGAGGACCATCCCTTCGCATTTTAAGGGCGGCTTGGACGAACTCGGGGTGGCGCTCGCGCAAAAAAGCTTTGGCGGATGTCGCCAGGCC
>DASZIL010000098.1:0-2366 GCA_035949255.1 Beijerinckiaceae bacterium | reverse complement strand
CGGTGCCCGTGGCTTCCGCCGCGCGCAGCCGGTCCGCATGCACGGCCGGGATCGCCGCCGTGCCCGGAAGCATGAGGCCGAGCGTCTCGCACAGGATCGCCATCGTGCTCGCCGTTCCCATCACGGCGCAGGTGCCTTCCGTGGTCGCGAGCCCCCGCTCGATGCGCTCGAGATTGGCGTCGCTCACCTCGCCGGCTCGATAGCGCGCCCAGAAGCGGCGGCAATCCGTGCAGGCGCCGAGCCGCTCGCCGCGGTAGCGCGAGGTCATCATCGGGCCGGTGGCGAGCACGATCGCGGGCTTGCGCGCCGAGGCCGCCCCCATCACGAGCGCCGGCAGCGTCTTGTCGCATCCGCCGACGAGCACGACGGCGTCCATGGGCTGGGCGCGGATCATCTCCTCGACGCACATCGCCATGAGGTTGCGGAACATCATGCTCGTCGGGTTCAGGAAGACCTCGCCGAGCGAGATCACCGGAAACTCGAGCGGCAGCCCGCCGGCGGCCAGCACGCCGCGCTTCACCGCCTCGATCAGCTCGGGAACGCCGCGATGGCAATTGTTGAAGCCGCTCGCGGTCGCCGTGATGCCGATGATCGGCTTGCCGAGCAATTCGCGCGAATACCCCATCGAACGCGCGAAGGAGCGGCGCAGATAGGCCGAGAACGCCGGGTCGCCGTAATTCGTGAGCCCGCCTTCGAGCCCCTTGGGAGTAGCCATGATCTCGATCCGGTGGTTGTCAGGCGCCGGCCGGCAAGGCGCGATCGAAGGCCGTCGAAAGCTTCTCGACGATCTCGTCGATATGGCCTTCCTCGATGATGTAAGGCGGCGCGATCACGATGTGATCGCCGCGCTTGCCGTCGATCGTGCCGCCCATCGGGTAGCACATGAGCCCTTGCTCCATGGCGGCCGCCTTGATCTTGCCGTTGACGGCGAGCGCGGGATCGAAAGGCTCCTTCGTCATGCGGTCCTCGACGAGCTCGATGCCGATGAACAGGCCGCGCCCGCGAATGTCGCCGACGAAGGGGTGGTTGCCGAAACGCGCCTCGAGCCGTGACTTGAGCTCGGTGCCGAGCGGGCTCACGCGCTTCAGGAGGCCGCGCTTCTCGATCACCTTCTGCACGGCGAGCGCGCCGGCGCAGGCGGTCGCGTGGCCGATATAGGTGTAGCCATGCTGGAAGAAGCCCGTGCCCTCGCGAATGGCGTCGACGATGCGGTCCGCGACCATCATGGCGCCGATCGGCTGATAGCCGGCGCCGAGCCCCTTCGCCACGCAGACGATGTCGGGAACGATGCCCTCCTGCTCGAAGGCGAAGCGCGTGCCGCAACGCCCCATGCCGCACATCACCTCGTCGAGGATGAGGAGCACGCCGTGCCGATCGCAAATCTCGCGGATGCGCTTGAAATAGCCAGGCACGGAGGGCACCGCGCCGAGCGTCGCGCCGACCACCGGCTCGGCGATGAAGGCCATCACCGAGGACGGGCCGAGCTCCTCGATCTTCTGTTCGAGCTCGTCGGCGACGCGCGCTCCATATTCCTCCTGGCTCTCGTCGGCGCGCCTGCCGCGATATTCGTAGCAAGGCGAGATGTGATGCGTCTCGATCAAGAGGGGCAGATATTGCTGGCGCCGCCACATATTGCCGCCGGCGGCGAGCGCCGCGAGCGTGTTGCCGTGATAGGATTGGCGTCTCGCGATGATGTGATGGCGTTCGCTCTCGCCGCGCTCGACGAAATATTGGCGGGCGATCTTCAGCGCCGATTCGATCGCCTCCGACCCGCCCGACACGAAATAGCAATTGCCGAGATTGGCGGGCGCCTTGGAGGCGAGGAAGGCGGCGAGCTCCTCGGCGGGCTCGGTGCTGAAAAAGCCGGTGTGCGCGTAAGGGATGCGTTCGAGCTGCGCGCCGATGGCCGCGGTCACCTCCCGGTCCGAATGACCGAGGCAGGAGACGGCCGCACCCCCGCTCGCATCGAGATAGCGCTTGCCCTCCCGGTCGATGATGTAGGGCCCGTCTCCGGCGACGGCGGTCGGAACCTCGGTGCGAAGATTGCGGTGGATGACATGAGTCATGAAAGTGGAGCCTGATGTGGGGTTTGAAGGTGCGGGACGCCGATCATAGCGCTTGCGCCGAGCGATGCCATAGAGTTTGCGCAAAGGGGGCATGTGGTCGGCGTCTCGACCCAACCCCAGGACATCAGAACCGCGAAGCGTCGACCGCTTCCGACATGTTGCCCGCGCGCCGCCACATCGCCTCGAAGCTCTCGGCGAAGGCGGCGATCGCCGCCGGATCGCGGATGACGACGAGGTCGTCGTCCTCGCGCTTCAACCCCGAATAGGTGAAATTGGCCGAGCCGGTGCGCAAAAGCTTCC
>DASZIL010000097.1:0-43960 GCA_035949255.1 Beijerinckiaceae bacterium | reverse complement strand
GAGTCGCGCGAGCGCGGCATCGATCGCGGCCGTCTGAATTGTGGTGGCGCCTGCCTTCAGCCTTTGCGCGCGGGCCTCGATGCCGAGTGCGCGCAGGAGGGCGCCTTGAGTCACCGGGCCATGCAGCGCCGCTCCCGCGTCGCGGGCGACCCGGCCGAGCGCGGCGAAATCGACATGGGCCGTAAGGTCGGCCTCGCCAGGTGCTTCGAGCGGATCGGCGAATTCATGCCGCCGCACGGCCTGGAGCGTGTCGCCGAACCCTTGCCGCGAATGGCCGTAATCGATGAGGAGGGCCGCCCCGCCGGCAAAGATGAGCCGCGCGGCGATCTCGCGTGCGAGAGCGAGGCCATGGGGGCAGATCTCGAGAACCGCGCCTTGCGGGGCGACGAGGCGAAGCGCCGCTTCGACATCGGCGGAGAGGCCGAAGGCAAGCCCGCCTTCATCGTCGAGGCCCACCAGACGCTCGCGCCACCCCTTCGCGTCGCGCAGATATTGGCGAATAGGGAGAGCATCGAAAAATTCATTCGCGACGAGGATGAAGGGCCCTTCGGGGATTTCGGCAAAGCGGGTATGCCAAGCGATCGGCACGGCCGCTGTTTTGGCGTGCCCGAGCGTTTCGCGTTGCTTTACGCGCAAGATTTCGCTCGTCTCGACGAGGTGAATGCTCAATGCGGCAAGGAAGCGGGGCGAGAGGCGCGCGGCACGCAAGGCATCGGCCATCAGCGTGCCGCGCCCGGGGCCCAGCTCGATGAGGGCGAGCCGCTCCGGCTCACCCATTCTGGCCCAGCAATCGACGGCCCAGAGGCCGATCAGCTCGCCGAACATCTGCGATATTTCAGGCGCGGTGACGAAATCGCCTTCCGCGCCTAAGGGATCGCGCGAGCGATAATAGCCGTGCCGCGGATGGGAGAGCGCGAGCGCCATAAAGCGCTCCACGCTGATCGGGCCTTCCGTGGCGATCAGCTCGGCAATCTCGCGGCGTAAGGACATCGGCCTTTGACGCGCCCTTCAGCTCGCCTTGGCCCCGCTTCCGCTCGCGAGCGGCGCGGGTTTCTCCCTTGAAGCATGCCAGAGAAGCGCTGCGCCCGCGGCTGCGACGGGCAGCGAGAGCAGCATGCCCATCGTGAGCCAGCCGCCATAGAGGTAGCCGAGCTGAGCATCCGGCTCGCGCAGGAATTCGACCGCGATGCGGGAGAGCCCGTAGCCAAGGCCGAAGAGCCCGGAGAGGAGCCCCGCGCGGCGCAAGCCGCCGCTTCGCACCGCGATCATGAGGACGATGAAAAGCACAATCCCTTCGAGCCCCGCTTCGTAAAGCTGGCTCGGATGGCGCGGCTGCGGGCCGCCATTGGGAAAGACCATCGCCCAGGGGACGTCGCTGACGCGGCCCCAAAGCTCGCCGTTCACGAAATTCGCGAGGCGCCCGAGGAAGAGGCCGATCGGCACCACCGCCGCGACCGTGTCGTAGAAGGCGAGCACCGCAAGCCCACGCGAGCGGGCGAGAAGCGCCATCGCCAGCATGCAGCCGATGAGCCCGCCGTGGAAGGACATGCCGCCGCGCCAAACGGTGAAGATTTCCGAAGGGTGCTCGAGATAGAGATTGAGATTGTAGAAAAGCACATAGGCGATGCGCCCGCCGAGGACGACACCGAGCGCCGCATAGACGATGAGATCATCGATATCGGCAGGCGTCGGATGGGGACGCACGCCCCAGAGCCGGTCGTCGCTGACGATGCGCTTGGCGAGCCACCAGCCCGCGACGAGCCCGGCCACATAGGCGAGCGCGTACCAGCGCAGCGCGAAGGGGCCGATCTCGACGAGAATCGGCGAGATCATCGGATAGGGTATGACGAAGAGCGGCATATTTTTCCTTTCGATCCGGCAATTGCGCCGGCCGTGCCATAGCGTCAAGCTCTCGCGGCGAAGGCGGGCGCGTGCAAAAATGCTTGTGTTCGAATTCGGAACCGGATCGAAAGGGATTCGATAAGAGGTTGGAAGAGGCGGAAGTCCCGCTCAATTCGAGCGCGTCCGGCATTAAGCGAGCCGGTCGCCGCTGTTCTTGCAAGCTCTCGAGCCTTAAGGAGCCCATCATGTCGAGCCCGCAAAACCGCTTCTTCGATGATCTCGCGAAGCTGATGCAAAATGCCGCAGGCATGGCGGACGGAGCGAGGCGCGAGGTCGAGGACTTCCTAAAGGCCCGCATGGAGCGCTTGCTCGCCGGCATGGACCTCGTGACTCGTGAGGAATTCGAAGCCGCTCGCGAGATGGCCGTGAAGGCGCGCGAGGAAAACGAACGGCTTTCGGCGCGCATCGCCGCGCTCGAAGCGAAACTTGGGGACAAAGGCTGACCCGGCGAACGTGTGATCGCCTGAAGAGGGGCGCAAGGGCTTGAAAACCCTGTCGGGATTTCGCCCCCTTTCCTCTGGCTTGTCAGTTGGGCTTCAACCCTCGCATTCGGTATAGTTAGGCCAAGGGCGATTCGCGACGAGCCGCGGCCGCCCGGCGTAGCGGGCGTTGCGTTGCACGAAGCGATTGTCGCCGGCTGGAGGCCCTTCATCATGCAGATCGTCCAGGCCGAAACCGCGAGAGCCGAGCACCCCCTCGATGTCGTGGAGCAACTCGCGGCCGAGCATGATTTCGCCTTCGACCGGGATCATGAGGACGAGATCGCCATCTCCACGGCCGGAGTCTTGGCCGAATACCACGTGGCCTTCACCTGGCTCGAGGATGTCGAGGCCGTGCATGTCGCTTGCGCCTTCGACCTCAAGGTGCCGGAAAGGCGGCGAGCCGAGGTGTTGAACCTCATCTCGCTGATCAACGAACAGCTCTGGGTCGGCCATTTCGATTTATGGAACCGTGAGCACGTGGTGATGTTCCGCCATGCTCTCGTGCTCGCCGGTGGGGCCAGGGCCAGCGGGCGCCAATGCGCCGCGCTTCTCGAGAGCGCGACCGAGGCCTGCGACCGCTTCTACCAAGCCTTCCAATTCGTGGTCTGGGCGGGAAAGGGGGCGAGGGAAGCCTTCGAGGCCGCGATCTTCGAGACGGAGGGCGAGGCGTAAGCTGTCGGGTCTTCGCCGAAGACGCCAAAGGTCTGTCGGGTTGATAACGTCTGGCGGGTCAATGGCGTCTGTCCAGTTAGCATGACGGCGATGCCGTCATAAAGCCAGCATGCTCTGGGATGGCCACCTCGCGCAAAGCTCATTTCGCCTTCTTGGAGTCCACCTCTTCATCCCAGCGGCGAAAGGCGAGCACGAGCTTGTCGGGCGCGAGCGAAAGCTCCATCGGATTCGGCGATCGGCTTCGCATATTCGGAACGGCCGAATTCGGCGATGATGTCCTGGCTCTTCCACGGCGCGATGGAGAGCGGCACGTTCTTCACCGCCGGCCCCGGATGGAAGTCGGACACCCGGTGGAAGCCCTGGAGCGTGCCGATCGCGGCGCTCTTTCTCGTCCCGACGCAGGAATAATTAAGTGCACTGTCATCGAAATTCCATCGAAATTCTGCTCCGAAATTCCAGAAATTCCGGCTATTTATTCCATCACAACTGCATCGCGTTTCTAATTTGATCCAGTGACGATGTCGATAATACTTGTTCAGTCATGGAAGAAGGCCGATGCGAAGCGCAAGCGCCCGCAAACTCTGCGGTATCCAGTTTATACGCGATGCCACGGATACGAAATTCTTGTCCGGCGCCCAAGATATCACAAGCAATCCCTGCGGCTCGATCCTTATCGGCGTTGGGATGGCTAGTCAGCGTGCTCAGAGACTTCATCCTGACGAAGCCACGCCCCAACTGAGCTAATGATTTAGCATCGCGCTCATGCCTTTAATGCGAACAACGAGATCATTCCAAGGATAACGAGCGCGAGGCCACAGAGGAGAATAGGCAGCAGGATGCCCTGCAATTCGCCACTGCGGGCTTCAACGGGCGTGATGCGAATCGTCATTTGCTTGCCCCTTGGACAACCAATGAGCGTCAGAATTCGGGGCGGCGTCAGGCCGCCCTCGTCGTGCCGCTAAGCCAGCGGTGAGTCGATCGCAGTGGTAGCCATTTGCGACGTTAGACAATGACTTGGTCAGTTTCCGCGCACCGATCGGCCAGATCGAAATTTGAGCGGAACTCGTCCCGGGACTGCAAGATAAGAAAGGCGTCGATCCGCTGTACTGGTAGCGGAGGTACCAGTGAAATCGCCATGAGGTGCCAGAAGAAATGAATAAATGCCCGAGTGGTCAAAACTTCCTTCGCCCGCGGAATTTTCTGCATTGTTGTCACCCGCAAGAGCAGGAAGGGAACCCATGATGGCTCCAGCACTGAACAACAGGGCGGAGGCGAGCGTCAGTACGCGATGACGGTTGCCACGGGCCGTGCTTCCGGAAGTGTCGTGGATTTGATGGGTCATGTCGGTCTCCTATGCGAAGCGTGCCTGCTTCAAGCGACAGGACCAACAGACAAGCAGATATATTCCTGACTCGTGATCGGCTCAACAAATATTGATAATGACAGCGCTAGTTTTCATCAATGTTTCGTGAGCCGGATCAAAGCTGGGAATAAGTCCGTAACTCTGCTGGTTTCTTTCGGGCGAAGGAGCCTCAAGGACAACCATGCGATCGGTCGCGACCAGCAATCCATATCCACCCCCCATCGACATCGCTGAATCGCGGTCCGCCGGCTCAAGGTCAGCGTCCGGGCCGCCAATCATAGGCGAGAGCGAATCAAGGGACATTGGATTAGCTAAAGGGGGAGAACTCTCCTCATTCGCCTTACTTCGTACGCTGGATCCGATTTCGCTCGCAGCACTAGAAGCGGAGCTCGTGAGAATATGTGTCGCAGGCGGCGAGACATTGTTTCGCGAGAATGATTTCGCGGATGCACTCTACATCGTCATCGCCGGCTCCCTCGCGGTAACTGTCCGAGGCAGCAACGGCCGCGATATGCTGGTCGCGCGGATCCGGTCGGGCGAAATAGTCGGAGAGATGGCGCTTCTCGACGGTGGATTGCGTTCGGCGACCGTCGAGGCGGTCCGGGACACTGAGTTGTTGCGCCTTGACAGGCTCTCATACGAGCGGCTCGTGGAGCGACATCCCAAATCGATGCTCGCTTTGACGTCGCTGCTTTCAAAGCGCTTACGCGACACGACTCATCATCTTGACGGGCAGGTGCCGGTTCGGACCGTTGCCATCGTTCCTCTCGGCCCCGACGCGGATCACTACGGCGTTGCTCATAATCTTGCCAGCAGGCTCTTGGACGACGGGCACCGAGCGTTGCTGCTTGATCATGAATCGGCCGCTCACACGTCCGAGTGGTTTGATGCCGCGGAAACCGGTAGCGATTTGGTACTCTATTGCGCCGAACCGTCGGACGACGCCTGGACCAAGCTCTGTTTGCGGCAGGCCGACCGAGTGCTGCTCATTGCGTCCTCGGCCTCACGTGATGCGCCATCAAAATGGCTGGCCGATCAGCTTAGTCAACTGCGGCAACCCCTTGACCTCGCTTTGCTGCACGACACGGGTGCTATTAGCGGCCGAGCCGCTGAGCGTTGGCGCGAACGACTGCGCCTTGACGTCATCTGCCACATTCGGCGTTACAACGCGGAGGACGTGGCCCGGCTGGCCAGGCTGCTGCGAGGTGCGGCGGTCGGCCTGGTACTCAGCTCGGGAGGTGCGCGTGGTTTCGCGCATTTAGGGGTTGTCAGAGCCTTACGCGAGGCGAAAATTCCGATCGACTTGATTGGCGGGTGCAGCATGGGAGCGATCATCGGGGCGGCCGTCGCGCTCGAATGGGATGACTTTGAGATCAAGGAGCGACTGCGGCACGCGTTCGCCAAATCAAATCCGGTCAACGATTATACCATTCCGTTTCTTGCCCTCACAAAGGGTCAAAAGCTGGTGCGCCTTTTGAAGGAGCAGTTCGGCTCCATCCATATTGAGAACCTTTGGCGACCTTATTTCTGCGTCTCAACAAATCTCTCGGCGGGAACATTGACGGTGCATCGCCATGGAACCTTGACGCAAGCCTTGCAGGCGAGCGCCTCCATCCCGGGTTTGCTTCCTCCCGTGATGATTGCCGGGGAAGCCCACGTCGACGGCGGAGTGATGAATTGGCTGCCGGTCGATGTCATGGGCTCAGAGCGCGGCATGGTCATTGCTGTGGACGCAGCTAGTGATTCGGCGCTCATGCCGATTAGCGAACGTGATGCCGGCGGATTTTCGTTTTGGCGGATTCTGTGCGGGAGTCGAAAGATTCCTCCGATTGTAGACTTGCTCATGCGGACCGTCACTGTTGGAAGCGAGGCCCTAGGGAGAGCGGCGCGCGCCCAAGCCGACATATTGTTCAAGCCGCCACTCGGTAACATCGATCTGCTTGACTGGGGGGCCTGCGATCGCGTGATCGAAGCGGGGTATCGTCACGCCATCGAAACTCTTAATCGATTGAACAGACGATGACCGAGGACTAACCTAAACTAAATAACGTCGAAGAGACGCTTTCTAATTATTGAATAACTCCATTTTTACTGTGCGGGCAACGGAATAAAAACAGCTGTTGGCAAGTAGTACAGGCTAGACACCCGCTTCGTTGCACCATTCGACCGGAGGACATCATGGGTCGCATTGTAAGTTGTAGCTGCGCAGCCATACTCGCGATCATATGCGAAAAGGCTCCTGCCGCGCACGCTGAGATCTCTCTCATCAGCGCCTGGCAGCACTGCGAACCCACAAAAGGCTGCATGAAGTTCGCCTTCATGCCAAATGGCCACGTGATCGAGCAATATCCATTAGCCGGCAGCATCGTCACGGCACATGGAGATTTCCATATCAGAGGGGACGTGCTGGAAATCGGTTGGCACAGGTTCGAGCCGGCGGAAGTTTGCGCCACGGATGATCACGCGGGTGCGGACAGCCGGTGTGTATCAACAGGTCGGGGCGACCTCAAAGGACCCTTCCACTTCGAAGGCTTGAATGCGCTTCTTTGGAGCACCCCTAGTTTCCCGCCGCTGCGCCTAGTGCGAATTCAGCTATAGGCGGCAAGCGCCAAACTAAGGGGGATGCCGAGAGCACCAACCTGGCTTGATCGGCAGTGCGCGCGCGCCCTCTCGGATGAAAGCCTTGGCAATTCTGCCGAGCTTGCTTGCGAGTGCAAAGCAACGCTCGCGCGCCTCAATCTCGAATTCGTCCTTTGGAACGAGCCTGCTGCCGGCAAGACCAGATCCTTTGATTGGAGATTATATGCCATGAACGTCGCAATTAGACTGCCGCTTACAACAGAAATGGGAGTGCTGAGAAAAGGCGGAGGACTGCGGGGCTTGCGCCCAAGGGTCGTCATCCTAGGTGCCGGGTTTGCTGGTCTGGCTGCGGCGAGGGCCTTAGCAAAGGCACCGGTCGACGTCACAGTTGTTGACCGGCGCAATTATCATCTGTTCCAGCCACTCCTTTATCAAGTGGCGACCGCTGGCCTATCACCAGCGGATATCGCAACGCCAATCCGTTCGATCCTCCGGCATCAAAAGAATACCCAGGTCTTGCTAGGACGCGTCGACGCGATCGATAAAACGACGGGTGCGGTCGAAGTCGAAGGTCGACGGGTGGAGTATGATACGCTGATTGTTGCAACCGGCGCTCGGCACGGTTACTTCGGTCATGACAGTTGGGAACATGTGGCGCCTAGTCTCAAGAAAATAGACGATGCGACCAAGCTTCGCCATCGCATTCTGCTGGCGTTTGAGGAGGCGGAGACGACTGATGATGCTGAGGAACGCCGCCGATTGCTCAACTTCGTTATTATCGGCGGTGGTCCGACGGGGGTTGAACTTGCAGGTGCGATCGCCGAACTCGCGAGAGTGGCACTAGCTAGAGATTTCCGTCAGGTCGATCCGCGCTCATCTCGCATTATCTTGATCGAATCGAACAAGCGCATTCTCTCGAGCTTTCCGGAGGCACTTTCGGATTTTGCAAAGAGGGCCTTGGAGAAGCTCGGCGTCGAGGTCCGGCTGGGACACCCGGTGACCGAATGTGATACGGGCGGCGTTCTTGTCGATTCCCAGCGTATCGAGGCTCGCACTATAATTTGGGCCGCTGGCGTGGCAGCCTCGCCCGCCGCAAAATGGCTTGATGCCGAAATGGATCGCGTCGGGCGCGTCATTGTCGGCCGAGATCTGACTTTGCCCGGTTACCCCGAGATCTTTGTAATTGGCGATACTGCCGCCGTCCCTGGCATCGATGGTAAGCCTCTCCCTGGCAATGCCTCAGTCGCTAAGCAACAAGGCGCCCATGTCGGTCAGCTTATCGCTGCGCGGGCGCTGGGTAGAACTGAGCCGCCGCCTTTCCGCTTTCGCAACTACGGCAATCTCGCGACGATCGGGCGTAAGGTGGCGGTTGCTCAATTCGGCCGCATCCAATTGAGTGGCCGGCTTGCCTGGCTGCTTTGGGGTGCCGTTCACGTTTTGCTGCTGCTTGGGTTCCGCAATCGCTTGGCTGTGATGCTCGACTGGCTCTGGGCGTATTTTACATTCGAGCGTGGTGCCCGCCTCATCACCAGCGAGAAACAATGAAAGAAGGCAAAGCCCTGGCGACATCTGGTTAATCAAGCCCCCGTTGAGGCTCCGGCTTGTTGAGCGCTTGGTGCGGACCCAAAATCGATCGTCTCCGAGCGGCCTACCAATGCTCTCGGCGGCGCGGGCGCACAAACATATCCACGTCCGCCTCCAGGGCGAGCAAGGCCGCAAAGCGCGGGAAGCGCAGGTGCAAAGGCGTACGTGCAGTGATTCCATCGTCCTTGCCAGTGAGATGCGCAACGCGTGCTCCACCAGCGCCAGTCCTGCGCGCGGACGACAAGGGCTCACGAGCGCACCGGATCGAGCGACACATGGCGCAACGCGGACGTGAGGTGATCCTCGTCCATGGCGACCGAGCCGAAACGGCCCTGCAAGAATGGCCGGTGCGCCGGTGCCTCGCGTGGATGACACCCGCATAGCGTCGCTGCACGCCAGAGAGCGCGCGCCGCAGCGCGAGGGAAGCCTTCGAGGCCACCATATTCGAGATGAAGGGAGTGGCGTGCCCGTCCGGTTATGAGCGCGGATTCATTTAACCGCCGTTAGAGTATGCATCAGGCCTATGACGGCCCGCCCTCGGGCAACGCTCATTTTGCCTTCTTCGAGCCCACCTCCTCATCCCAGCGGCGAAAGGCAAGCACGAGCTTGTCGGGCGTGAGCGAAAGCTCGATCGGGTTCTCGGCGATCAGCTTCGCATATTCGGGACGGCCGAATTCGGCGATGATGTCCTGGCTCTTCTGCGGCGCCATCGAGAGCGGCACGTTCTTCACCGCCGGCCCGGGATAAAGATAGCCCTCGTCATAGGTCAAAGCCTGGATTTTGGGCGTGAGCATATAGGCCATGAGATCGAGGAGGACGGCGAAGCGGTCCTGCGGCACGCCCTTAGGCACCGCCATGAAGAAAGCGTCGGACACCCAGTGGAAGCCTTGGAGCGTGCCGATCGCGGCGCTCTTCGGCACGATGCCGAGATAGCGCGGATTGATGTCCCAGCCGGTCGTTGACACGATGATATCGCGCGAGCCTTCGCCGAATTCCTTCATCGTCACGCCCGTTCCGGTCGGATAATACTCGATCGCGGCGCTGAGCTCCTTGAGATAATCCCAGGTCTTGTCCCACCCCATCATCGGGTCCTTGGGGTCCTTGTCACCCAGGAGATAGGGAAGCCCCATGAGGAAGGATTTGCCGGGGCCGGAATTTGCCGGGCGCGCATACATGAAGCGATTGGGGTTGGCTTTCGCCCAGGCGAGAAGCTCGGCGGCCGTCCTCGGCACGCCTTTCACGCGCTCGGGCGCATATTCGAGGAGGGGGCCCGAAGGATAATAGGCGCAGACGACGCCATAGCCTTGCGCTTGCGCCTTGAAGAGCTCGAGCGCGGTGGGCTCATAATTTGCTTCGATACCGGGGAAGGCGTCCTGGAAGTCGGGGAAGATCTTCGCCCAAAGCCCAAGCTCGAGTCCGGCCGAAAGAGCGTCCGAGCTTGTGAGCACGAGATCGAGGTCGCTCTTCCCGGCATCCTGTTGCGCCTTGATCTTGCCGGCGAGCTCGGGCGCGGGCGCCTTCACATAGGTGAGTTTCGAGACGAGGTTCGGCTTCTCGGCTTTGTAGGCATCGAACCCGGCTTGCAACAAGGCGAGCGCGCCGCCGACATCGATGATGCTGAGCGCGACCGGCGCCTTGGGCAGGGGCGGCAACGCAGCGCGCGCGCCGCGAGGCGCCAGCATCGCGCCCGCGGCGAGCCCGCCAACGACACTGCGCCGATCGATAGGGGCCGTCATGAAGCTCCTCCCTCTTTGCGGCTCTCTCCGCGGCGGGGAGGTTTAGAGCATCATCCCGAAAAGTGGAAACCGCTTTTGCAAAAAGATCATGCTCCGCCAAGAGGCTGAGGCCTGATCGGCAAAAATGAGGAATTCGCCGAAAACCGAGGCTCGTCGTTCGGCCGGGGTCAGAGCTTCTTCGTCTTCGCGGCGTCGGCCTCGTTCGCGGCCGGCGTGACGCGCTCCCATTTGATGTCCTTCAAATCCACGTCATTTGCCGCGTGATCGATCTCGACGGGCTTGAAATTCGCGACCATCGTCTTCGCTTCGTCGAGCTCGGCGTTCGTGAGATAGCGCCCGACCTCGTCGCGCTTCGCGGCGCTCTCCGTATCGCCGGCGCGAGCCGCGAGCGCGAGCCAGAAATAGGCGGTCTTGTAATCCTTGGGCGTGCCCAACCCACGCACGATGAGAACGCCGAGGTTGAATTGACTGTCGCGCAAATCCCGCTCGGCGGCCTTCCTGAACCAGGTGGCCGCGGTTGCATAATCCGGCTTGCCCTGGATCCCTTGCGCCAAGTAGACGCCGACGTTGTGCATCGCCTTGACGTTGCCGCGATCGGCTGCCTTCTCGGCCCAGGTTCTGGCGCTCGAAAGGTCCTGCGGCATGCCGGTGCCGGTCTCGTAGATATTGGCGATGCGGTATTGGGCCGGCGCGAGCCCCTGGTTGGCGGCGCGCAGGAAGAGCTTGGCCGCCGCTTGCTGATCGCGCGGCAGTCCGTTGCCGTCATAAAGCCGCGATGCAAGCTCGTATTCGGCGATCGGGTCGTCGGCGTTGGCCGCCCCCTTGAGCCGCGTGACGATGTCGCCTCCGCTTGCGGCACCGGGCGATTGCGTGGCTGTCGTCACGCCGGTTTCGGCGGGTTTGCTTGGTGCTGGCGCCGGCGCCGCGTCGCGCGCGGGGATCGAGGCAGCAGCGATGCTGCCCGTCACGTCATTGGCGGGTTTCGACAGATCTTCCTTTCCGCGATGGGCGGCCAATACCTGCTTCAACTTCGCCAAGGCCGCTGAGGCGCGCGGAGGAAGACCCGATGATCTCTCGCTTTGCGGCACGAGATGCGAAAGCGGCAGCTCGGGCCGATCCAGGCTGAGGGGCCAGTTCCCGAGAAGGAGCCTGCCGGCGCCGACCGCGCTGAAGGCTGCGATCAACCCGATCAAGGCAAGAAGAATCGGTTTGCGCTTGACGCCGCCGCCGAGACTGAGCGGCGCGCCGCCCGAACCGCCGCGCGCCGAGCTCGTGTTGGAGGTCGCACCCGCGGCGCTCTGAGCGGCCGCTCGCCTTGCCGCGGCGATCAGCGCCTGTGCGCTCATCGCGCTGCCGCTGCCGCTCGATCCCGCTTTCTCGCTCGTCGGCGTGCGCGGGTCACCGGACGAGCCGAGGATGAGCTCATCGATGGCGCGGTTCGGGAGTGTCGGTGGGCTCACGGGCGGCCGGCCCGATCCAGGCTCCAAGGGCTCATCGCCCGGCGCCGGCTGCGCCGGGGCGGCGGGCATCCCACTCTCGCGTTGCGCCGCGCGCTCGGCGGCGTTGCGAGCAGCTTCGAGGGCCGCGGCTTCAAAGGCGCCGACTTCGGCTTGAGCCTCGCCGGGCTCCTTCGCATGAAATCCTTCCTCACCGCGCTCCGGGCCGAGATCTTCCGCCTCCGTCTGGTCCCATGCGGGCGCCGTTTCCGCAGGCCGCTCGGAGGCCGAAGAGAAGCGAGCAACCGAGGCCGGCCGCGCCTCGCCCTCCAGATTGGCGAGGCTCCCCATGATCCGCTCGAGCGTTCCGTTCATATCGAGGAGCGTAGAATGCAATTCACGCTCCGCCGGCACCCGCTGCTGGTGCGACGCCGAGGTCGCTTGCGCCGCGGCGTCGGAGGCTGCCGCTTGCGCCGCCTTCATGGCCGCCGTTCTGGTTTCGGCAAGATCATCGGAGAGTTTCGCGATGCTGCGCCCAAGAGCGTTGATCGCGCTTGCCGATTGAGGATCGCCGAGGCGCTCTGCCAATGCGGCGATCTGGCGCTCGAGCGCCTGCACGGCGCTCAGCGCGGGATCAGCCTGTTTCGTGCCTTGCAAGCTCGCGACGACCTGGCGCAACAGGCGATCCAGAGCTTCCGGCGTCTTGGCGGCCGATCGCTCTACCGATTGCGCGACGTCATGGAGGCGCGCGTGAAGTTCGTTCAGGGCGGTGCCATCCATGCCGCGCGGCGCCTGATCGAGCTTCGCCGAGACCTTGTCTAATCGCTCGCTGATCTTGGCAAGCGCGCTGGTCTGCGCGGCCACAGCGTTTGAAACCGCACCATTGCCGGCGGCGGGAAGCCGTGAGGAGAGATCAGCGAGGTGCCGGCCGACCAAGGTGAGGGGCTCGCGCATCACCTGGTCGATCTTGGCGGATAATGCCTCGATACGCCGCTCGACGCCATCCGAGGATGACGGTCGCGATAGTTTGGCGTTGATCTCGCGGAGCGCGCCCGTGAGGGCTGCGACCTCATCGCGATCGGCGAGCTTCGTCGTCAAGGCGTCGATCCGCCTGGTGAGCGCCGCGACGCCTTGCTCGATCGCGGCGGCGAGGCGGGGCATGGCGGGATCGGCGAGCAGGCGGCGCACTTCGCTCGCCGTGCTCAGAAGCTCGCTCAGCACCCGCGGATCGACCTGCCCCTTCTCGAGTCGCTGCAATTGGGCGGCAAGCGCGCCGAGCTCGGCGCGCAGATTGGCGATGCTGGCGTTGGCTTCCGTCGGACCGGAAGCGCGCGCCGGAAACGGCTGCCCGCCGGGCATCTCCTGCCTGCGATTGGCGTCTTCGGCCGATGCGTCGAGCCCTCCCGTGCTTCTCACGCCGGCCACTTGCGCTCCGGCGGGGGCGCTTGCAGTGGGCGCTGCCGCGGGGCGAGAAGCCGAGGCGGAAGCGCTCTTCTCGCCGGTGGCGGTCGGGCGCGACAATTGCTGAAGGATCGAGCCGAGCTTCGCCTCGATGCTGGCGATTCGCTCCCCGCGTATGGTGGGATTATCGCGAGCGTCGGCAAGCTCGTCGATCTTCTCGACAACGCCTGCCACCCGCTGGCCAAGGCTTTCCATGAGCGACGAAAACTCTTGGAGCGAGGCAAGTTCTTGGTGCGAAGAGATTTCCTGGGAATTGCGCTCGTCCGCGCTGTGCTGGCTTTCCATGACGCTGATGCGCTCGTCGAGGCGGCCGAGCGCGTCGCGAATCGGCACGAAGGCTTTCACGGGCGCTTCCGCGACGAGCTTTTCGATGTGGTTGAGCCGTCCGGTCATCAGATCGAGCGCGTCGCGCATGGCGGAAGCCACGCGCTCTTGCGAGGAAGAAAGGCGCTTTGCCTCGTCGGCGTGGCGCATCTCGCTCTTTTCGATCCAGTCGGAGATCGCATCGAGCGCGGAGTTGGTCCTCAGCTCGTTGCGCCGCACATAGCGTCTCGCTTCGGCCACCGCCGCGGCGATGAGCGCCTGAGCGTCGAGATCCTCGGCGAAGTCGGCATCGTGCTCGAGCTCGGCATCGCGCGGATCGTCATGCATGCGCGCCTGGCGGCTTCTGGTGTAGCGGCTCACCACGGCTCGAACCCTTCCCAATTCGCGCTGCCGGCCTCATCGTGAATGCTTCACGCGAAGATCGACGCCCGGCGCAGCGACGGTTCCAAGTTCGAATTTCTCGTTCCATGGTAAATACCCCGTTAATATGCGTGGAGATTTGTTAATTTCAGCGATCGCCTTACTTCGTGATCCCGGCCCGGATGGCCGCTCCGCTCCGGGATTGTAAATGGTTCACATATGAACTATCTCCTCATGGGGAGAGTTCGGCGGCCGCGGGAGAGGTGCGATGCCCAGCTACAAGGCTCCGGTCGAGGATACGCTTTTCCTCCTGCGCGACGTGCTCGGCTATGAGCGGCTCGGCAATCTCGCCGGCTTCGCGGATGCACCGCTTGACGTGGTGGAGGCCGTTCTCGCCGAGGCCGGAAAGCTCGCCGAGGAGGTCTTCCAGCCGCTCAACCGCAGCGGCGATCTCGAAGGCTGCACGCGTCACGAGGATGGGCGCGTGACGACGCCGAAGGGCTTCAAGGCGGCCTATGACGCCTTCCGCGAGGGCGGCTGGATCGGCCTTTCGGCGCCGGCGGCCTATGGCGGGCAAGGCCTGCCGATGACGCTCACCTCGATCATGGGAGAGTATCTCTCGGCCGCCAATCTCGCGCTCTCGATGTATCCGGGCCTCACGCAAGGCGCGATCGCGGCGATCCTCGCGCATGGGTCGGACGAGCAGAAATCGACCTTTTTGCCGAAGATGATCGAGGGCGAATGGTCGGGCACGATGAACCTCACCGAGCCCCAATGCGGGACCGATCTCGGCCTCATCAAGACGAGGGCCGTGCCCAATGGCGACGGCTCTCATGCGATCTCCGGCGCCAAGATCTTCATCTCATCGGGCGAGCATGATCTCGCCTTGAACATCATCCACCTCGTGCTCGCCCGCATCGAGGGCGCGCCGCAAGGCACGAAGGGCATTTCGCTCTTCATCGTGCCGAAGCTCCTCGTCAATCCCGACGGCTCGCTCGGCCAACGCAACGGCGTCTCCTGCGGCTCGATCGAGCACAAGATGGGCATCCACGGCAACGCGACTTGCGTGATGAATTACGACGGCGCGAAGGGCTACCTCATCGGCGAGGAGAACCGGGGCCTCAACGCCATGTTCGTGATGATGAACGAGGCGCGCCTCGGCGTCGGTGTGCAGGGGTTGGCGCAATCGGAGGTCGCCTATCAGAACGCCGCGGCTTACGCGAAGGAGCGTCTGCAAGGGCGCGCGCTCGGCGGGCCGAAACATCCCGAGAAGCCGGCCGACCCCATTCTCGTGCACCCCGACGTGCGGCGCGTCCTGATGTCGATCAGAGCCTTCAACGAGGCGGCCCGCGCCTTCGTGCTCTGGACGGCGCTCAAGGCCGATGTGTCGCATCGCTCCGACAATGCCGCCGAGCGCCAGGCGGCGCAGGACCATCTCGGGCTCATGACGCCGATCGTGAAAGGCGTCCTCACCGACACCGGCTTTGCCAATACGGTGAAGGCGCAGCAGGTCTTCGGCGGTCATGGCTACATTGCCGAATGGGGCATGGAGCAATTCGTGCGTGATGCGCGCATCGCCATGCTTTACGAGGGCGCGAACGGTATCCAGGCGATGGACCTCGTCGGGCGCAAGCTCGGCAAGGACGGCGGACGCGCCGCGCTGGCGTTCTTCACCGAGGTGACTAGCTTTTTGAAGGAAAACGCTTCCGATGAGAGCCTCGCCGGCTTGCTGAAGCCGATCGAGACCGCGCTTGGACATCTGCAGCAGGCGACGATGTGGTTCATGCAAAATGCGCTCGCGAGACCGGATCATGCGGGGGCCGGCGCCACCGACTACATGCATATGTTCGGCCTCGTCGCGCTCGCCTATATGTGGGTAAGGATCGCCAAGGCGGCGCAAGCGAAGCTGAAGGCCGGTGCCGACGGCGAGGCCGCCCGCATGGAAGGAAAGCTGGCGACGGCCAAATTCTTCATGCAGCGGATGCTGCCCGAGACGGGAGCGCAGCTCGCCCGCATCACCTCCGGCGCCGATAGCGTGATGGCGCTGCCGGCCGAAGCGTTCTAGCCTCTCTTGGCAAGCTTTGGTGGGAGTGGTTTGCGCCCATGCCAAGATGCGTTTTCGGCGCCGAGCAGGACGGTTGATCAGGCGGTGAGGGCGTCGGCGCGTTTTAAGCCGTTTCCTATCTCGCGCTTGCGCGCTCAAGGCTCCCCGATGTGAAGGGGAAAGGAGTTTCAAATGGCCGATGCCTTCATCTATGACCATGTCCGCACCCCGCGAGGCCGCGGCAAGCCGGATGGCGCGCTCCATGAGGTGACCTCGCTCGCGCTCGCGACCCACGCGCTGCGCGAGATCCAGCGTCGCAACCGTCTCGACACGAAGCTCGTCGAGGATGTGGTGCTCGGCTGCGTCGATCCGGTGGGGGAGGCGGGCGGCGACATCGCGCGCAGCGCCTCGCTCGCCGCCGATTACGGCGACCAGGCGCCCGGCGTGCAAATCAACCGCTTTTGCGCCTCCGGCCTCGATGCGGTGAATTTCGCGGCGGCTCAAATCATGGCCGGCCAGCATGAGATGACGATCGGGGGCGGCGTCGAATCGATGAGCCGGGTCGGCATCGGCGCCTCGGGCGGCGCCTGGCCCGTCGATCCCGCGATCGCGATCAAATCCTATTTCATGCCGCAAGGCGTCTCGGCCGATCTCATCGCGACGAAATACGGCTTCTCGCGCGATGATGTCGATGCTTATGCGGTGGAAAGCCAGAAACGCGCCGCCAAGGCCTGGAACGAGGGCCGCTTCGCGAAATCCGTCGCGCCGGTGAAGGACGTGAACGGCATCACGCTCCTCGCCAAGGACGAGCATATGCGGCCGCAAACCGACATGCAGTCGCTTGCCGCGCTCAAGCCCTCCTTCGTCATGATGGGTGAGATGGGCGGCTTCGATGCGGTCGCGATCGCGGCGCATCCCGAGATCGAGAATGTCGATCACGTGCATCATGCCGGCAATTCCTCAGGCATCGTGGACGGCGCGGCCGCGGTGCTCATCGGCTCGAAGGAAGCAGGCGTCGCGGCAGGCCTCAAGCCGCGAGCTCGCATCAGGGCCTTCACCACCATCGGTTCGGAACCCGCGCTGATGCTCACCGGCCCGGTCGATGTGACGAGGAAGCTCTTCGCGCGAGCCAAGATGACGAAGGAGGACATCGACCTCTTCGAGCTCAACGAAGCCTTCGCCTCGGTGGTGCTGCGCTATCAACAGGCCTTCGAGATCGATCCTGAAAAGCTCAACGTCAACGGCGGCGCCATCGCCATGGGCCACCCGCTCGGCGCGACGGGCGCGATGATCCTCGGCACGGCGCTCGACGAGCTCGAGCGCAGCGGCAAGGAGACGGCCCTCGTCACGCTTTGCATCGGCGCCGGCATGGGCACCGCGACGATCATCGAGCGGGTGTGACGCGCTTTGCCGAGCGAGGCTTCGAGCCTCGTTTAAAGCCGCGCTCATCGCCGAAACGATGAGCGGCAAAAGGAAGGAAGATCATGCCGAAGATCGACATCACGAAGCTCAAAG
Organism: Beijerinckiaceae bacterium; assembly: GCA_035949255.1. Lineage (GTDB taxonomy): Bacteria > Pseudomonadota > Alphaproteobacteria > Rhizobiales > Beijerinckiaceae > GAS188. Next base: position 26,501 of record DASZIL010000097.1, on the reverse strand, counting down.
AGGTGAGCGGCAGCTTCTATCCGCCGGCGCTCGGCGAAGCTTGCCGCGGGCGCCATTGGAAACGGCTCGGCGACGCGGCAGGCCTCACGCAATTCGGCGCCAATCTCGTTCGTGTCGAGCCCGGCGCGTGGTCCTCGCTTCGGCACTGGCATGAGGAGGAGGATGAATTCCTCATCATGGTCTCGGGCGAGCTCGTGCTCATCGAGGATGAAGGAGAAAGCGTGATGCGCGCGGGCGATTGCGCCGGCTTTCCGATGAAATCCGGCAACGGACATCACCTCGTCAATCGCTCGAGCTCGGAGGGCGTGTTCCTCGTCGTCGGCACGCGCGGCACGAAGGAACGCTGCCACTATCCTGACGTCGACCTTCTTTTCGTCGAGGACGAGAAGGGCGAAAGATACACCTCGAGATCCGGCGAGGTTCTCGTCATGCTTCGGGAAAAGACTTAGCTGCCGGGGAGCTGGCCCGTCTCCTTTCAAATCGCAGAGGCATTCATGAACCTCACCAATTTCCGCTTCGAAACCGATGATCGGGGCATCGCGCTCGCCACCTGGGACATGCCCGGCCGTTCGATGAACGTGATCACCGGAGAGGTGGGCGAGGAACTTTTGCGGATCGGGGACGAAGTCGCCACGAATGCGGCGATCAAGGGCTGCGTCATCGCCTCCGGCAAGGACAGCTTCTCGGGCGGGGCCGATCTTTCGATGCTCGAAAGCTTCGGCAAGGACTATGCGAAGCTGCGAAAGAGCAAGGGCGAGGAAGAGGCGGCGCGCTTTTTCTTCGAGAAGGTGCGCGGCCTCTCGCTGCTTTATCGGCGCCTCGAGACTTGCGGCAAGCCTTTCGCGGCCGCCATTCATGGCTCTTGTCTCGGCGGGGCCTTCGAGCTCGCGCTCGCCTGTCATTTTCGGGTGATGGCGGATGACGACAAGACGCGCGTCGGTGTGCCCGAGATCAAGGTCGGGTTGTTTCCAGGTGCCGGCGGCACGCAGCGCATCGCGCGGCTGATGCCCACGGGCGACGCCTTGCAGATGATGTTCAAGGGCGACCAGATCCGCCCGCAGGCGGCGAGGGGGATGGGGCTCGTCCATGCGCTCGCGAAGCGCGAGGAGGTGGTGGCGGCCGCCAAGAAATGGATCGCCGACGGCGGCAAGGGCGTGCAGCCCTGGGACGAACCCAATTTCCGCCTGCCTTCGGGCAAGGTGTTCTCAGCCGCCGGCATGCAGATTTGGCCGCCCGCGAACGCCATCTACCGGCGCGAGACGAACGACAATTACCCCGCGGCGAAGGCCTTGCTCCAGGCCGTCTTCGAGGGGTTGCAGCTCCCGATGGATCTGGCCCTCAAGGTTGAGAGCCGTTATTTCGCGCATATCCTGCACTCGAAGGAAGCGGCGGCGATGATCCGCACGCTCTTCCTGTCGATGGGCGAATTGAACAAGGGCGCAAGGCGCCCGGCATCGGTGCCGCCTTCCTCGATCAAGAAGATCGGCGTCGTCGGAGCCGGTTTCATGGGAGCCGGCATCGCCTATGTGAGCGCGCTCGCGGGGCTCGAGGTGGTGCTCCTCGACCGGACGATCGAGGAGGCTGAGAAGGGCAAGGCCCATTCGCACAAGCTCATGACCGATCAGGTGATGAAGGGGCGCGCCAAGACGGCCGATCGCGATGCATTGCTGAAACGCATCACACCAAGCGCCGATCACGCCGCGCTCTCAGGCTGCGACCTCGTCGTCGAAGCGGTGTTCGAGGATCCGAAGGTGAAGGCGCAAGTGATCGCCAAGATCGCTTCCGCCATCGGTGGAGATTGCATCATCGCCTCGAACACCTCGACCTTGCCCATCTCGGGCCTCGCGAAGGCATCGACGCGGCCTTCCGACTTCATCGGCATTCACTTCTTCTCGCCCGTCGAGCGCATGCTGCTCGTCGAGATCATCATGGGGAAGGAGACGGGCGACAAGGCTCTGGCGATGGCGCTCGATTATGTGCGCGCCATCCGCAAGACGCCGATCGTGGTCAACGACGCGCGTGGCTTTTACGCCAACCGTTGCGTCGGCGCCTATATTCGCGAAGGGCACCTGATGCTGATGGAGGGCGTGCCCGCCGCCATGATCGAGAATCTCGGCAAGATGGCCGGGATGCCGGTGGGTCCGCTTTCGCTCAATGACGAGGTGGCGGTCGATCTCGCCTGGAAGATCGTCAAGGCGACGAAGGCGGTCGACCCTGCGGCTGTCGATCCGGTGCAGGAGAAGCTTCTCTCCGCCATGGTCGAGACGCATGGACGCCTCGGCCGCAAGAACGCCAAGGGGTTTTACGATTATCCGGAGAAGGGCCAAGAAAAGGGTCAAGAAAACGCCCAAGCGCGAAAGAAGCTCTGGCCGGGGCTCAAGGAGCTCCAGCCGGTGCATCTCGATCCCGACGCGATCGACAAGGACGAGCTCAAGGAGCGCTTCCTCGTCGCTCAGGCGCTTGAGGCGGCGCGCACGGTGGAAGAGGGCGTGATCACCGATCCACGGGAGGCCGATGTCGGCTCGATCATCGGCTTCGGCTTTGCGCCGTTCACGGGCGGCACGCTCTCCTACATCGATGGGATGGGCGCGAAACGCTTCGTCGAGCTCGCCGAGAGGTTGGAAAGAAAGCACGGCGTGCGCTTTGCCCCGCCCGCGCTCTTGCGGGAGATGGCCTCGAAGGGCGAAAGCTTCTATGGACGTTTCGCCGCAAACCCCAAGAAGGCTGCGTAAGAAAGCTGCGCAACCGAAAGCTGCATGAAAGGCTGCATGACCGGTGCCCACGATCGACTATTGGTTCACTCTCGCTTCGCCCTGGGCCTTCCTCGGCCATGAGGCCTTCATGAAGCTCGCCAAGGCCCATGACGTCGCGATCAATTACAAGCCGGTGTTCCTCGGCGAGGTGTTCAAGGCGACGGGCGGGTTGCCGCTCGCGCAGCGTGCGCCGGCGCGCCAGCGCTACCGCATGCTCGAATTGCAGCGCTGGCGCGAGCTGCGCGCCATCCCGTTGAAGCTCAAGCCCCGCAATTGGCCCTTCGACCCCGCGCTCGCCGACCGCTGCGTCGTCGCCATCGCGGAAGCGGGCGGTGATCCTTCCGGGTTCATGCGCGCCGTCTGGGAAGCGTCCTGGGTGAAGGAAGAAGATTGCGGGCAAGAGGCGAAGCTTGCCGAGCTCTTGTCGCGCAGCGGACACGACGCGAAGGACGTGCTCGCCGCCGCGAAATCGGATGAGATCGGCAAGATCTACGCCGCGCGCACTCCCGAAGCGATCGCCGCCGGCGTCTTCGGCTCGCCTTGCTATGTGCTGGGCGGCGAGGTCTTCTGGGGACAGGATCGGCTCGATCTTCTCGCGCGCGCACTCGAAACGAAGCGCGCGGCTTATCGCGTCGACGCCGTGGGTTGAGCGGTCAGAGCGTCCCGGATTTTCGTAGCTGCGACGCTGCCTAGGCAGATTCCGAGGCTATTCGCATGCGTGCTCTCCTTCTAACAAAGAATCGGTTACCAGGAGATACGTCATGCAACGCTCCGAGGACATCAATGCCACAATTATTCGCATCTTGAAGTCGATGGACCGCTCAAACGCGATCCTGTCGAGAAGCATCGGTTATTTTGAAAGCCCGCACGCGTTCCTCGAGGCGGCCCGCATGGCGCCACAGCTCGTTGCCGGCACCCGCGCCGGCCCGAAAGCGAGTCCCGTCTCGGCGGCGATTAAATGAGCCGCCGCGTCCCGCGTCCATGGAGGAGCTTCTCAGCTGCGAGCCCCCGTGCCGCATTTTGCTCGGTCTACAACGCGCGCGACCTATTTGCGAGGCTCAGCCGGAGGAGGCTAGCATGGATAGCACGATGATTTTGTTCGTCGTCATCGCGCTGATTGTTCCCGGCGGCGGCGGGTGGTACGACGGGAGACGCTTTTTCTAGGCAACCCGGCGGCCAAAGCCGTTGGAGATTCTCGACGATCCGCGTAAGCATCGATACTGATGTCGAAAATGGCCCACACGGATGGGGAGATCGAGGTCGTCTCGCCGGCGCCGGAGCCGGAGGAGATGCCGCTGCCCTCCGATCCAAAGGTCATTTTCCTTGGAGGCCTTTTCGCTCTCGCGCTCATGGCCATCGCCTATGTGGCAGCCGAGATCGTGTTGCCATTCGTGTTCGCCATTACGCTCAAGCTGCTGTTGCAGCCGATCTTGCGCCTCTTGGAGCGCTTGCATTTGCCTCGGATGCTCGCTGCGCTTTTGCTCATCCTTGCGTTGTTTGGAACGATCGTCGGCCTGGGTACGGCCATTTCCGGCCCGGCCGGCACCTGGGCGGCCAAGCTTCCGGAAGGCATTCCCCGACTTCAGGAGCGATTGAGCTTTTTGCGTTCCCCCATCGATACGTTGCAACAGTTTCTACAGCAGGTGGAAAACATTGGAACAACCGGGGCACACCAAGATGCAGCCCCATCGCGGGAAGGCCCAAATCTTCTGGCGACACTGTTTGCGGGTACTCGAAGCTTCGCCGGCGGTTTCTTCACGACGGTTCTTTTTCTCTATTTCCTTCTCGTGTCCGGCGACATCTTCCTGCGTCGGCTCGTGGAGATTCTGCCGCGCTTCAGCAGCAAGCGTCAGGCGGTCGACATTTCCCAACAAATCGAAAGCGATATTTCCGCGTATCTGGTCACGATCACAGTCATGAATGCCGTCGTGGGCATCGCCACGGGCGTCGTCATGTGGCTCACGGGAATAGGTGACCCGATTCTGTGGGGAACGGTCGCTTTTCTTTTGAACTATGCGCCGATCCTCGGCCCTACCTTGGGCGTGGTGATCTTTCTCCTCGCTGGCCTATTGACAATAGGCACGCTCTGGCAAGCGCTGCTTCCCGCAGGGCTCTACCTCGGAATTCACCTGGTCGAGGGCGAGACGGTGACCCCGATGCTTCTGGCGAGACGGTTCACCCTTAATCCTGTTCTCGTCATCTTATCGCTCGTCTTCTGGTTCTGGATGTGGGGCATCCCCGGCGCCATCCTCTCCGTGCCCATGTTGGCGATAACCAAGATCATCTGCGACCGGGTTCGGCCGCTGGCGGCGCTCGGCCATTTTCTCGAGGGATGAAGGCCGATCTATTGCGTGGGACTCCTCGCGCATGTGCGCCGCCCTAGCTCGCGGCGAGGGTTCGGATAGCGCGCAACTGCCCCGCAAAAGACACTGCCCGCTCGCGCACCGTTCGCTTTAGACATGAGGCGATGGCGGCCTGACCGAGTTGCCGTTACCGCGCCGTCCCATCGATGGGGCAGTACGACGCGCCGCAACGAGGAATCCGGGTTCGATTGCGCCCTTCACGTTCGTCGCCAGCGCCGATCGCGCTTGGCGGTCAGGCGGCGATGATCCCGACACGAATAAGCGCCGGGAGCGAGGTTGCCCCGGCTTTCTTCATGATGGCGGCGCGGTGGTTCTCGACCGTGCGCTGACTGATCTTCAGATCGGCTGCGATATTCTTGCTCGGATGACCAGCCAGGACCAGGTCCATGATCTGGCGCTGGCGGGGCGTGAGCGTTGCAATGCGTGCCACGGCTGCTTCCCGCACGCTGACCACTGTCGAGGCGCCCTTCATCAGATCGAAGGCTGCCTCGATGCTAGAAAGCAGCTCCGTACGGTCAACCGGTTTCTCGATGAAGTTGAGCGCGCCCGCCGTCATCGCGCCGACTGCCATGTGGATATCGCCGTTTCCCGTGACCATGATGGCGGGGAGGCGATGGGACGATGGCTTCAGGCGCCGCAGGAGCTCGAGACCGCCCATGCCAGGCATGACGGCGTCCACGAGAACGCAGCCCCTCCTGCCTGCGTGGTCGGCCTTTTGGAACGCTTCGCAACTCGAGTAAGTCTCCGCCGCCCAGCCATTGGCCTCGAGCAGATCACGCATCGCCTCGCAAACCTGCGGGTCGTCATCGATCAAGAAAATCGTGCCACGGTTGTTGTCGCGTTCCGGCCGGAACGGTGCCTCCTTGAACTTTGAGGCAGCAGCGTTCGACAACAAGGCACCGATCCGTCCCAAAAGCACGTCCGCCTTGACCGGCTTGATCAAATGAAAGCAGTTCTGGCCGCTGATTTGCTGCAAGGTCGAGGTGGTAATGTCGCCGGTGAGGATGATGGCGGGCAACGCGTTTCCTCGTTCCTGCTTAATCCGCGCGATAGCCTCGAGGCCGTTGAGCGGCCCCGGCAGATTGAAATCGACGATGACGAGATCGGGCACGACGCCGCCGTCCGTGATCCTGGCGACCGCTTGCGTGCCGTCCGCCGCAACCGAAACCTGGTATCCGGCCTTTTCCAGAAAGCGCCCCATCAGACCACCAACCTCCGGATCGTCCTCGACAATGAGGATGACGCCTGAATGAGAATACTCGCCGTCGACGGAAAATGCGCCGTCATGGACCGGGAGTTCAGCGGCCCGAGGCGCGGGAGGAATCTCGATTGCAAAAATGGAGCCTCTTCCGGCGATTGAATCGACCGTGACGCGGTGACCGAGGAGATCGGCGAGCCGACGCGCGATCGTTAGCCCGAGGCCAAGGCCTCGACCGCGCTCGCGGGCGGGGTTGTCGAGTTGGTGGAATTCCTCGAAAATCGCATCCGTTTTCCCCGCCGGGATACCGATGCCGCTGTCGCATACCTCGATACGTAGATTTTGCCCCCTTCGCCTGCAGCCCAGCAGCACCTTGCCGCTTGTCGTATATTTGACGGCGTTTGAGAGCAGGTTTCGCAAAATCGCAGCAAGCAGGCGTTGGTCGCTATGGATCACCTTGCTGCATGGGACGACGCGCCACCTCAGCCCTTTTCGTTCGACGCAGTCCGCGAATTCGGCCCGGAGCCGCTCCAACAGCCCGTTCACGGAAAAGCTCGTCGGAACGGCTTCCACGATTCCGGCCTCGAGCTGATTGATATCGAGAAGGGTGTTCAAGATCCCGGACATGACGGAAATCGTGCTGTCGAGGCGGGCAACGAGCTTAAGCGTCTCCGTATCCGCTGCCCTCGCGGCGAGCAGGCCGTGGAGGAGGCTCATCGTTTGGAGAGGCTGACGAAGGTCATGGCTCGCCGCGGCGAGGAAGCGCGATTTGCCGAGACTCGCCTGCTCCGCCTGTCGCTTCGAGATTTCGAGCGCGCCGGCCACGAGAGAGCGCTCGGTGATGTCGTCGATGGCGAGCAGGATCTTGCTGGCGCGGGGATTGTCTCCACGAATCCTTGTCGCGTTCAGCAGCAGCCGACGACGCCCGACCATTGGGAGCACGGCCTCGATCACGTAACCCTCGACGGGAGTCAAAGTGCTCCGCACATTGTCGAGGAAGGCGCGCAGGCCGGGATCCACGGTCGCTCCCTCGTCCAGGAAGGCGAGACGCCGGCCGACCGCCCGGCCCGCATCCGTTGCGAATGCATCAAAGAAGGCCGCGTTCGCCGAGACGACCAGCAACTCGCTGTCGAAGACGACGAGCGGCTGACGCATCGTATTGATGATGCTGTCGGAATAGGCATAGGCGGCCTCGATCTGGCGCGCCGCCACTTTCATCTCCGAGATGTCGGTGTAGGTGATGACGACGCCTCCGATTTCGCCACCGTGCGTTCGGTACGGCAGAATGCGGCGCATGGACCACTTGTCGCTCCGGTCATCGACCTCGCGTCCGATTGGATGGGATGTTTCAAGCACCCTTCGGGCATCCGTTAGAAGCTCCGTATCGGAAGATAGAGGGGCGAGATCCGCCAAGGGCCGACCGATGTCGCTCGCGATGAGCTTGAAAAGCGACTTTGCCGCCGGGGTGAAGAAGCGGATGTTGAAGCCGCGGTCCAGGAACAACGTCGCGACGCTGGAGCTTTCGAGGATGTTCTGCAGATCGTCGGACGTGCTCCGCTGCCGTTCGAGCGTCTCCTGAAGCTGCACATTCAGCGCCGTGAGCTCTTCGTTGAGACTTTGAAGCTCCTCTTTTGAGGTCAGAAGCTCTTCATTGGTGGATTGGTATTCTTCGTTGACGGACATGGCTTCCTCGGAAACCGCCCTTTCCTCCTCTCGCGCGGTGGCAAGGTCGCGAACGGCCGCCTCCAACTCGTTTCGAGCAGCGTCGAGCTCTCGCTCGAGCTCATCGATCTTTGAAGCGTCTTCTGAAGGCACATCCCCGGTTATGGTCTTTTGCGGCCCTTCCGCCTCATCGACAAAGCTAACCAAAAACAGCGTTTCGGTGCTTGAGCCAGCGCGCTGGACACCAATGCCGACTCTCATCGAGCCGTTCTCCTGAATGATGCGCGCGCCGGCCATGGTGACGGGTTCCGCCGTCTCCCGAGCCTGCTCGATGGCTTTGGCTAGTTTGGCCCGCAATCCCATTCGGGCCATGGCCAAGACGTCCTGCGTCGGTTCGCCTGGAGGCAGGTGCAAGTAGCGATCCGTACGCCCGGAGTGGTAGAGCACTTCGCGCTCGGCGTTGATGAGAACCGAAGCTGGCGCGAAAGCCTCGACCAAAATCCGCCTCATCATTTCGCCGGAACCTGGAGCCTGCGGAGCGGATTGCCGAAGTTTCCCTCGCCATTGCGCGGGCAAATTATCGGTCGCGCCTTTCAATGCTCCAGTTCCAACCGCGGCATAAGGCGGCCACGGTCGGGTGCGGGCAAGGCGTCGATAGAATCGCTCGGTCTTCGAAATCGGCGCGAAGCGAGTGTCCAATCCGCGGGTGGTTTCGGCGCTCCCGAGGAAGAGGATGCCGCCCTCGCGCAAGGCGAAGTGAAAAAGCTGAAGAACCTTCTCCTGTGCGTCGGGCCGCAGATAGATGAGCAGGTTCCGGCAAGAGATCATGTCCAGCCGGGAAAAGGGCGGGTCGACGAGAATATCCTGGACCGCGAAAACAACCGCGTTTCGCAATTCCGCGCACACCCGATAGCCCTGGTCATCCTTGATGAAAAAGCGTGACAATCGCCTCGGCGACACGTCCATCTCGATGGATCGCGGATAAAGGCCACTGCGAGCAATGGCTATGGCCTCCTCGTCGACATCGGACGCAAAGATCTGAAGACGGATGGGCTTCTCGGACGCGGCGATGGCCTCGGCGCACAAAATGGCGATGGAATAGGTTTCCTCGCCCGAACTGCATCCGGCCACCCAAATCCGCAGAGAATGATCGACGGTTCTCGCGCCCAACAGACCCGGAATCATATCCTTGGCCAAAATGGCAAAGGCATTCGGATCGCGGAAAAAGCTCGTGACGTTGATCAGCAGATCCTTGGCGAGCAACTGAACCTCGGCCGGATTCTTCCGGAGGAGATCAAGGTAACCGCAGGTATCGGTGCCGACCGCCATCGCGATGCGTCGTTCGATCCTGCGGCGCAGCGTTCCTGCCTTGTATGCCGCGAAGCGATGCGTTGTCTTTGTCCGCAGGAAGTCGATGATGTCGGTAAGCCAGGTGGGCTGTTCATCACTCGCGGCGACATTTTCGGCAACTTTCCCGGGAACGATACCGCGGCTAAGCTCTGCGAGTACCGTCGCGATTCCAGGAACCGGAAGCACGAGGTCCGTGGCACCCGTCTCGATCGTGCTCAGCGGCATCGCCGCGTACTCGGCCTCCTCTGGCGATTGAGCAATGACAAGACCGCCCCTCTCCTTGATGGCCTTGGAACCGAGGCTGCCGTCCGCGCCCGAGCCCGATAGCACGACCCCGACAGCACGCGGGCCGGCGTCCTCCGCCAGCGAGCGCAGGAAGAAGTCGAAGGGCAGACGCGCTCCGTGCCGTTCTCGAGGCACCGAAAGGCGAAGGACGCCGCTCTCGATCGCCAAGTAGTGCCCCGGGGGTATAAGGTAAACGTGATCAGGCTTGATCGCGGCGCCATCTTTCGCCAACCCCACGGTCATCCGCGTATGGCCGGTCAGCAGCTCGACCATCATGCTTTCGTGGCGCGGATCCAGATGCTGGATCAGCACGAATGCCATGCCGGTATCGGAGGGAAGCGCATCAAGGAGCTTCTTGCTCGCATCGAGCCCGCCCGCGGAGGCCCCGATCCCAACGATGGCAAAATCAGCCGCGATTGGCGAGAGTTTGACCCGCGATGAACTCGGCCGCCGAGGCCCGGCGGCCCTAGCCTTTCGTCGGCGAGAACCAGTCATGTTTTGCTACTTTCGGTCGCGCCGCAGATCATCACCGCCCGACGCCGATCATGTTAGCATGCCGGCATATTAGCACGATTTCCGCGGGGAGGATGAGATATTGATATTTGGTCTATGTTTTCGAGCGCACCAGTGCGTACAAACACTCATGAACTCTAACTATCGACATCGAAGTGATGTTCCGCGCTACGCGAGGGAAAGCGCGCCCGACGCCGCCGAGCACGGCCGGATTGTGCCCAAATGCCAAGGCCGGGGCTCAATCCGAGGAGATCGGCAACAGGATACGAGAGAGATTCCGAGGGGCTGGCCGCGGGCCAATTGGAATTCGTCGTTCACCCGGCGTGCGGCGCAGTTGGCGCCACAACGGCCATGCGGCGCGATGGCCATGACCAATATCTGCTAAAGATGTTGGGGCAACTATTAGCATCGATCCATCCATTTATCCTCGCATGATTAGAATCCGAACCTTGCCGCGGAAGGCGAGGTGAGGGAACTTAAGGCGGCACCGAACAGGAATAGGCACCTACTCTTTAAGGAGGCTGGCTATGTCGTCTTGTCCCCCTCCGACTGATGCCGCAAGAATCACTGTCGCGAGAATCGCTCTCGCGAGAATCGCTCTGACGCCACCCCGAAAATCGGGTGAGATTACCGCGTCTTCAATGACCTCAACTCGCTTGGCCGGTCTTCGTAGCGCGGTCGTCGAATTCGACGAGAAATCCAGGCTGGATCGCTGCTCGGGTGGGCGCATGCGAACCGTCGTCGGTCACATGATCGGGCGAGCCATTATTCATGGCGCAAATGGCGGTGCGACTGCGAATGCGCGCCCCAATTCTCCCGAGGCTCGCTTTGCCCATGCACGGCCTCGCGACCAAAGACCGAAGAGACAGCGTGCGGTTTCCGGCTTCCGCAGTACTACTTAGAGTTAACCCTCAAAGGCTCTTGCACCAGCGAAACCTCTGGAAGAGAGCGCATCGACCCAAAGTCATTCTACCCACGTGCGCAACACCCAGTGACGGGTGGCGGTAAATATCTGGCTGTACAGTAATAGGAAGTAGATTGTCGTAATTACATAAGTATATGAGTCATCACGTTCATAACCATTCTTAGAAAAATTGATGGGAGACACTTAAACGTCAGCTGACGCGGTTTCAAGAGCACCAAATATTCCTTCATTGTAATTTACGAATATCCGCGTTAGCGAAATCTAATATTTTTATTAATGGAACCAATGATCGAGTCTAATAGTTAAAATTGTCGTAGCTAATGGTAGCTAATATAGGAGAAATACATGTCCAATAAGACAAATCTGCTCGCGGCAGTCTCTGTCGCGGCATTGGCGCTCGCAGGTCCCGGTTCGTCCTGGGCACATGGCGGTGGTGGCGGTGGTGGCGGTGGCGGCGGCCACGATGGAGGCCGGGGCGGTGGCAGCGGTCACGATGGCGGCGGCCACGATGAAGGCGGGGGCGGTGGCAGCGGTCACGATGGCGGCGGCCACGATGGCGGCGGGGGTGGTGGCAGCGGTCACGATGGCGGCGGCCACGGTGGAGGCGGGGGCGGTGGCAGCGGTCATGACGGCGGCGGCCACGGTGGAGGCGGGGGCGGTGGCAGCGGTCATGACGGCGGCGGTCACGGTGGCAGCGGGCACGATGGCAACGGTCAAGGTGGCAGCGGTCAAGGTGGCAGCGGTCACGATGGCGGCGGTCATGGTGGCAGCGGCCATGGCGGCAGCGGTCATGGTGGCAGCGGCCACGGTGGAGGCGGTCACGGTGGCAACGGTCAAGGTGGCAACGGTCAAGGTGGCAGCGGTCACGGTGGCAGCGGGCACGGTGGCAGCGGGCACGATGGCAACGGTCACGGTGGCAGCGGTCAAGGTGGCAGCGGTCATGGTGGCAGCGGCCACGATGGCGGCGGTCATGGTGGCAGCGGGCACGGTGGGACCGGCCACGGTGGCAGCGGGCACGATGGCAACGGCCACGGTCACGGGAGCGGAGGAATGAGCGGTGGCGGAATGGGTCACCATCACGGTCACGGTAGCGGTGGCATTACTCAGGGAATGGGCACGCCCGGAACCAATGGCACCAACGGAACTAACGGAACCAACGGAACTAACGGAATCAGCGGGACCAATGGGGCTAGCGGAACCAATGGGACCAATGGCAGCAACGGCACCAACGGAGTTAGCGGCATCAACGGCGTCAGTGGATCCAATGGCGTCAGCGGGACCAGCGGGGTTAACGCTTCGAACGGTGCCAATCAGACGGGCCCGGCCGACGATCCCGAAGGCGTCGGCGGAGTCGGCGGGAGCGGCGCTCTTTCAAACGCATCGAGCGTGGGCAGCGCCAACTCGCCGAATATCGGTGTTGGTGGCCGTAGCGGAAGGGCGGTGGCTTTTCTCAGCCTGACCTGTCACCACTCGGGGGGAGACATCTGGAGATGCAAGGCTAATCGCTGAGCGCCTTCATATCGGCAATGATACAAGGGGAGCGCACACCGCGCTCTCCTTGCGTCCATAAGGCGCTATCTCTCAAGCGAGACGTTCTCAATGTCGAAGAACATATTCAGAAGAAGAAATTCATGTCCGTCATAAGGTCACCGCAACTCCGAAGCGGTCGACCGCGTCACCATCGTCCTCATCCGACCTCCGCTCCGAACAAATCCGAGGGTCGGGTGCCTTCTCCCGCGCGAAGAGAGTCGCGCGAAGAGCGGGAGAAGGGAAGAAGTGGTTGAGCTTATTATTTCAGCGTCTTCATCTTATCCGTCACGGCGTGCGTCCAGGCGCCGGTCGGGTCCTTGGTGATCACCGGGTCCGAGCCGCTCGCGAGCAATTCCTTCACGGTGCGCGCGTAATCGGCCTCCTGGAGCGTGCCGTCGGTGCCGGCGGTGAGCTTGTTGATCTCGCCCATCATGCGGACCTGGTGCTTTTCCGTCTGGGCGCCGGTCGCATCATTGTCGAGCACGATCTTGGCGGCCTCGGTCGGATGCTCCCTCGCCCACTCCCAACCCTTCTCCGACGCCTTCACGAAGCGCGCGAGCTTCTCGACGAAGGCGGGGTCCTTGAGCTTGTCCTCCATCGCATAGAGGCCGTCCTCCATGGTGGCGACGCCCTGATCCTCATATTTGAAGACGACGAGCTTATCGGCCGGAATGCCGGCGTCGATCACCTGCCAATACTCGTTATAGGTCATCGTCGAGATGCAATCGGCCTGCTTCTGCAAAAGCGGGTCGACGTTGAAGCCTTGCTTGAGCACCTTGACGCCGCCGGGCGAGCCGTCCGTCTTCAAGTTGAGCTTCGACATCCAGGCAAGGAACGGATATTCGTTGCCGGCGAACCAGACACCGAGCGTCTTGTTGGGAAAATCCTTCGGGGATTTGATGCCCGTATCGGCGCGGCAGGTGAGCTCCATGCCGGAGCGCTTGAAGGGCTGGGCGATATTGACGAGCGGCACGCCCTTCTCGCGAGAGGCCAGCGCCGAGGGCATCCAGTCGATCACCACATCAGCGCCGCCACCCGCGATGACCTGCGGAGGCGCCACATCCGGACCGCCAGGCTTGATGGTCACGTCGAGCCCGGCTTCCTTGTAGAAGCCCTTGTCCTTGGCGACGTAATAGCCGGCGAACTGAGCTTGCGTGACCCATTTGAGCTGCAAGGTCACCTTGTCGGCCGCTTGCGCCGTCGAGAGGGCGGCGAGGCTGACCGCCGCCGCGAGGCAAATTGCGAGTTTCTTCATCGTCACGTCTCCTTTGTTGCGGCGCCTTATGCCGTGCCTTTGCGCCGTGCCTCACGCCCTCTGGCGATAGGAAGGGTGCCAGAAAGTCGCCTTGCGCTCGATGAGCGCGATCAAGCCGTAAAAGATGGATCCGAAGAGCGCCGCCACGAGGATCGTCGCCCACACCATGTCGATATTCATGCGCCCGACCTCGGCATTGATGCGAAAGCCCATGCCGGTGATCGGCGTGCCGAAAAACTCAGCGACGATCGCCCCGATAAGCGCCAGCGTCGAGTTGATCTTGAGGCCGTTGAAGATGAAGGGCAAGGCCGCGGGCAGGCGAAGCTTCGTGAGCGTCTGCGCGTAGCTTGCCGCATAGGTCTTCATCAGATCGCTTTCCATGGTGCCTGCCGCCGCAAGCCCGGCGTTGGCGTTCACCAGCATGGGGAAGAAGGTCATCACCACGACGACCGCGGCCTTCGAGGGCCAGTCGAAGCCAAACCACATCACCATGATCGGCGCGATCCCGACGATCGGCAAGGCCGAGACGAGATTGCCGAGCGGCAAGAGGCCGCGCTGCAGGAAGGGCACGCGGTCGATCAGGATGGCGACGAGAAGCCCGGCACCCGAGCCGATGAGGTAGCCGGCGGCGACCCCGCGAAGCGTCTGTAAAAAATCGACGCCGAGCGTCGGCAACGAGCTTGCGAAGCGCCGGGCGATGGCCGAGGGCGGCGGCAAGATCACATACGGCACGCCAAAACCGCGCACGACGCCTTCCCACAGGAAGAGCATCGTCGCGCCGAAGATCACCGGCACCGCGAGGTTGCACAGCGTGCGCAGGGGGCCCCGCTCGGGCGTCGCGGCGAGGATCGCATTGACCATCCGCCAGGCGCCGAGCCAAACCGCGATCATCGCGGCGATGAAGGCGTAAGGCGCGCGTCCCCCGGCATCAGGCGAAAGCGAGGCGAGCGATCCCGCGGCGGCAAGAACGGTTCCGCTCGCCATAAGCAGAAAAAGGAAACGCGATTGGCGCTGCCGCAGCGCGGCAATCGCGCTCGCGACGATGAGGATGAGGCCAATCGCCAGCGCACCGCTGCGTTCGCCCGACCCCGTGCCGAACCCCAAGAGGCTGAAGTCCAAGAGACTGAAGTCCAAGAGGCTGAAATCCGTGAGCCCGAAGGCGAGGAGCGCCGCGAGCCCGCTGAGGAGGGCGAGCGCATCGAAGCGCTTGGTGCGCGAGGCCCTCGAGCCCCCCTGTGCTGGCCGCACCCTTTCGCGTGCCGAAGCTGCCGCGAGGCTCATCGCACATATCCCATGCGCTTCGAAACCGCACGGTCGATCATGCCGACGAGCGTGACGAGCATGGCGGCGCAAAAGGCGGCGGCGAAGAGGGCGGCCCAAATCTGGATCGTCTGCCCGTAATAGGAGCCGGCAAGAAGCCTCGCGCCGAAGCCGCCGTCCTCGCTCTTCGTCATCTCCGCGACCACGGCGCCGACGAGGCTCGCGGCGACCGCGACCTTGAGGCTCGCGAAGAGAAACGGCACGCTCGCCGGCGCTCTCAGCTTGAAGAAGGTCTGGAGGCGCGAGGCCGAATAGGTGCGCATCAGGTCGAGCTGGAGAGGGTCGGGCGAACGCAAGCCTTTCACCATGCCGACCGTGACCGGGAAGAAGGAAAGATAGGCCGAGATCGTCGCTTTCGGCACGATGCCGGTCACGTCGAACTGATTCATGATCACGACGATCATCGGGGCGAGCGCGATGATCGGGATCGTCTGCGAGGCGATGATCCAGGGCATGAGGCTGCGCTCGAGGCTTGCCGCGTGGACGATCATCACGGCGAGCAGCATGCCGAGCGCCGAGCCGATGGCGAAGCCGAGAAGCGTCGCCTCGAGCGTCACCGCGCCATGGTAGACGAGGCTTCGCTTCGAGGAGGGCGGGAACTCGAACACCGTCTTGTCGATCTCTTGCGCGATCTGATGCGGGGCGGGCAGGCGCGGGCGTTCCTGGCTCATCGTGCCTTCGACGAGATCGGCGGTCGAATAGGCTTGATTGGCATTGGCGAAATTGTCGCGCTGCAAATCGAGGTTCATGAAGAACGCCGCGACATACCAGATGACGAGGATGAAGCTGACGACGACGAGGATCGGAAAGGCGTTCCCTCCCGCGAGGCGCTGAAGGAGGTAAGGCTTCGCGCGCTCAGTCGGCATAGGAATGGCCTTCGCGCAGGCCGTGCCGCACGCGGTTGGCGATCTCGAGAAATTGCGGCGTCTCGCGGATCTCGAGCGTGCGGTCGCGCGGAAAGCCGCAGTCGATGACATCATGGATGCGGCCGGGACGCGGCGACATGACGACGATTTTCGTCGAGAGGAACACGGCTTCGGGAATGGAGTGGGTCACGAAAACGACGGTCTTTTGCGTCTTGTTCCAAAGCCGCAAAAGCTGCTCGTTCAGCTTGTCGCGCACGATCTCGTCGAGCGCGCCGAAAGGCTCGTCCATGAGCAAGAGGTCGGGATCGAAGGCGAGCGCACGCGCGATCGAGGCGCGCTGCTGCATGCCGCCCGACAATTGCCAGGGGAAACGGTTCTCGAAGCCGGTAAGATTGACGAGATCGAGGTTGCGCGAAACGCGATCTTTGCGCTCCCCTTTGGAAAGCCCCATGATCTCGAGCGGCAGCGCGATGTTCCGCGCGATCGTGCGCCAGGGATAAAGCGCCGGCGCCTGGAACACATAGCCATAAGCGCGCTCGAGCCTCGCCTCGCTGGGCGTGAGCCCATTGACCGTGATCTTGCCGCTCGTCGCCGTCTCGAGATCGGCGATCACGCGCAAGAGCGTCGTCTTCCCGCATCCGGAAGGCCCGATGAGCGAGACGAATTCGCCCCCTTCGATGGCGAGATCGATTTCCGAGACCGCCTGGACGGGCCCGTCCGACGTCTCGAAGGTGAGCGAGAGGTTGGAGATGTCGATGACGCGCGCCGCGCTCTCCACAACGCCGCTCTCCTCTTTGGGCACGGTCTCGAGCATCAGCGGGCGATCTTCCTCACGGCGGTGATCTTCTTCCATTCGGTCAAGGCGCGGGCCGCCGCCGGGAAGGGTTCGCGCGCGACGAATTTGCCGCGCCCGGGCTTGGCGCTCATCTGGCCGCCGTCGTAGACGACCTCGCCGCGCGAGATCGTCGTGCGCGGCAGGCCGGTGACCTTCACGCCTTCGAATACGTTGTAGTCGATCGCCGACATCTGCGTCTTCGCCGAGATCGACTTCTCAGCCTTCGGGTCCCAGATCACGATATCGGCGTCCGAGCCCGGGAGCAGGGCGCCCTTCTTCGGATAAAGGTTGAGGATGCGGGCAATGTTCGTCGAGGTCGCGGCGACGAATTCGTTCATCGTGAGGCGGCCGGTGCCGACCCCATAGGTCCAGAGCACCGGCATGCGATCCTCGAGGCCGCCGGTGCCATTGGGAATCCGGGTGAAATCATTGCGGCCGAAGCGCTTCTGCTCCGTGGTGAAGGCGCAATGGTCGGTCGCGACCACTTGCAGCGAGCCCGCGCGCAAGCCGTTCCACAAATCCTCCTGATTGGCCTTGTCGCGGAAGGGCGGTGACATCACGCGGCGCGCGGCATGATCCCAATCCTTGTTGAGATATTCGCTCTCGTCGAGCACGAGATGCTGGATCAGCGGTTCGCCAAAGACGCGCTTTCCATCCGCGCGAGCACGCGCGATCGCATGATGCGCCTGCCGGCACGACACATGCACGATGTAGAGCGGCACGCCCGCCATGTCGGCGAGCATGATGGCGCGGTTTGCCGCCTCACCCTCGACCTCCGGCGGGCGCGACCAGGCGTGGCCTTCGGGGCCGGAGATGCCTTCCGCCAACAGCTTCGCCTGGAGAGCCGCCACCACGTCTCCGTTCTCGGCATGCACGAGCGGCATGGCGCCGAGCTCGGCGCAGCGGCGGAAGGAGGCGAACATTTCGTCGTCATTCACCATCAGCGCGCCCTTATAGGCCATGAAATGCTTGAAGGTGGTGACGCCGCGCTTGACGACGGCCGCCATCTCGTCACGCACCTTCTCGGTCCAATAGGTGATGCACATGTGGTAGGCGTAATCGGTACAGGCGGTCTTCGATTTCTTGTCCCATTCCGCCCACGCTTCGAGAAGCGGCTGGCCGTTGGTGGGAATGCAGAAATCGACCACCATCGTGGTACCACCGGAGAGCGCGGCCTTGGTGCCGCTCTCGTAGTGATCGGCGGAGGTCGTACCCATGAAGGGCATCTCGAGATGGGTGTGCGGGTCGATGCCGCCGGGCATGACGAAGCATCCCGAGGCGTCGATGACATCGGTCCCCGAAAGGCCCGTCCCGATCGCCTTGATGCTTTCGCCTTCGATGAGGATATCCGACTTGAAGTTGCGGTCCGCCGCGACGATGTCGCCGCCCTTGATCAAAAGAGACATCATCCTTCTCCAACAACAACCCGCTGCGTCTTTCCGCTCACCCCCGCCTCCCTCCGCTCATCCCCCGCCTCACCTTCGTTCATTCCCGCGAGGGCAGGGATCCAGGACCTGTCGGATTCCCCTTGCAATTCTGGTTTCCTGCTTTCGCGGGAACGAGCGGACAGGGATTCGACGTTGCCGCTCATGCTCACCCGATCACCTCCGCCTTCTCGAGCACGGCGTGCATCAAGACATTGGCGCCGGCCGTCGCCCAATCGGACTTGATGTCCTCGGCTTCGTTATGGCTCACGCCGTCTACGCAAGGGGTGAAGATCATCGAGGTCGGTGCCACGCGGGCGATGTAGCAAGCATCATGCCCGGCGCCAGAGACAATGTCGCGATGCGTGTAGCCGAAATGCTGCGCGGCGCGGCGGACGGCGGCGACGCAATCCTTGTCGAAGGCGACCGGCTTGTAATAGAAGATCTGGCGGATCTCGTAGGTGAGGCCGATCTCCTTCGCGATGGCCTCGACGCCCTCTCTCAGCGCTGAATCCATCGCTGAAAGCACGGCGTCGTCGGGATGGCGGAATTCGGAGGCGACGAAGGCCGTCCCGGGAATCACGTTGCGCGAATTCGGATACGGATTGAGCATGCCGACCGTGCCGACGGCGAGCGGGGCATGCGAAAGCGCCGTGCGATTGACGAGCTCGACGATGCGTGCCGCGCCGAGAAGCGCGTCCTTGCGGCGCGGCATCGGCGTCGAGCCGGCATGGCTCTCGAAACCGGTGAGGTCGATCTCGTACCAGCGCTGGCCCTGGCCATGCGTGACGACGCCGACCTCGAAATTCTCGGCCTCGAGGATCGGGCCTTGCTCGATGTGGAGCTCGAAAAACGCATGGACCTTGCGCTTTCCAACGGGCTCGTCGCCCTTGAAGCCGATGCGCGTAAGCTCCTCGCCGAGCTTCTTGCCTTCTTGGTCCTCGCACGCATAGGCGAAATCCTTGGTGTAGACGCCGGCGAAGACGCCGGAGGAGACCATCGCCGGCGCGAATCTCGAGCCCTCCTCATTCGTCCAATTGGCGATCTCGATCGGGCGCTTCGTCTTGATCTTGAGGTCGTTCAGCGAGCGCACCACCTCCAAGGCGCCGAGCACGCCGAGCACGCCGTCGAATTTCCCGCCCGTGGGCTGGGTGTCGAGATGCGAGCCCATCACCACGGGAGCGAGGCCGTCCTCGACGCCGGGGCGGCGCGCAAAGACATTCCCCATCTCGTCGATCGCGACGCCGCAGCCCGCAGCCTTGCACCAGGAGATGAAAAGGGCGCGGCCTTCGCGATCGAGATCGGTGAGCGTGAGGCGCTTGCAGCCGCCCTTCGGCGTCGCTCCGATCTTCGCCATCTCCATGAGCGAATCCCAAAGCCTTCCGCCGTCGATGCGGATATTCGAAAGATCGGCCATTTAGCTACTCCGCCGCCCGCTTCGCCATCGGGTTGTTCGGGTGCCTCGTCCAGTCGAGAGGCGGTTGCTTGTAAGGGAGCCCCGTGCGCGGGTCGTCGCCTTGCGTGCGATGCTCCAAGGTGATGCAGTTCTCGACGGGGCAGACGAGCACGCAGAGATTGCAGCCGACGCATTCCTCGTCCTTGACCACGAATTTCCTCACGCCGTTCACGGTCGCGGTGATCGCTTGATGGGAAGTGTCCTCGCAAGCGCTGAAGCAGCGCCCGCATTTGATGCACAGATCCTGATCGATGACCGCCTTTGCCACATAGTTGAGGTTGAGGTGCTCCCATTCGGTGAAATTGCGCGTGGCACGCCCCTGGAAATCGTCAAGGGTCGCGTGTCCCGCCTCGTCCATCCAATCGGAAAGGCCTGAGATCATCTCGGTCACGATGCGAAAGCCATAAGTCATCGCCGCGGTGCACACCTGCACCGAGCCTGAGCCGAGCGCGATGAATTCGGCCGCGTCCCGCCAGGTGGTGATGCCGCCGATCCCCGAGACCGGCAAATCGCGCGTCTCGGGGTCGCGCGCGATCTGCGCCACCATGTTCAGTGCGATCGGCTTCACGGCCGGCCCGCAATAGCCGCCATGCGTGCCCTTGCCGTCGACATGGGGGGCGGGCGTCATTCGATCGAGATCGACCTGCATGACCGAGGTGATGGTATTGATGAGCGACACGGCGTCCGCGCCGCCGCGTTTTGCCGCGCGTGCCGGGTAGCGGATGTCCGTGATGTTCGGCGTGAGCTTTACAATGACGGGCATGCGCGTGTTGGCCTTGCACCAGCGCGCCACCATCTCGATGTATTCGGGCACCTGGCCGACGGCCGAGCCCATGCCGCGCTCGGACATCCCGTGCGGGCAGCCGAAATTCAATTCGACGCCGTCGCATCCTGTCTCCTCGACGGGCTTCAGGATCGCCTTCCAGGCCTCTTCCTCGCAAGGCACCATGAGGGAGACGACGACGGCGCGATCCGGCCAATCGCGCTTCACCTGCCGGATCTCGCGCAAATTCACGTCGAGCGGACGGTCGGTGATCAGCTCGATATTGTTGAAGCCGATGACGCGCCGGTCGGGGCCGTGGATCGCGCCGTAGCGGGGGCCGCTCACATTGACGACGGGAGGCCCATCCTCGCCGAGCGTCTTCCAGACGACGCCGCCCCATCCGGCCTCGAAGGCGCGCGCGACGTTATAAGCCTTGTCGGTCGGCGGCGCGGAGGCGAGCCAGAACGGGTTCGGTGATCGGATCCCTGCGAAACTCGTGCGCAAATCAGCCATGAGCTCATCCTCGAGTCAGTGTCATGCTCATCATAAAGGCGAATAGCGAATGGCAAGTAGCGAGTAGTTTCTATTCGCTACTCGCTACTTGCTACTCGCTATTTGAGCGCCCGGTCGATCGAGAGCGCGGCCTGCTTGCCGTCCTCGACCGCGACGACCGTGAGATCCTCGCCTGCCGCGACGCAATCCCCGCCGGCCCAGACGCCGGGGAGTGAGGTGCGCCGCTCCTCGTCGACCACGATGCGCCCGCCCGCGACATCGAGGCTTTGCGCATTGCCGAGCCCGTCGGCGACGAGAATCTGACCGATCGCCGAGAGCACCATATCGGCCTCGAGCCGGAAGGTCTCGCCTGCCGGAGCGAGCGCGTCGTCCTTTTGCACCATGCGCTCGAACACGACGCCGGTCACGCGCCCGGCCTCGCCTTCGAGTGCTTTCGGCGCGGCGAAATGGCGGATGAGCACGCCGTCATGGCGCGCGAGCTCGCGTTCATAGCCGCTTGCCTTCATGTCGGCTTCGCCGCGACGATAGACGATGGTCACCTCATCGGCGCCGAGGCGCTTCGATTGCACGGCGGCATCGATTGCCGTCATGCCGCCGCCGATGACGACGACCTTGCGCCCGACCGGGAGACGCGAAAGATCCTTGGCTTGGCGCAATTCCGCGATGAAATCGACGGCGTCGCGCACGCCCACGAGGCTTTCCTCCCCCGCGAGCCGAAGCTTGTTCACTCCGGCAAGGCCGATGCCGAGGAAAACGGCGTCGTATTCTCGCCGAAGCTCGACGAGATCGAGATTGTCGCCGAGCCTGCGTCCGGCCTCGACCTTTATGCCGCCGATGCCGAGCACGAACTCGACCTCTTCCTGGGCGAAGCCGTCGATCGTCTTGTAAGCGGCGATGCCGTATTCGTTGAGGCCGCCGAGACGATCCTTCGCTTCGAAGAGCATGGCCTCGTGGCCGAGCTCGGCAAGCTTATGCGCGCAGGCGAGCCCTGCCGGCCCCGCGCCGATAACGGCAATGCGCTTGCCCGTGGCGGCGCCGCGGCTGAACGGCTGCTTGCCTGAGGCCATTAGCGCGTCCGTCGCATGGCGTTGCAGGAGGCCGATCTTCACCGGCTTTCCTTCGGCGGCCTCGCGCACGCAGGCTTCCTCGCAAAGCGTCTCGGTGGGGCAAACGCGCGCGCACATGCCGCCGAGCACATTCGCGGAAAAGATCGTCTCGGCCGCGCCATGCGCATTGCCCGCCGCGATCTGGCGAATGAACATCGCGATGTCGATGCCCGTGGGGCAGGCTTTCTGGCAAGGAGGCTCGTGGCAGAAATAGCACCGCTCGGCCTCGACGAAGGCTTCATGCGTGGTCAGGGGTGGGTGAAGATCGGCGAAGTTTTCGGCATATTCGGCCCCCGTCAAGCGCCCCGCCGCGAGGCCTTTCGCGTAGCGGTTCGGCGGTTCGGCGCTCCTCATGAGTCCTGCCTCATGCGAAATTCCTTCTGCCTCTTCGGGACCTCATCCGGATCATCCGTCATTGGCTTTTGCCACAAGCGATGGCCGAACCGGTCGAATGAGCGATCCCCGCACGCAGCCTTGTGCTTGTCAAGGCTGCGGTGTCACCCACTTCTCCGTCATGGCGACCCGCGCCTTTGATCGCGCCACACAAGGCGTGGATGCCCGGCCCAAGGCCGGGCATGACGAGGCGGAGGCGGTCCATCCTGCGTCATGCCCGCACTTGGTGCGGGCACCCACGCCTTTCGTCTCAACCGACACGCGCAAGGAAGGCGTGGATGCCCGGCCCAAGGCCGGGTATGACGCGACGTCCCTTCGGGGTGCTCGGCACCATGCCTTTTCCTATCCCCCCTGCCGCTCGACCAAAAAGCCGCCTTCCTTGTCGAGGGTGAGTGCGCCTTGCATCGCGCCAGCGACCCAGCGCGCCGTCGGGCCGAGCCCGCCGAATGAATAGAGGTGCGGCTTGAGCTCGCCCAAGGCATCGTCGGGAAGCGCTTCGACGAGCGCGCGGATGATCGGGTCGGGCGCGACCGCGTTGAAGACATGCTTGACGAGGCCGCTTCGCCGCGCGAGCGCTTCTGCCGAGGCGCGAACCCCGCAACGGCGCGCATAGTTGAACCAGGTCATGAGGCTCGTCGGCCCCGCAAGCCCGATGTCGACGGGGAGATGCAGGCCGCGCCGGCGCAGCCATTCGATCCAGCGAAGGATCATCCGCGGCTCGAAGCAGAACTGTGTGACGATATGGACGTCGAGCCCGGCGCTCTGGGCCGCCGCGACCTTCGTCACCAGCGTCGATTCGAGCTCCTCGTCGCTCATGCGCGGATGGCCATCGGGATAGCCCGCGATACCCACGCGCTCAATGCCGCGGCGTCCGAGAACACCGCTCTCGATGAGCTGCTGCGCGCCGAGCAGAGAGCCCGCGGGGGAGGGGAGGTCGCCGCCGATGACGAGCACCGCGCGCACATCCGCTTCGCCGTTGAGCCGCGCCAGGAGCTCACCCGCCGCGGCGGCGTCCGGGAACGAACGGGCAGCGATATGCGGAACGGGATTGAGGCCGGCGGCGCGGATCGCGCGGGCCGAGGCGACGACCTCGTCGCGCGGGCGTTTGGGTACCGCGCTCAGGAAGATGTTTGCGCCGGAAGGCAAGGTCTCGCGCAGCATCTCGGCATCGGCTTGCGTCGGCCGTGTCGCCTCGATCGAGGCGCGCCGCATGAAACCGGCGATGCGCAAGGCGAGATCGCCCGCGGGAGGGGCGGCGTCCTTTGTCGGGGTGTTGGAGCCTGAGATCATGGCGCTGTCCTCAGTGGGTTGCCGTCAAGGCCAGGCGTCGATCCACGCCTATCCCACCAAGGCATGGATACGCGGGCCGATCCTCGGAACGAGTCGGAGCCCGCGCATGACGCGAATGGCCGTCTTCTCCGTCATGGCCGGGCATGACGCCTCCTCAATCGCGCCGCCGCGAGATCACATAGGATTCATCGTTGAACCAAAGCCCATTGTGCTCTTGCAGCACGGCCTGCGTCGCCTCGAGATATCGCCGGTTGGCGACCACGGGGCCCAGCCGATCATCCTCGACCTGCGCCACATAGATCGCAGCGTTCCAGGCAGCAAAAAGCGTCGAGGTCCCGATCGCTCCGCCGATCTCGCTCGGCAGCGTGTGCATCTCGTAGCGGAACAGGGAGCGTCGATCCGCATAGGCGTTGAAGTTCAGGTCGCGCCCGGCCGAGCCGAGCTCCTGCTTCACCGCCTTGAGGAGGCTGTGGCGATCCGTGGTGAAGGGGTTGTCGTCTGGCCACACGCGCCGGATGATTTCCATGCCCGGATCGTGCCCATGCGAATGGATGCCGATCAGGCGCCCGCCGGGCCCGAGGGCCTTCGCAAGCGGGGTGATCACGCGCTTCGCCTTGAAGTCGAGCGGGGCTCGCGCCCGATAAGGCTGCGAGGCGATGACGAGATCGTAATTCGCCACCGTCCCGCCGGGACGCGGAATGACGGAATCGAGCAGGAATTTATGGTCCTGCCGATACAGCACGAGAACCACCGGGCGCTCATAGACCGGGTTGCCGGTCTTGCGGCTGACGCCCGCCTTCCAATTCTCGGCGAGGAAGGGCTCGAGCGCGGTGATCTGCTGCTCGAAGCTGTGCGCCGAGTTTCCCGAAAGGACGACCTCTTGCCAGACGAGGCTCGAGGCCGCGCTCAAGGACTTCACGGCGAGCCAGGGTGCGTCCGCATAGGCGAGGTTGGTGAGCACGAGCACGCTCGCCGGATGCTCGAAGAAGCGGTCCGCCATCTTCTGCAAGGTCAGGCGTATGTCCTCGAGGCTGATCTCCTTGCCCACGATGTAGAAGGGCATGGTGGGAAAACGGTCATGAGCGGCGCGCATCACGCGCGCGAGCACCGTGCCATCGCCCATCCCTGCATCGAAAAGGCGGACGGCCGGGGGCTTCGGGTGGATATTGGCGAGCTCGAGCGAGACGCGGTTCGCGATCACCCATTTCTCGCTGCAAGTGTTGACGAAGAGTAGATATTTCTGGCGATTGTCGAAGAAGCGGAAATTGCGCTGCGGGTCTGGCGCAGGCGCGGCATCTGCGCTTGTCATCGCGATCCCGGCCGGGCGTCTTGCATTGCGCGCGATCACGAGCGGGCGCGCCGAGCCGTCGCGCTCGTTCTTCTTCGCCATGAAGGCGCGCAAGCGCTCCAGGGTGTCGGTGGTGATCCGCCCGCCATTGCGCAGCCGCGACACCAGCTTGCCGTCATTGATCGCGGCACGCCCGAAGGTCGATTCCGCCAAGCCGCTCGCCCGGCAGAAATCGGAAATCTCCTTGAGGAGCTCTTGTGCCCTGGTTTGCATCCCGAAAGCGACCCTCGCCTTGTGGCCGCCCATCGGAGCAAAGCGCCCCCACGCGGTCAACCACAAAGCTGCCCATTCCGGGCGTGGGCAGAGAAATGGGATGGGGCCCACTTCCTCTCCTCCTTCCTGGGGGAGATCGGACTCGTTGAGAAACGAGCACCACGCCTTGGGCTTTCCGCGGGCAACCGCAGGAAATGGCCGGGCTCGGCCAAGACAAGGTTGGGGACGATCGTCAGTAAGGGCCAACGCTCAATCGCGCGTCTCATGCCCGCACTTGTTGAGGGCACCCACGTCTCGGCTTTTACGGGCAACCGCACGAAGGCGTGGCACGCTCAGGGTTTTCTGCGATGTCTAACGCACGCCCCCGTTCGCGGCATTTAAGTCACAGTAGCGCCGTTTCGCGTAACCTGTGCCTCCAGCTCCGCTGTCTCTTCGCGAGGCGCGCCCGGCGATAATTAGAGTATCTCCTTGATTCTCCGCGTTATGCTGTCGCAAGAGGTAAAGTCCCTCGGATCGTGCGCAGCTAACGAGATCACGCCGTGGTGATGTCGCCGAGGCGTCATACCCGCTTGCGCGTACAATCGTTAGCGGATAGCTAATTAGCCACAAAGGACAGGGCTATTATTGGGGTCGTTCGATTCGGGCTCGAATTGGCGGACTTCAGAATCAGGGGCTTTTCTCATGGCGATGTTTCCTGCTGCTTCCCGGCGCCGCTTCGCGCCCGGCATCTCAAGCATGCCGGCGCTTCTCGCCACGACCTCGGTCGCAGCGCTGCTCCTCGGCACGCCGTTGCCGGCCCACGCGGCGGGAATATCGGTCACGGGCAATGCCGCCAACGTCGACAACCCTGCCAACACCACTGTTACATCGATCGTCGTCAACGCCGCGAACGTGTCCGGTGTGCAAGACCGCCTCGTCGCGAATGGCGGAGCGCTCGGCGAGTGGTCGCTCCCCGGCGCGCCTTCGGCCGGCGCCGCGAGCCCGCTGCCGATCGGCCACGCCAATGTCTGGGCGCGCGGCTATGATCAGTTCGGCAGTGCCTCGGCTTCCGCCGCGATCGGCGCGGTGGGTTATGGCATCAACCGCGCAGCGCCGCTCATCGGCGGCATCGATTGACGTCTCGGCAACAACATCGTGTCC
>DASZIL010000096.1:0-10709 GCA_035949255.1 Beijerinckiaceae bacterium | reverse complement strand
TTGCGCGTCGAGAAACAGGGGCGTCACCGCTATTTCCGGCTCTCGGGCGAGGATGTGGCCGAGGTGCTCGAAGGCTTGATGGGGCTCGCGGCGAGGACCGGGCATTTGCGCACGAAGCCAGGCCCGAAGGACCCGGCGCTTCGCCAGGCCCGCGTCTGTTACGACCATCTCGCCGGCGACATGGGCGTCTTTGCCTTCGATCGCCTTTGCGCCAAGGGCTTGGTGGCGGGGCATGACCGCGACGTGCATGTCACCAAGGCGGGCCGCGCCTTCTTCGCCGGCTTCGGCATCGATGTCGAGGCGCTCGAGCATGGACGGCGCCCTTTATGCCGAGTTTGCCTCGATTGGAGCGAGCGGCGCTACCACATCGCCGGAGCGCTGGGCTCCCAGCTTTTGGGGAAGCTTTTCGAGAAGGGTTGGGCGCGGCGCGAGAAAAACAGCCGCGTCGTGCATTTCACGCCGAAGGGCCGACAGGATTTCTCGAAGCTTCTCGCCTGACGCTTATTCGAGCAGCGGATCGAGGATGAAGGGCGTCTTCGGCGGGCGGACCGGCGGGGGCTTCTTGGCGCGGAACGCCGAGACGCTGCTCGAGGGCGCTGTGGCATCGGGCGCCTGCTCGGTCCCGTTGGCGGCCACTTCGGCGCCGTTCGTCTGAGCGGCGTCCGCCGCGGCTGCCGCCGAACTCGTCTTCGGCGTGACGCTCGCATTCGGCGGCGGCTCGAGCGCGCCTTTGCGGCCGCAGGAAGCCGCCGCGAAGGCGATGAGCATCACGACCGCCAGCCGATTGAGATGTCGTGCGTAGGCGCCCTTCACCGCAACACTCCCTCTGCGCGATCCGGCCTCCCGCAGATCGCGCGGCAAAGCAAGTTTCCGGCGCCTATCATGGCTGAAAGCGCCACGCGAGTAAAAAGCGCTCACGGGTTTCGGCGTCCTTGCCCTCACGCTCGGCCCGCGGTTGCCTTGCCGAGCCGTTTGAGCCAGCGCCGCGCCTCCTTGCGCACCCCGCTCGGCGCGGTGCCGCCATGGCTCTTGCGGCTTTCGACCGAGCGCTCGACGGAGAGCACCGAGAACACACCGGCGGTGATGCGGGGCTCGACCGATTGCATCTCGGCAAGCGGCAACTTGTCCAGGGTGGTGGCTTTTCGCTCCGCCAGAGAAACGATGCGCCCGGTCACATGATGCGCCTCGCGAAACGGAAGGCCGAGATTGCGCACCAGCCAATCGGCGAGATCGGTCGCGGTCGCGTGGCCGGTGCCCGCGGCGCGCTTCATGCGCGCGGCATCGGGTGTCATGTCGCGCACCATGCCGGCCATGGCCGCGACGCACAGGCTCAAGCTTGAGAGCGCGTCGAAAGTGCCCTCCTTGTCCTCCTGCATGTCCTTGCCATAAGCCATGGGCAGGCCTTTCAGCATCACCAGCATCGCGGTGAGCGCGCCGATGATGCGCCCTGCCTTGCCGCGCACGAGCTCGGCGGCGTCCGGATTGCGCTTTTGCGGCATGATCGAGGAGCCGGTCGAGAAGGCGTCCGACAGCTTGACGAAGCCGAATTGCGCCGAGGTCCAGATCACGATCTCCTCGGCGAAACGGGAAAGATGCACGGCGCAGATCGAGGCGGCCGCGAGCGTCTCGAGGATGAAATCGCGGTCGGCGACCGAATCGAGCGAATTCGCCGTCGGCCGGTCGAAACCGAGCGCGCTTGCGGTCATCTCGCGATCAATCGGAAAGGAGGTGCCCGCGAGCGCCGCCGCGCCGAGCGGGGATTCGTTCAAGCGCTCGCGTGCATCGGCGAAACGCCCGCGATCGCGTCCCAGCATCTCCACATAGGCGAGGAGGTGATGGCCGAAGGTCACCGGCTGCGCCGATTGCAGATGGGTGAAGCCCGGCATGACGGTCGCGGCCTGTTGAAGCGCCTTTTCGGCAAGCGCGCGCTGCAGAACGGCGAGCGCCTCGTCGAGCGCGTCGATCGTGTCGCGGACCCAGAGCTTCATGTCGAGCGCGACCTGGTCGTTGCGCGAGCGGGCCGTGTGGAGGCGCCCGGCGGGCGGCCCGATGAGCTCGGCAAGCCGGCTCTCGACATTCATGTGGATGTCCTCGAGCGCGCGCGAGAATTTGAAGCTCCCGGCCTCGATTTCGCCCGCGACCTTGTCGAGGCCGCGCGCGATGGCCTTGGCGTCCTTCGCCGTGATGATGCCTTGCTTGGCGAGCATGGCGGCATGGGCCTTGGAGCCGGCGATGTCCTGGCGCCACAAGGCCTTGTCGAAATCGATGGAGGCGTTGATCTCCTCCATGATCGCGCCGGGCCCTTGACCGAAGCGTCCCCCCCACATGCGGTTGGCCATGTCGTCATCCTCGGCTAAGGCAGTTCGGCAAAGACTGAAGGACCAGGGCACGCGGCCGTGAGGCTTGCCCGTCGGAATCGGAACGATCGCCATGAAGACGAACAACGCGCGACGATTGGCCATCCTGGCGCTTGCGGGAATGGGCATCCTCGCCGCCGGCGGGTTCTACGCGACGCGGGGCGCCCCCGGCAACAGCGCCTGCGTGGCGGCGCGCCAGACGGCCGAGCGCCTGAAGCCGCTGGCCACGGGCGACCTCGCCGCGCTGCAAATCGCTGACGACCCCGCGCCCGCGCCGAACCTCGTCTTCTTCGCCGATGGCGGCGCACCGAAGAAGCTCGCCGATTTCAAGGGCAAGACCGTGCTCGTCAACATCTGGGCCACCTGGTGCATTCCGTGCCGCCAGGAGATGCCGACGCTCGACAAGCTCGCGGGCGCGGTCGACCCGACGAAATTCGAGGTCGTGCCCATCAATGTCGATCAGCGCAATCCAGACAAGCCTCGCGCCTTCCTGCAAGAGATCGGCGTCAAGCACCTCGATTATTTTTACGACCAATCGGTGAACGTCTTCCAGGATCTGAAGGCCTCGACACGCGTCGAGGGCTTGCCGGTGTCGGTGCTCGTGGGGGCTGACGGCTGCGCGCTCGGCGTCATCAACGGCCCGGCCGATTGGGCGAGCGCGGATGCCGCAGCGCTCGTGAAAGCCGCGCTGCCGAGATAAAGTTGCAAAAATTATCGGGGTGGCACGACCCTACACGCTAATTATCCGGCGGCGGGCTGAACCAAGGCAGAGCCGCACTCTGCGGTGACTATTGACAACTCGGCAACTCCTCACAACTTTCTTGTTGTACTAGCTCCCCGTCGGACTTGGTCGGAAACGGCCCCCGGCGGGGTTATTTACGTGGGGATGCGTGTTACGAGAGCCCACGACGCGCTGATCATTCAGCGACGACCGCTCCTCATGCAATTACCCAGGCGAGAGCCGGCATTTCGCGCGCCCACCCACATACCCGGTGAGCGCCCGAGCAATCATCATGTCACATTGCGAATCGATCGGGCACTATCCCATATCAAATGGCCGGGTTGTCTCACCGATCGGCGTGTAAGTTCATGCTTTGAGTGCGTCGCACCGGGCTGCTAAGCTCCATGCCACGCGAGGCGAATTCAGGCCTCGCCAAGAATCCGGGGAGGAGGCCATGTCCGAGATCGCGTTTCCCGCGCCCGATCGCGATATCCTCGCCCGGCGCGACGCCATCGTCGCCGGCCTTCGCGGCGTGTTGCCCGCCAATTGCGTGATCGAGAAGCTCGACGAGCGCCGCGCCTTCGAGACCGATGCGCTCACCGCCTACCGAAGAGTGCCGCTCGCCGTGGTCCTGCCGCGCACCACCGAGGAGGTCTCGGCCGTGATGGCCTATCTGCATGCGCAAGGCGTGCCGGTGACGCCGCGCGGCGCCGGCACCTCGCTATCGGGCGGCGCCATCCCGCAAGAGGATTCGGTCGTCGTCTGCGTCGCCAAAATGAACCGCGTGCTAGAGGTCGATTTCGCCAACCGCGTGGCGCGGGTCGAGGCCGGAGTCACCAATCTCGCCATCTCGAACGCGGTGGTGCATGAGGGTTTTTTCTACGCGCCCGACCCCTCCTCGCAGCTCGCCTGCAGCATCGGCGGCAACATCGGCATGAATTCGGGCGGCGCCCATTGCCTGAAATACGGCGTCACCACCAACAATCTTCTCGGCGTGCGTCTCGTCCTCGGCGATGGGACGATCGTCGATCTCGGCGGCGCGGCGCTCGATGCGCCGGACTATGACCTCCTCGCGCTTGTTTGCGGCGCCGAGGGCCAGCTCGGCATCGTGACCGAAGCGACGGTGCGCATCTTGCGCGCGGCCGAAGGCGCGCGGCCGGTTCTCTTCGGCTTCCCATCGAGCGAGGCCGCGGGAGCGGCCGTCGCCGCCATCGTCGGAGAGGGCATCATTCCGGTCGCCATGGAATTCATGGATGCGCCTGCGATCAAGATCTGCGAGGATTTCGCGCATGCGGGCTATCCGCTCGATGTCGAGGCCATGCTGATCATCGAGGTCGAAGGTTCGGAAGCCGAGATGGAGGCGGAGCTCGACAAGATCATCGCCATCGCCAAGCGGCACGGCGTGACGGTGATCAAGGAGAGCAAATCGGCGATGGAGACGGCGCTCATCTGGAAAGGCCGTAAATCGGCCTTCGGCGCCACGGGCCGCGTCGCCGATTACATCTGCATGGACGGGACGGTGCCGACCGGGCAACTTCCTTACGTGCTTCGCCGCACCGCGGAGATCGTGGCGAGCCACGGCTTGCGCGTCGCCAATGTGTTCCACGCGGGCGACGGCAACATGCATCCCTTGATCCTCTACAACGTCAACGATCCGGCCGAGCAGCGCAAGGCGGAGGAGGCTGGCGCCGACATCCTCAAGCTCTGCGTCGAGGCCGGCGGCTGCCTCACGGGCGAGCACGGCGTCGGCATCGAGAAGCGCGACCTCATGGGTTTTCAATTCTCCAAGGCCGATCTCGATCAGCAGATGCGCGTGCGTCAGGCCTTCGACCCGGCCTGGCTCTTGAATCCGGCAAAGGTCTTCCCGCTCGATGCCCGGGGGTAAACCGGTTCCGGCTTCGATGCGACGCCGCGGCGGATGAATCCGAGATGATGACCCACACGCCTCGAAGCGAAGCCGAAGCCGCTTCCGTCATCGCCGATGCCGCGGCGCGCCGCGCGCCGCTTTCGATCATGGGAGCCGGCACGAAGCGCGGGCTCGGCCGCTTCACCCAGACGCAGGATGTGCTCTCGAGCGCGGCGATCACGGGCATCACCTTGCATGAACCCGCCGAGCTCGTCATCGCGGCGCGCGCCGGAACCCCGCTTGCCGAGATCGAGCGCAAGCTTGCTGAAGATCGCCAGCGGCTGCCCTTCGAGCCGATGGACTACCGTCCTCTTCTCGGCACGACGGGCGAGCCCACGATCGGTGGTGTCGCGGCCACGAATCTTTCAGGCCCGCGCCGCATCAAGGCCGGCGCCTGCCGCGATTCCTTCCTCGGCGCGCGCTTCGTCAATGGGCGCGGCGAGGCGGTGAAGTCCGGCGGGCGGGTGATGAAGAACGTCACCGGCCTTGATTTGACGCGCCTGATGGCGGGCGCCTTCGGCACGCTCGGTTTCCTCACCGAGGTCACCTTCAAGGTGGTGCCGTTGCCGGAGACTGAGGCGACGCTCATCATCGACGGGCTTTCCGACCGGCGCGGCATCGAGGCGCTCTCCGCCGGCCTCGGCTCGCCTTTCGAGGTGACGGGGGCGGCGCATCTTCCCGCCGGCCTTGGCGAGGCGAAGGCACGCACGCTTTTGCGCCTCGAAGGTTTCGAAAGCGCTGTGAGCTATCGGGCGAAGGCGCTCGCCGAAGCGCTGCGTGATTTCGGCAAGGCCCAAGTCCTCGATGCTCAACTCCCCGATACTTACGTCCTCGATGCGCGGGAAAGCGAGAAGCTCTGGCGCGAGGTGCGCGACGTCACCTTCCTCGCCTCTCCGGGCGACACCGCGATCTGGCGCATCTCGGTCGCGCCAACCAAGGCTCCGGCGCTGACCGAGACGCTCGGCCCGAAGCTTTCGGCGCGCTGGTTTCATGATTGGGGCGGCGGCCTTGTCTGGCTCTCTTGTGGAGCGCAGGGTGACGCCGGCGCGGCACTCGTGCATGAGGCTGCAAGATCCGCTGGCGGTCACGCGCTCCTGGTGCGCGCGCCGGATGCCGTGCGCGCCGCCGTCGATGTGTTCCAGCCTCAACCCGAAGCAATCACGAAGCTGACACGGGCCATCAAGGCGAGCTTCGACCCTTCGGGCGTGCTCGAACCCGGGCGCATTCACGCAGGCGCGTGACGGAAAACCATGCAGACCTCCTTCACCCCTGCCCAGCTCGCCGATCCGGCCATGGCCTCGTCGGAAAAGATTTTGCGCTCCTGCGTACATTGCGGCTTCTGCACGGCCACCTGCCCGACCTATCTGCTTCTCGGCGACGAGCTCGATTCGCCGCGCGGGCGCATCTACCTCATCAAGGACATGCTCGAAGGCGAAAAGCCGGCCTCGCCCGAAGTCGTCACGCACATCGACCGCTGCCTCTCTTGCCTCTCCTGCATGACAACCTGCCCTTCGGGCGTGCATTACATGCACCTCGTCGATCATGCGCGCGCCTATATCGAGAAGACCTATCGGCGGCCTTTGAGCGACCGCCTCCTCCGCGCCCTCCTGGCGGCGACCTTGCCGTATCGCGCGCGTTTCCGGGCGGCGATCACGGCCGCGCGGCTCGCGAAACCGCTCAAAGGCGTGGTGGGCACGCTTCCTCTCCTCGGCGCGCGTCTTGCCGCGATGCTCGATCTCGCGCCGGTCTCGCTTCCGCCGAAGGCGCCGGCGGCACGGCCACGCGTCTTCCCGGCAGCGGGCAGCCGCAAGGCGCGCGTCGTGCTTCTCGACGGCTGCGTCCAGCCGGTGCTCATGCCTTCGATCAACGAGGCCGCGATCCGGCTCTTGAACCGGCTCGGCGTCGAGGTCGTGCTGCCGCAAGGCGAGGGTTGCTGCGGCGCGCTCGTGCATCACATGGGCCGGGAAGCCGGCTCTCGCGCCTTCGCGGCGCGGAACATCGAGGTCTGGCACGAGGAGATCGAGAAGGGCGGGCTCGATGCGATCGTGATCACGGCCTCGGGTTGCGGCACCACGATCAAGGATTACGGCTTCATGTTCCGCGATGATGCGCGGCTTGCGACGAAAGCCGCCGAGGTGTCGGCGCTCGCAAAAGACATCAGCGAATATCTCTCAGGCCTCGATCTGCCGGCGCCGAGCCGCCCGATGGGCCTCACCATCGCCTACCATTCGGCGTGCTCGATGCAACACGGCCAGAAGATTACCGATGAGCCGAAGAAGCTCTTGCGTGCCGCGGGATTCGTCGTGAAGGACGTGGCCGAAGGCCATATCTGCTGCGGCTCTGCCGGCGTCTACAACATCCTCCAGCCGGAGCTCGCGAGCCAATTGCGCGACCGCAAGACCGGGCATATCGCGCGCACGAAGCCCAATATCGTGGCCACCGGCAACATCGGCTGCATCACCCAGATCGCGAAGGGCTTCGCCGACCGGGCGCGCGCCGGCGGGCCGGCGGCGCCGCCCGTCGTGCACACGGTCGAGCTCCTCGACTGGGCGCTCGGTGGGCAGCGGCCGGAAGGCATCGGCGAGACCTCAGAGCAAGGCGCTATCGGCGGGGGCCAACACCCGTCAGGACGCAATTATTAGGCTAAAGCCAATACGCCTCGGCGAGCTTGGTTAGCGCGGCGCCGGCATGAGCGGCGGCAGCCAGCGGCGCGACACCTCGCGCGGGTCGTCGAAGGAAGCCTCGAAGCTCGAGGCGGCGAGCGCCGCCTGAACGTGCAGCACCTTCTCGCCGACGTTGCGAAAGCCGTGCCGGCGGCCTGCCGGAATGACCACCGATTGATTGGGCCCCACGGTCGCTTTCTCTTCCTCCACCCAGATTTCGGCCAGCCCATCGAGCACCGTGAGCACCTCCTCGACCGCATGCAGATGCGTCGGCGCTCCGCGCCCGGGCGTGCACCATTGCTCGAAGAGGCAAAGCTGCGCCGTGCCGATGACGGCCGAGGCTCGCATGCGCGTGGTCACACCTTCGCGCCATTCCTCGCAAGCGTCGTGCTCATGGTCGATAATTCGCATCGCCGTCACCTTTCAGTCGCACCCCATCCGCGCTCAATGCTAGATCCGCGTCTTCATTCTCCCCGGTGGAGGGCTTTAACCGAGCCGACCGTTTCGTCTTGACACCCGTATTGCCCTGACCGCCTATTCAGGCCGCTTTCGCGCGAATCATTAACCAAATCGGGGAGGCTTCGATGCCGATCAGCGGTTTCGGAATTCTGGTGATCGTCATCGTGGTGTTCGCCGTACTTACCTTGCTTTCGGGCATCCGCACCGTGCCGCAAGGGTATAATTACACCGTCGAGCGCTTCCGCCGCTACACTTTCACGCTCCAGCCCGGGCTTGGCCTCATCGTTCCCTATCTCGACACCATCGGGAACAAGGTGAACATGATGGAGCAGGTGCTCGACGTGCCTTCCCAAGAGGTGATCACCAAGGACAATGCCTCGGTGAAGGTCGACGGGGTGACCTTCTTCCAGATCATCGACGCGGCGCGCGCCTCCTACGAGGTCGCCCAGCTCGGCACGGCGCTTCTCAACATCGTCACCACCAACATCCGCACCGTGATGGGGTCGATGGATCTCGACCAGCTTCTGTCGCACAGAGACGCCATCAACGAGCGGCTGTTGACGGTGGTGGATTCAGCGGCCTCGCCCTGGGGCGTGAAGATCAACCGCATCGAGATCAAGGACATCATGCCGCCGGCCGACATCGTGGAATCGATGGGCCGCCAGATGAAGGCCGAGCGCGAGAAGCGCGCCGCCATTCTCGAAGCCGAAGGTTCGCGCCAGGCCGAGATCCTGCGCGCCGAGGGCTTGAAGCAGGCGGCGATCCTTTCGGCCGAGGGGCGCAAGGAGGCCGCCTTTCGCGATGCCGAGGCGCGCGAACGTTCGGCAGCGGCCGAGGCGGCCGCGACCACCGCCGTCTCCGAAGCGATCGCGCGCGGCAATCTCGCCGCGGCCAATTACCTGATCGCCGAGAAATACACCCGCGTCCTGCAGGCGCTCGCCTCGGCGCCGAACCAGAAGGTGATCGTCATCCCGATCGAAGCCGCCTCGCTCGGCGGCACGGTCGCCGGCATCGGTGAGATCGCCAAGGCCGTGTTCGGGCCGGACGGAGTCACCGGCGGCTCGGGGCGCATCGGCAGCGCGACGGTGCCGGCCGTGTCGGCCATGCCTTCGACCGGCAATTCGGGCGGAGGCTAAAGGCATGGAAATTTTCGATCTCGGCTCGCCTTGGAGCTGGGCGATCGGCGGCGTCATCCTCATGGCGCTCGAGATGGCGGCGCCAGGTTTTTTCCTGATCTGGCTCGGCCTCGCGGCGCTCATCGTCGGCGCGGGAAATTTCATCAGGCCTCTGCCCTGGGAGGCGAATGGGCTTTTGTTCGCGGCGCTCGCCGTGGCGCTCGTCTTCATCGGCAAGCGCTTGACCCGGCGCCAGGGCGACGATGAGGCGACCGTGACCCATCTCAACCAGCGCGCCAACGCGCTCGTCGGGCGCGTCGCGACGCTCGATCAGCCGATCATCGCCGGTGAAGGCAAGGTGCGCTTCGATGATGCGATCTGGCTCGCCACGGGGCCGGACTTGCCGGCAGGCGCGAAGGTCAAGGTCGTCGCCGCGGCCGGCAAGGTGCTCAGCGTCGAAGCGGCGAGCCGCACTTGAGCGAGGCGCCCAACTGGCGCTCATCCCGCTAAGCAAGTTAGGGTTGTTTGAACCCGGTTTGCGTAACTCCCAGTTGCTTACTTAGCTTGTCGCCGCGCGAGCCCGCCTCACGGCAATGAGACTTGCCCGGGCTAACTGTCTCGGCTCCAGCGTTGTTCACAGAAAAGTTAGCCGCGCACCTCTTTCCCTTGTTGTTACGCACTCGCGCTAATGCTAACCCCGGAC
This sequence comes from Beijerinckiaceae bacterium, assembly GCA_035949255.1. Lineage (GTDB taxonomy): Bacteria > Pseudomonadota > Alphaproteobacteria > Rhizobiales > Beijerinckiaceae > GAS188. The sequence goes on along the minus strand of DASZIL010000096.1, from coordinate 785 downwards.
TGGGGCAGGTGGTTCGTTCGATAATCATAGACTGAGCGTTCTCATGTGCCGGGAGGACAAACATTGGGAACGCTCGCTCGTGCTATGCGCTCATCTCTCCCGGTTTTCTTGGGATCACGGGGTGTGCGACGGGAAGCGCGAAAGCTTCGCGGTTCTCTCCTCCCCATTTCCTCGCTTCTCGCGATCGGGCTCCTCCCTGCTCTCAACGGTGTCTCTTTGGCAGCCGATCTGTCGGGCCAATCACCTCCCGATTTAATTCAAACCGCATCGGTTCTTGCCGGATACGAGTTTCGGGCGGGTGTGCTCGGCTCGACCTGGGGGCCTGAGAAAGGTGACCCTTATCTCAATGGCGAAGTGATTTTCCCCAAATTCCTGCACGCAGAGGGTTGGGCGGATAACTTCATTCCGCGCCTCCAGCTGGGCGGCATGGGCAACCTCGCCGGCGGCACGAGCTACGTCTATGCGGGGCCGATCTGGAGGGCGAATTACGACCGCATCTTCGCCGATTTCTCGCTGGGCGGCGCCATCCACGACGGCGACACAGGCAGGGTTACGGACTCGAATCGAAACAAGATAGGCGGCTGTCGGATCATCTATCACGTGGGCGCCGACATCGGATACCAACTGACCCGTGATTGGAGCGCGATGCTCACATTCGACCACATCTCGAATGGCAGCGGGACCTTGTCGAGCTGCGGTTCGAACGAAGGGGTGACCGTCGTCGGCATTCGGCTCGGCTATACATTCTGATCGACTTCGCCCGTCAGGCGAGCGCAGCGCATCAA
>DASZIL010000095.1:0-17434 GCA_035949255.1 Beijerinckiaceae bacterium | reverse complement strand
CGAGTAAAACTTTTACGGCTGGGACAATGGAACAAGTGCAAGTCCGGTTCGAAAGCCCCTGCAACTCGCTACGCCGTCACAGGCCTAACGTCTGCCCAATGCGAGCGCCCCAGCGGGAGCGCTCACGAGAATTGCAATGCCGACGAATCGTAGCCTGCTGAGTCACCTCACCCCACGCGTGCAAACTTTCCCGTGGTACGAAGTCGAGCCGTGAGCATTTGCCTGACGGGCCGATCGAAATATTGATCGGCGATGATCGCGACGGCGAGGACGAGACCGACAAAAGCAAGGCCCCATGGCCACGCGATATGATCGGAGTTCATCTGCAGACTGGCCAAAGCGCGCATGATGAAGTTGTAGAGGGGTGCCTGCAGCACATACACGGCGTATGAGGCGACACCTAGCCAATGGCACAGGCGCGCCATGGTGCTGTTTGGCAGGCTGCTGGCTCCCAGCCAGATGAGCACCGGGAAGCCTATGAGCGTAACCGAGAGATCGAACGCAGTCTGATACCGCTCGGGCGGGTGCGAGATCAGGACCGCAGCCAACACCAGCATGACGATGAGGACCGGCGCATGAATGGGCGGCCGCGACCGGGTCCATATTCGATAGACGAGGATGCCGGCAAAGAATGAATAGGTGACGCGCAGGAGCCCGGCCCCGAGTGAACTCCATTCGAACCCATCCGCCATTGCGCCCTGGCCCGAGGCTCCAAAGCCAAATGCACCGGTGACGACGGCCCCGGTGAGAACCGTCCCTGCGATAGCGACGAATGTGACTAGGATTGTGCCGGTGAGGCGGCGCCCCAAGCTGCCAAAAACACCGTTTGCGATCAGCTCGAAGAATAGTGACCAGGCTGGACCGTTAAGGGGGAACAGCACCGTGGCGCTCGCCGGGGAGGGAAGGAACAGTAGCGCGGGAATGAGGTTGCGCGCAAATGAACTTGGCACGATTTCCCCCTTGGTCATTTGCCTGATCGCAATGACTGAGGTGATCGTCAGCGCGAGAAGGTAAAGCGGATAGAGCCTGATCAACCGCACGGTCATGAACTCCGATGCCGGCATCCCGCCACGAAGCCGCTGCCCATAGGCGTGCGCCAATACGAAGCCGCTGAGCGCAAAGAAGAAATCGACTGCGAGATAGCTTTCGAAGAACAGCGCGGTGGGCTTGCCGATATCCGATTGCACATAGATCGAGACCGAATTGAACAAGACCGGAGCGTGTCGGGCTACGATGGCTAGCGCCGCGATGCCGCGAAGACCATCGAGCGTGACGAAGGTTCGTTTGCTTTCTGCCATGGCGCTTATGCCTGCCCGTCAATCGGCCCATGATGAGGCACTGGTGGGCCGGGAGGGAGATGAGATTTGCACACAGATCGCGATGTGTTGCGCGACGAGAATGAGGACACGAGGCGCCCGGGACAAGATGGCGAAGGCTGCGCAATGGCTGTGTCGCTGGCGGGCTGATCAAAGCCATTGCCTGAGGCCGCCAGGGGCCGCCCCCTTGGTACCAATTTCACGTAGAAGGCGAGCAACAATCCAAGATTGTCGTATCCCCGAATCATAAATAACACCTTACGACCGCCCCTGGCTGATGTGCGCGCGATGTTGAGCGAAGGTGTCTTCCTAATGCGCTGTTCTTAGATTGGCGAAGGCAAGCGCTAGCGCCGCCGACACGTTCTGGATCAACCCGCTTTGGGTTGCTCGCCAATCCGCCTAGGTAGCCCTTCGCCTGGAATAAATTCCTTCATGGGTGGCCCAAGAAGCTCGATCATCCACTGGATGACTTATTCCTTAATGCTAGGTTTTCGCGCAAAGGCGGATTCTAGCCAGCTGAAATCCCTTGTTACTTACAGAACGGACAGAGGGGCGCCCCATGTCGAGGCACGCTGATCGCGTATAATCGAGGGAGCATTCGCGAGCAGGGCCGTTCCGGCCTCGGCATTGAAGTTCAGCGCCAGGCAATCGCGCGGTTCGCGGAGAGCGAAGGGTTTGAAGTTGTCGCAGAGTTCACTGAGATCGAAACAGGGAAGGGGTTCGACGCAATTGAGAAGCGCCCGCAGCTCGCCGCGGCACTGGCTTACGCGCGTCGTCACGGCAAGTGTCCCGTGGCCGTGTCGAAGCTCGACAGGCTTTCGCGTGACGTGCATTTCATCTCCGGCCTGATGGCGCACAAGGTTGCTTTCATCGTGACCGAGCTTGGCGTCGATGCTGATAGCTTCGCCTTGCACCTGTGGGCGGCGCTTGCCGAACGCGAGCGCAAGATCATCAGCGAGCGCACCAAGGCCGCCCTGCAGGTCGCCAAGGCCCGTGACACCCGCCTCGGAAATCCACGGCTCGCCGAGGCCCGTGCGGCGATTCAATTTTGGCCGTGTTTGCGGATCAGTTCGGATATTGAGTCCGCCACAGTTTGCGGTGTTTGCTGCTGCGATGTGGTTTCCGATTGCGCGAGATTGATGGGCATGCCGACTGGCACATCCTTGCGCTGCAAGAAACCGCTTAGATTACCCCACCCGTTACGCTGTTCGTAGCGTGTTTTGATATGTGGTCTTGCGCCGTCAAGAGGCGAGAACTCAGTATCCACGTACTTCTTCTCAGTTTCGCTAAGTTCTCGTGCCGAGCCATCGTCATTTATATAGACCAGGACTTCACTCGCATTTGGCATGGCCGCTCTTTTCGGCGGTTGCACCGGCCGGCCAGAACGGCTGGAAAAACTGTTTCGAATACGGCGTTGTCGACGTGTCCACAAAGACAGGGCGAGTAAAACCAAAGCGAGACCCCAACCGATTCCAATTGCAATGCTCATGCGCAGCCTCCAACAGCCACCCACCTATCGCCACAGCGTAAATTTAAGGTGTCCTAGTCGCATTGCCGTCCTACCCGCGTGTCCGGTTCACCCGAAGAGCGGACATTCGCCCGATGTCGAGTTTACGAGTACACGCCCTAGTAGCGCCTAGAATACGGATTGCCCGCTCCATACGGGTTGTTGGGGCTGTCGGGTGAATACGGGCTCCCCTAGCGACCATATGGGTTCGAAATCGAATTGGGATCGTACGGGTTGACGCTTAGATTGCCCCTATAGTTGCCGTTCTGGTCAAAGATTTGGGGCGGCTGCGTCGCATATGGATTTGTCCAAGAATCATTGCTGTAGGGACTACCATTAGAGTTGTAGTGGTTCCTCAGCCCGTTTGGTGCATATGGGCTGCCTGCGCCTAGGGATTGTTTAGGCAGTTGTAGTCATATGGACAGACCGCCTGCGCCGTTCCGGCCCAACCGAACAAAAGGATCGCGCTCGCGACGATGATCCGAGAAATCGGCGGTATGGCCCCCTCCAAAGGTCTCTCCTGGGCGCTCAGCCGCTTACCGTATGCTTACTTCCACCGACGCAAGAGACAAATAAGATCGAGCCAATCGGTAAGCCATTGAAATCATTGGTGCCGCGAAAGGGACTCGAACCCCCGACCCACGCATTACGAATGCGTTGCTCTACCAGCTGAGCTACCGCGGCTTTGGCCGTTCCAGGGAAGGCGGGGCTCTCATACACGAAAGCTTCGGCGCAGGCTACCCGTTTGCCGGGTCACGCCCGCGCAGGGCGATGAGGCGTCCGGCCGGGGGAATCGGCCGAAGCGCCCGGCTCTAACAACCTAACGCGTCGTCTCGATCGGCGCGCAATCGCGGCGCCCTGCGAAGATGCAATCTTGCAGCTTCTTCATCTCCCACAGGCGATTCACGAGCCAGAAGCCGAGGATGAGGATCACGAGGCAGATGATCACGGCCAAAAGATTGACGGTATCGCGCCGGGCTTGCGCATCCTTGTCTTTCTGGCTCGGGCCGGTCGGCTTCGTCATGGGAACCTTCGAAGGGGGCGAGATCGCGCGAATCGTGCAGAGCAGCATAGCACTCCTGCGCAACGCGGATCATCGTCACTGTGCATTCATATGGCGCTCTTGGGGCTCGATTTCGATCGCGGGGGCCGCAACAGGCTCGTGATGCCCAGGGTTCGCGGCCCACGAGCGCGCGCCGCTCGGCCTCACGATCGCCGCGATCTTTGGCTTACGTCCCCGAACCCGGCGCCCCTTGGCGCGATCACGGATGGCAGGCTTCATGAAAATCTTCGCCGTCCGCGATCAGCCGCCGGCTGGAGACAGGGTCCGAAAACGCCGCCGGCTCGTCTTCGCGGTCGCGGCGGGGCTTGTCGCGAGCCTCATGCCGCCGCGGGTGATGGCTCATCCCCATGTCTTCGTCACCACCCGCGAGGTGGTGGTCTTCGACGCTGACGGAAGGGTGACCGCGATCAAGAACGCCTGGGCTTTCGATGATTTCTACACCGCCTTCCTGGAGCAGGGGCTCGACAAAGGGCCGGACGGCCGCTACTCGCGCGAAACACTCGCCGATCTCGCCAAGACCAATACGGAAGGGCTGTCGGACGCCGATTATTTCACCTTCATCAAGGCAAATGGACGCAATGTGAAATTCGGCGCCCCGAAAGATTATTGGCTCGAGGACACGGGCAAGAGCCTCGTCTTGCATTTCACGCTGCCGCTCGTCGAGCCGGTGAAGCCGAGCAAAGCCTTCGTCATGCGCATCTATGATCCCACCTATTTCGTCGCCTTCGATCCCGTGCGGGAAGCCGATGCGGTAAAGCTCGAAAACCAGAAGCCGGGCTGCACGCTTTTGGTGCGCAAGCCGCCGCAGAACGACGCGCTGAAGCAGATGCTTTCGCAAATCGACGTGACCCAGCAGCCGACGCTCGAAGATGCCGGCGCGGCTTTCGCCGACAGCATCCTGGTTGCCTGTCCGTGAAGACCTCGCCCCGATGCGCTCGCCCATGAGGAGAAGACGTTCATGACGCTTGTCGCCGCCGCGCCCAAGGAGCATCGCGTGCTGTTGCGGGTCGGTCTCGCGCTCCTCGCGCTTCTCGTCGCGGCGCTCGTGGTCTTCGGCCTCGGCGCGCTGCTCGCGGGCACCGTGCCCGTAGCGCCCAAGAATCCTTTCGGCGTCGGCATTCGCGAGGCGGCGCAATCGGGCTCAGGGTTGGGCGGCTGGATTCTCGCCGAGCAGGAATGGTTTTACCGGCAATTGGAGAGCGCGCTGAAGCCAGGGCCCGAGCATCCTGGGATAGCTTTCGGCATGATCCTCCTCGCCTTTGCTTATGGCGTGTTCCACGCCGGCGGGCCGGGCCACGGCAAGGCTGTGATCTCGGCCTATTTGATCGCCAACGAGCAGGCGCTCAAGCGCGGCATCCTCTTGTCATCGGCGGCGGCCCTGTTGCAGGCCCTCGTCGCAATGGGCATCGTGCTCACGGCGGCGCTGATCTTGCACGCCACCGCGATCGGCATGACGCGTCTTGCCGATCATGTCGAGGTCATCTCCTTCATGGCGATCGCGCTCTTCGGCCTCGTTCTCACCTGGCGCAAGGCCGCGCCCGTCGCCGCCTTTGTGGCGGTCGAGCGACAAGCGATCGATCGGCCCTATTTTCACACGCACGGCCACGCTCACGCCCACCCTCATTCCCACGCTCATGCCCACCCTGTTCACGGCCATGACGCGCATGACGGCTGCAGCCATCATGTGCCGGCGGAGCTCGTTCAATCGCAAAGCTTCCGCTGGCGAGATGCCGGTCCGGTCGTGCTGGCGGCGGGCTCGCGCCCTTGCTCGGGAGCGATCATCATCCTGGTCTTCGCGCTTTCCCAAGGGATATTGGGCTCAGGGATCGCGGCCGTCTTCGCCATGGCGGCGGGCGTCGCCATCACGGTGAGCGCGCTCGCCATCCTGTCCGTCTTCGCCAAGCAGGCGGCGCAACGCTTCGTCGGCGGGGAGGGGCGCTATGCTGTCGCCGGCGCCGCCCTTGAGCTCCTGGCCGCCGCCTTCGTGGCGATGCTCGGCCTCGGCCTCCTCCTGACGCAGCTCGGCGCGAGCTTCGGCCTCAACTTCCTCAAGGCCCTGCCGATGATCAGCGCCGGCTGAAAGGCCGGTTCACGCTCGAGGCCGCGCCGTGCCCGGCGTTTCGCCTGGTCAAATATCCGAAGACACCACGAAGAGGCCCACGCAGTTGTTTGCGCAAGCCCGGCATGATAGCCCCATGCGGCTTGGCGCAAGGCGCGTCGCTTCCACTACCGATTGAGGTTTCCCATGGCCATGAATTCCGCCGAAGGGCAAGCGTCAGGCAACCCGCCGAACGGACAATCGTCGCAGAACAGCGCGAGCTTGCAATGCCTTGCGCAATACACCAAGGATTTCTCCTTCGAGAATCCGAATGCGCCGCGCTCGCTGCATCCCCAACAGCAGCCGCCGAACATCTCCGTGCAGGTCAATGTCAACGCCAAGCCGCTCGCGCCGGGCGATTTCGAGGTCGAGCTCTTGATCGAGGGGAAGGCCGGCGAGGCGCCGAACCTCCTGTTTGCTTTCGAGCTCGTCTACGGCGGCGTTTTCCGCCTGACCAATATCCCCGAGGAGACCATGCATCCGGTGATCATGATCGAATGCCCTCGCTTGCTCTTCCCCTTCGGTCGACAGATCATCGCGGACGCGGTGCGCCAGGGCGGCTTTCCGCCGCTCTTCATCGATCCCATCGATTTCGCCGGCCTCTATCGGCAGCGCGCCGCCGAGATGGCGACGGCACAAGGCCAGCAAAGCCCGACCGTCTGAGCGCCGCACGCGAGAAAGCGCGGCCGCCGGAGCCCGCAAACGCCGCGCTCGATCGGGGTTCCCGGATCGTCTGCTTCGATCGCTCTTGCGACAGATCATTTCTTGCGATCTCGCCTTGTGGTGTCATCGCGGCTAGACTCCGCGAAGGCGAGGCCCTCCTTGCCTCGCGCGAAAGGGGTGCGCCATGACAGTTTCGCTTCGCAGCTTGCGTTCATTGCTCGGGGTCGTCGCGCTCTCGCTCACGGTCTCGGCCTGCGGCATCAACACCATCCCGACGCTCGAGGAGCAAGCCAAGGCACGCTGGGCCGATGTGCAGAACCAGTATCAGCGCCGCGCCGACCTGATCCCGAATCTCGTCGAGACCGTGAAGGGCTATGCGGCGCAGGAGAAATCCGTCCTCACCGCCGTGACGGAAGCGCGCGCCAAGGCGACTTCGATCAAGGTCGACGCCTCGACCATCACCGATCCGGCGAAGTTGAAGGAGTTCCAGGACGCGCAGAACCAGCTCTCGGGCGCGCTCGGCCGGCTGCTCGCCGTCTCGGAAGCCTATCCTGATTTGAAATCGAATCAGAACTTCCTCGCCTTGCAATCGCAAATCGAGGGCACGGAAAATCGCATCGCGGTGGCAAGGCGCGATTACGTCGATGCGGTGCGCCAGTTCAACACGGCGCTGCGCACCTTCCCGACGGTGCTCTGGGCCTCGACCCTTTATCGTTCGTCGAAGCCGATGGCCGAATTCACCGCCTCGGAAGGAGCCGAGAAGCCACCGCAAGTGAAGTTCTGAAAGCTCGGTGTGAGTGCTCGGCGCAACCGTGATGCGTGAATTGAGCCTTGTCGTGCACGCCTTCGCGAAGCGCGGTGGCGGAAAGCCTCGATGCGCGATTGCGCCGCTTGCTCTTCTTGCGGCGGTGCTCGGTGTTTTCGCCTGGCTCTTGCCGCTCTCCTTCGCGATCGCCGCCGATCCGGCCTTCCCGGCGCTCACCGGGCGCGTGGTCGACGCGGCGAATCTTCTCACGCCTGATGCGCGGGCGCGTTTGGAGGAAAAGCTCAAGGCCTATGAGGAGAAGACCTCCGATCAGGTCGTGGTCGCGACCGTGCCCACGCTCGGCGAGCTTTCGATCGAGGATTACGCGAACAAGCTCTTTCGCACCTGGGGAATCGGGCAAAAGGACAAGAACAACGGGGCGCTCCTCCTCATCGCGCCGAAGGAGCGAAAGCTGCGCATCGAGACGGGCTATGGCGCGGAGGGGGCGCTCACGGATGCGGCCTCGAGCACCATCCTCAACACGGTCATCGCGCCGAAATTCCGCCACGGCGATTTCGCGGGCGGCATCGAGGCGGGGGTCGACCAGATGCTCGCCATTCTCGGAAGCGATGCCGAAGAAAGCGGCCGCAAAGGCGCGGCGAAGGCCTCATCACCAGACGACATCTTGTCCGAGGTCCTGCCGCTGATCATCTTGATGCTCGTGCTGTTCTTCCTGTTCAGGTCGCGTGTCGGGCCTGATGCGGCGCGCTATCATCGCGGCCGCAGCGGCGCCTGGATCGTCACCTCGGGAGGTTTGGGCGGCGGCTTCGGGAGCGGCGGCTTCGGGGGAGGCTTCGGCGGGGGTTTCGGCGGAGGGGACGGTGGATTCTCCGGCGGCGGCGGCTCGTCGGGAGGCGGCGGCGCATCGGGAAGCTGGTGAGGGCTAAGGCGATGATCGACAAGACCGACGAGGAGCGCATCGCCGCAGCGATCACGGAAGTCGAGAAGAAGACGAGCGGCGAGATCATGGTCGTCGTCGGGCGCGCGGCGAGCGGCTATCACCTCGTGCCGATTGTTTGGGCAGCCCTCATCGCCCTGGCGCTGCCCATGCTTCTCCTCCTCGTCTTCCCGCTCACCGCGCGGCGCCTTTACGAGATCGAATGGATCACCTTCGGCGTGCTTGCTTTCGTTCTGTCCTTCGGACGCTACCGCTACCGATTGGTGCCGGGCTGGATCAAGCGCGGCCGCGCCCATGAGGCGGCGCGCGAGCAATTTCTGGCGCGTCGCATCTCCTACACGCAAGCGCGCACCGGCATCCTCATCTATGTCGCGCTTGCCGAGCATTTCGCCGAGCTGGTGCCGGATGCCGCCGTCGCCGAGCTCATCGACGATGCGAGCTGGAAGCCCGTCATCGAGCGCCTCACCGCGAAATTGCGGGAGGAGCGCGTCGCCGATGGCGTGATCGAGGCGGTGGAATCGAGCGGGGCGATATTGGCGGCCAAATTCCCGCCCCGCGCCGGGCATCAGAACGAGCTGCCGAACAAGGCCGTGCTACTCTGAACCGACGCGGCAGAGTACCTGGCCCTATCCCTAGGAAAGATACATCCTTGCGGCGATACAACCTTTGCGGCCTTGCAAAATCGCCGCAAATTGCCTCTAACCGCTTCGCCTCACCGCGAACCGCGTCTGCGGCATCGCCCTTCAACCGGGAACGGCCTTCATCAATGCTCCGCCGCCTTTATGAATGGGCCTTGTCGCTCGTCGAGAAGCCGCATGCCATCTGGGTGATGGCGGCGATTTCCTTCGCGGATTCGTCCTTCCTGCCGTTGCCGCCAGATTTTCTTCTCATTCCGATGTCGGTCGCGCGGCCGAAGCGCGCCTTGCACTATGCGATCGTCTGCACCATCGCATCCGTGGCGGGTGCCGTCCTCGGCTATGCAATCGGCGCCTTCCTCTGGGACACGGTCGGCCAATGGCTGATCAGGATTTACGGGCTTCAAGGCAAGGTCGAGACATTCCGTGAACTTTATGCGCAATGGGGCGCCTGGGTGATCATCATCAAGGGCTTCACGCCGATCCCCTATAAGCTCGTGACCATCGTCAGCGGCTTCGCGGGATATGACTTCACCACCTTCGTTGCGTTGTCATTCATCACGCGCGGCGCGCGTTTCCTCTTGATCGCGCTGGTCCTCAATCGCTTCGGCGATCAGGTGCGTCATGCGCTCGACCAGCATCTCACGGTCATCGTGAGCGCCGGCCTCGTCGCGCTCTTCGGCGGCGTCGTCGCTTCCATCTATTTCTTCTAAGGCCGCGCCATGGCAACGAGCGAAGCTCTCCCGCCTCCTCTCAGGACGGCGCGGCGCGCCGGCATCGCGGTGCTGGCGCTCACCCTGCTCGCCATCGGCGGCGCCTGGTATTCGCAGCTCGTCTGGGGCCTTGCGCCTTGCGAGCTCTGCCTCTTGCAGCGCTGGCCTTATTACATCGGCGTGCCGCTCGCGGCCGTGACGACCGCGCTCGCGTTCAGCGCGGAGCCGAGCAGGCTCGTCGCTCTGCTGTTTTCTTTTCTGGCGCTCATATTCCTCGTGAGCGCGGGGCTCGCGGCTTATCACGCCGGCGTCGAATGGGGTTTCTGGCCGGGACCTTCCGCCTGCACCGGGCAATATGTGGCACCTGCAAGCACGGATGATTTCCTCAAAAGCCTCGATGCGGGTGCGCCCGTGCGCTGCGACGAGGCCGCGATCCGGATTCTCGGGCTGTCGCTCGCCGGCTGGAACGTGCTCGCCTCGCTCGCCGTCGCGGGTATCGCGGCGCTCGGCGCCAAATCCGCCAAAGCATGATCCGCGAAGGCGCGATCCGTTAGTTAGTGGAACATAATCTTTTCGGAAAAATGGTTTCCGTTTTTCCGGATCATGCTGAGCGCCTAGACATTGAGGGTGACGCCGCGGACCCACCAGCCCGGCTCGGTTTCGGTGAGAAATTCGGCCGCGAGCGCGGCGTGCGCTTCGTCCTCGAAGAGGCCGAAAACCGTCGTGCCGGAACCCGTCATGCGCGAGAGCACGCAACCTGCTTGATCGCGAAGCCGCAAGCTTGCATCACGCACCACCGGCGCAAGGCCGATTGCGGCCGGTTCGAGATCATTGCCGCAGCGCGCGATGGCGGCGAGCCATTTGGTCGGTGTCGCGAACCGGCTTGGGCGCTCGAACACACGCGAAGCTCCGGCACCCCGGGTTTTCGCGAGTGCCGCAAAGACGCGCGCGGTTTCCAGCCGCACGCCCGGATTGACAAGGACGCCGAACAGCGCAGGCATGGCGAGCTTCGGGCCCAGAATTTCACCGCGCCCGCGCATCATGCGGCATTCGCCAGCAAGGCAAATGGGCACATCCGAACCTGTCTCTTGCGCCGCTTCCACGATCGGCGCGCTCTCGAGCGGCAAGCCGTTCAATCTCGCAAGGAGCCGCAAACCCGCCGCTGCATCGGCCGAGCCCCCGCCGAGCCCCGCCGCGGCCGGGAGATGCTTCACCAGCCTGAAATGGCCATGCCTGAGATTCGGGATGCGCCGCGCCAGGGCCCTTGCAGCCTTGAGGATGAGATTGGCGTCGGGCGCGCCGGCGGCCTCGGCGAAAGGCCCGGTGACCTCGAGGGAAAGCTCGCGATCGGGCGTGAGCGACAGCTCGTCGCCGACCGAGGCGAAACAGACGAGGCTTGCGAGATCGTGAAAGCCGTCCGGACGCCGCCGCTCGACCGCAAGCGTCAGATTGATCTTCGCGGGAGCAAATTCGACAAGCGCGCCTTCGCCGATTGGCAAGCCGTCGCGAGACGGCTCACCGAGGCTTGTCGGCATGGACGAGCGAGACGCGGCGTCGAGCGGGTCTAGCCGCCGTCCGCCTTCGTCGGCTCGCTCACCGCCTGAGGCGTCGGCGGCTTGTCGTCGAGCATGCCCGTCTCGATCTTCTTGAGAATGCCGGGCAGATCCTCGGGCTCTGGCTGCATGTCGCGCGCATGCGTCCATTGGAAGGTCGCTTCAAGCTTGCGCCCGACGTGCCAATAGGCATCGCCGAGGTGGTTGTTGATCGTCGCATCATTCGGCTTCAGCTCGATCGCCTTCTCGAGCTCGCGCACGGCATCGTCGTAGCGGCCCATGCGGTAGAAGGCCCAGCCGAGGCTGTCGATCACATAGCCGTCCTTTGGGCGCAGATCGACGGCGCGGCGCAGCATCTTGAACGCCTCGTCGATATTGAGGCCCTGATCGACCCATGAATAGCCGAGATAGTTGAGAACGAGCGGCTGGTCGGGCGAGAGCACGAGCGCCTTCTTGAGATCGGCCTCGGCTTTCGGCCATTGCTTGGCTCTCTCGAGACAGATGCCGCGATCGTAATAGAGCAGCCAATTCGACGCGACCGGCGACCCCGAGAGATCGATCGCCTTGCCATAAGCATTCGCGGCGTCGGCGAAATTCTTGTTCGCCCGCAAGGCATCGCCGAGCGCCGCATAGGCTTCGAGATCATCGGGGTGGTTGTCGATGACCTTGCGCATATGCGCGACCGCGTCATCATATTTCTCGAGCGCCACGAGATCGAGACCGATCTGCAGATCCGTCGATTGGCGCAAGGGCGAATTCGCCGGCACCTCGCCATAGGCCGCGATCGCCTGCTCGTAGCTCTTGCCGCGCTCGTAGATCTCGCCAAGCGTCACGGCCGCGACCGCGTTCGAAGGATCGAGGAAGAGCGCGAGGCGCAAATACAGGACGGCGGCGAAATCCTCGCCTTCCCGCCCGCTGCTGGCGGCGAGGCCGAACATGGCTTCGGCCGCCCCTTGCTGAGGCGTGGAAATGAGGCGGGGCGTCGCCGCGCCTCTCTCGATCTCGACGAGCCCTTGCTTGATGAGCGGGTTGCGCGGGCTGTTGCGCTCGAAATCGCCGTAAAGCCGCTTGGCCTCGGTGATGTCGCCGCTTCGTGCCTCGAAACGCGCGCGAGCGTCGACGAGACGCATGGTGGTCGGCTCGAGATCCTGCGCCTCCTTATAGGATTTGCGGGCCTCCTCGACATTGCCTGCGAGATCGTTGATCAAGGCGGTGTGATAGGTGCGATAGGCGCCGATCGATTCGGAACCCTTGAGACGCGCCAAGGTGGCGAGCGCCTTTTGCGTCTGGCCCTGCCCCGCTTCCGACCAAGCGGTCAGCGCGAGCGCGGTCACATCCGATGCGTCCGCCGCGCCGAGCTTCGAGAGAAGGTCGCGCGCTTGCTTGAAGTCGCCGATCTTGATGGCCCTGACCGCGAGCGCGAGGCTCGCCAGTGTGTTGTGCTGACCGCGTCCCTGGAGCTTCGAGGCATAGAAGAAGGAGCCTTCGATTTCTCCGGCGGCGAGCATCGCCGCGAAGGCGCGCTCCATGAGCTCGGGATTGCCTTTGTCGATCGTCAGCGCGCGCCGATAGAATTTCGATGCCGCTTGCGGGTCATGATCCGCGCCAGCGACCGCGGCGGAGAGGTAGTCTCCCGAGAGCGTCTCGCTGTTCGCGGCCGCCTGATTCTTTGCGGTCGCAGCCGAAGAGCCAATGCCGACGAAGGCGGCGAGGCCTGCCAAAAGCAGGACGGCGGTGCGGGAAATGCGGAGCCAATGAGCCATGGAAAAGCGCTTCTTTCTCGTCGCCGCTCGAGTGCAAGGCGCAAGGAGAACACAGCGCCATTTCCTGCCTCGCACGGCAAACCTCGTGTTGCAAGGTGACCTTGTGCCGAAACTGACCTTGTCTTGAAATCCCTCCTCGCCGCCTTTGTGGCAGTGGCGCGAAACCGCCCTGCGCTTCTTTTCGGGCGGGTTTATGGCGCGAGCCGCGATGAGGGGCGCGCCGGGGGCGGCACTTCGCCCCGCCGCCGTCACATGTTCGAATAATTGGGGCCGCCGCCGCCTTCGGGCGGCACCCAGGTGATATTCTGCGCCGGGTCCTTGATGTCGCAGGTCTTGCAATGCACGCAGTTCTGCGCGTTGATCACGAAGCGGGGCCCGGTCTTAGCGGCCTCGTCCGCATACACCACCTCATAGACCGCGGCCGGGCAATAAAGCCGCGCCGGTTCCCCGTAGCGGGGCAGGTTCTCGCGAATCGGGATCGAGGGATCGGCGAGCACGAGATGGGGCGGCTGGTCTTCCTCGTGATTCGTGCCCGAGAGAAAGACGGACGACGGCTTGTCGAAGGTGATCTTGCCGTCGGGCCGCCGGTAGGTGAGCTCCTTCACCTCGGCAATCGGCAAGAGCGTCGCATGATCGGGCTTGCCGTGGCTCAAGGTGCCGAAGAGGCTGAAACCCGCGATGTCGTTCAGCCACATGTCCATCCCGCCGAGCGTGCTGCCGAGCATGGTCCCGAAGCGTGACCAGAGCGGCTTCACATTGCGCACCTTCTTGAGGTCGCGCCCGATGTCGGAGGAGCGCCAGGCTTCCTCGTAGGAGGAGAGCTCGTCATGGGCGCGGCCTTCGCCCAGCGCCGCGAAAACATGCTCGGCGGCGAGCATCCCCGAGAGGATCGCGTTGTGCGACCCTTTGATGCGGGGCACGTTGACGAAGCCCGCGGCGCAGCCGATCAGCGCGCCGCCCGGAAAGGCGAGCTTCGGCACCGATTGCCAGCCGCCCTCGGTGATGGCGCGAGCGCCATAGCCGATGCGCTTTGCGCCCTCGAAAAGATCGCGCACCAACGGATGCTTCTTGAAGCGCTGAAACTCGTCGAAAGGTGAGAGGGTCGGGTTGCGGTAGTTCAGATGAACGACGAAGCCGATCGAAACGAGCCCTTCCTCCATATGATAAAGGAAGGAGCCGCCGCCCGTGCGATTGTCGAGGGGCCAGCCGAGCGTATGTTGGACGAGGCCCGGCTTGCGCTTCTCGGGCGGCACTTCCCACAGCTCTTTCAGGCCGATGCCGTATTTCTGCGGGTCGCGCCCCTCTTGAAGCCCGAAGCGCGAAACGAGCTCTTTCGTCAGCGAGCCGCGCGCGCCCTCGGCGAAGAGCACATATTTGCCGCGAAGCTCCATGCCGCGCGTGAATCCCGCCTTCGCCGTCACATCCTTGGCGATGCCCATGTCGCCTGTGGCGATGCCGACCACTTCTCCCTTGTCGCCATAAAGGAGATCGGCTGCCGCGAAGCCAGGATAAATCTCGACGCCGAGCGCCTCCGCCTTGGTGCCGAGCCAGCGGCAGACATTGCCGAGCGAGACGATGAAATTGCCGTGGTTGTTCATGAGCGGCGGCATCAGCATGTTCGGAAGCCGCAGCCGGCCGCCGGGGCCGAGATAGTAGAAACGGTCATCCGTGACCTTGGTCTTGATCGGCGTCTCTTCCGAGCGCCATTCCGGCAGCAGGCGATCGATGCCGATCGGATCGATGACGGCGCCTGAAAGAATATGCGCGCCGACCTCCGCGCCTTTCTCGACGATCACGACCGAGAGCTCTTGCGAGGCGGAAGCGGCGAGCTGCTTGAGCTTGATCGCCGCGGCGAGCCCCGCGGGCCCGGCACCGACGATCACCACGTCGTAATCCATGCCCTCTCGCGGGGTTTTCCGAGCCTCTTCGAGGTTCATGGCGTTTCCCTTTCGCTCCCGGCGGTCATTCGCCCGCGCTCGATCGATGGACCAAATCGGCGCAAGGCTCAAGGGTGAGGAGTTTTCGCCCGGCTTTCCCTCCGCTCATTGCCGCGAAAGCGGCATTCCAGACCTACGAAGGAAGAGCGAGAAGGCCTGGGCGCCCGCTTGCGCGGGCACGAACGGAAGGGTTGCCATTTCATCAAATATGACCGTTACGGCAGTTTGACGCCGCGCCATGCCGCGATTATCTCCCCCGCATGAGCCTTCGCCCCATCCTCACGCTGCCAGATCCACGGCTCAAGCTCGTCTCCGCGCCGATCGCGAAGATCACGGACGAGACGCGCGCGCTCGCCGCCGACATGTTCGAGACCATGTATGAAGCGCCGGGCATCGGGCTTGCGGCGATCCAGATCGGCGAGCCGGTGCGCCTCATGGTGCTCGATGTCGCGAGAAAGGACGAGGAGCGCCGCCCCATGATCCTCGTCAATCCCGAGATCGTCTGGTCCTCGCCCGAACACTCCGTTTACGAGGAAGGCTGCCTCTCGATCCCCGAGTTCTTCGAGGAGGTCGAGCGGCCCGCCATGGTGACGGTGCGTTTCCTCGACGCCAATGGCGCCGAATGCGAGATGACGGCGGAAGGCGTGCTCGCCACTTGCCTGCAGCACGAGATCGACCATCTCGACGGCATTCTATTCATCGACCACATCTCGAAGCTGAAGCGTGATCGCATCCTGCGCAAGTTCAAGAAAGACGCCAAGCGCAAGGCGGAAGAGAAGGACGAGGCCGACGGCTCGAGGACGGTGTTGGCGTAGCTTCCTTCGATTCTCGCCGGAACGCCGCTTTATCCAGTAACAGTCTGAAAGGCTCGCGTGAAAAGGGGCGTGCGGAGAGTGAGCTGGCGCTGGGTCGACATTTCCAAATCGAATTCGCTATTCGCTACTCCCTATTCGCCCTTGGCCTTCCGGTCGGTTTTCATTGAGCTGCTAAAGCACCATGCGCATCGTCTTCATGGGCACGCCGCAATTTGCCGTGCCGACGCTCACCGCCATCGTCGGGGCTGGCCATGAGATCGTCGCCGCCTATACGCGCATGCCGCGTCCGGCCGGCCGCGGCATGGCGGAACGTCCTTCGCCCGTCGAGCTCGCGGCGAAGCGCTTCGGGATCGAGGTGCTGACGCCGCAAACCCTTCGCGGCGAAGAGGCGACGGAGCGTTTTCTCGGCCATGCGGCCGATGCCGCGGTCGTCGCCGCCTATGGCTTGATCCTGCCGAAGCCGATCCTCGAGCTCCCCGCGCTCGGTTGCCTCAACCTTCATGCCTCGCTCTTGCCGCGCTGGCGCGGCGCGGCGCCGATCCAACGCGCCATCATGGCTGGCGATGAAGAGACGGGCGTTTGCGTGATGCACATGGAGGAAGGGCTCGATACCGGGCCCATCGGCCTCGTCGAACGCGTCGCGATCGGCAAGGACATGACGGGAGGCGAGCTCCATGATCGGCTCGCCGAGCTCGGCGCCGACGCCATGGTGCGCGCGCTCGCGGCGCTTTCGCGCCAGGCGCTTCTCTTCACGCCTCAGGCGATAGAGGGTGTGCTCTATGCGCCCAAGATCCGCAATGACGAGGCGCGCATCGATTGGCGGCTTCCCGCCTCGGCGCTCCACGATCTCGTGCGCGCGCTTTCGCCTTATCCCGGGGCCTTCTTCGAGGCCGATCTCGGGAAGGGGAAAGAGCGCGTCAAGGTCCTGAGCGCGCGTCCAGTCGAGGGGAGCGGCGCGCCGGGCACGCTCCTCGACGCGGGGCCGACCATCGCCTGTGGAACGCACGCGCTGCGCCTTGTGACGGCTCAGCGTGCCGGACGAAGCCCCGTATCGGGCGAGGAATTCCTTCGCGGCGTGCGGCTCGAGCCCGGTGCGCGGCTTGGGTGAGGGTCGAGCCGTCGCGGGTTTGCGGCTTGCCCGCGCGACCCCGCTCCCTTAAGTTCGATCGATCCTCGTCGGGGCGTCCTGTCCGTATCCTGCGGGCGGGGCTGAGAGGCTTGACGCCGACCCGTCGAACCTGATCCGGCTCATACCGGCGGAGGGAACGAGATGAGATCGCCTACAAAACCCCTGTCCATCGAGGATGGGCAGCGCGCAAGCTCCATTCGCCTTCGTGACTGTTGCGTGGCTCAGCCGTGACGAGCGTGCCGGATAAGATACGGGAACGCGCCGTCTCGCGCCATCCCGCCCGGACGAGGCGTAACGAGGAATCTTCGCGCCTCGTGGGGGAAGCCGTCGAAGCCTTCCGGAAGCTCCGCAGCCGGAGACCGCGCGTCCATTGCCTCACGAACAGCGTCGCGCAGCCGTTCACGGCCAATCTCCTGCTCGCGGCAGGCGCCATTCCCTCGATGAGCGCCTCGCCCGAGGAAATCGAGGGTTTCGTCGCGCGCGCCGGTGCGCTCCTCGTCAATCTCGGCACGCTCGATGCCGAGCGCCGCGCCGCGCTT
>DASZIL010000094.1:0-5901 GCA_035949255.1 Beijerinckiaceae bacterium | reverse complement strand
ATCCTCGACGCAAAGAAGCGAAGGCGTGTTGATGGTCTCGCCTTCAAAGATCGCCTCATTGAGCTTGCCGCCCTTGGTGAGCTGAAAGATCTTCGGCAGCGGCCAAGGCGGCGAATGGCGCTCGAGCCTTTGGACCGCGCGCGGCGACAGGATCAACATGCCATGCGCCGCCTCCCCGCCCAGCGCCTTTTGCCAGGAGAAGGTCACGACATCGAGCTTGGCGAAGTCCAGATCTTGGGCGAAAGCCGCCGAAGTCGCATCGCAAATCATGAGGCCTTCGCGCTCGGCCGCGATCCAATCGGCATTT
The DNA here is from genome assembly GCA_035949255.1 of Beijerinckiaceae bacterium. GTDB lineage: Bacteria > Pseudomonadota > Alphaproteobacteria > Rhizobiales > Beijerinckiaceae > GAS188. Next base: position 5,594 of record DASZIL010000094.1, on the reverse strand, counting down.
GGCACGCGCACGCCCGAGGTCGTGCCGTTCCAGGTGAAGACGACGTCACGCGTTCTCGTGTCGACATCGCGCAAGCGCGGCAGTGCGCCGTACTGCGCCCTGATGATGCGGCAGTCCTTCAGCTTGAGCTGGCTTGCCGCATCGCTGGCCCAGCTCTGGCCGAAGCTCTCCCAGACGAGCATGTCGACGCCGCGGGCGCCGAGAAGCGACCAGAGCGCAAGCTCGACGGCTCCGGTGTCTGAGGCTGGCACGATGGCGATCCGATGCGAGCTCGGCACGCGCAACACCTCGCGCGTGAGGTCGATCGCCTGCTTCAGCTTCGATTTGCCGATTTTTGCGCGATGCGAGCGTCCGAGAGCGGCGTGCTTCAGGACTTCGAGATTCCAGCCGGGGCGCTTGGCGCAGGGGCCGGAAGAAAAATGCGGATTTGCCGGCCGCACGCCGGGCTTTTCATTCGCCATGTCTGTCCATCCTTCCAGATGGGCGCTTCCCGTTGGGGGGAAGTGTCCCAACGCCGCTTCTAAGGGTGGCGGTCCTTGCGGTCAATGCGATCCGGGCCCAAAAGCAACAGGATGGAAAATTCGAACGCACCCTTCGGGTTACCGCACGAGCGCCTTGTTTCGCCGTTCTTTCGTCGTTATCCCTCATGAGGCTCATGGCCGAGACGGGACAAAGTGACCCAGCACGACAAGAGCAAGCGCGAGGAACGTCTTGTTAAGGCGTTGCGCGACAATCTGAGGCGGCGAAAGCCGGTGCTTCGTAAATCTGCCAAAGCCGCGGCCGACAGCGACGCGGTGCCGGAACCCGCGGTTGAAATCGAGGCGAAACCTACTTCGTAAGGTCGGGGGCGAGGGGCCAGCGAGGAGAATTCAAGTGGATCGCATCAAGATCACCGGCGGCGCCAAGCTCCACGGCAGCATCCCGATCTCTGGGGCGAAGAACGCTGCCCTGCCGCTGATGATCACTTCCCTGCTCACGCCCGATACGCTCGAGCTCGAGAACGTACCGCGCCTTGCCGATGTGCAGACTTTGCTGCGTATCCTCGCCAATCACGGCGTCGACTATGCGATCAACGGCAAGCGTCCTGGCGAGCGCGCCGAAACCGGCCAGACGCTTCGCCTCACCGCGGCCTCGATCGTCGACACCACGGCCCCTTATGAGCTCGTCTCGAAGATGCGGGCCGGCTTTTGGGTGATCGCTCCGCTGCTTGCGCGGATGGGGGCGGCGCGCATTTCTCTTCCCGGCGGCTGCGCCATCGGCACGCGCCCCGTCGACCTTCTCATCATGGCGCTCGAGCGGCTCGGCGCCGTGATCGATATCGAGGCCGGTTATGTCGTCGCCAAGGCTCCGCGCGGACTTAAGGGCGCGGAGATCGAGTTTCCGAAGGTGACGGTGGGCGGAACGCATACCGCGCTGATGGGCGCGGTCATGGCCGACGGCACGAGCGTCATCCACAATGCGGCGCGAGAGCCCGAGGTCGTCGATCTCGCGCAATGCCTCACTGCCATGGGTGGACGCATCGAGGGGGCGGGTTCATCGACGATCACCGTGCACGGCGTCACCGCACTCTCGGGCGCGCATCATTCGGTGCTTCCGGATCGGATCGAAACCGGTACCTATGCGATGGCCATCGCCATGACGGGCGGCGATGTCCTGCTCGAGGGCGCGCGGCCCGACCTTCTGCAATCGGCGCTCGATGCGATCACCGAGGCCGGCGCCGAGATCTCGGCCACGAATGAAGGGGTGAGGGTGAGGCGCAATGGGCGGGGGCTTCTCCCCGTCGACGTGACCACCAATCCATTTCCCGGGTTTCCGACCGATCTGCAGGCGCAATTCATGGCGCTCATGAGCCATGCCAAAGGCACGTCCAAGATTCGCGAGACGATCTTCGAGAACCGCTTCATGCATGTGCAGGAGCTGGCCCGGCTCGGCGCCCGCATCCGCCTCGACGGTGATGCGGCCTATGTCGAGGGAGTCGAAAGGCTGAGGGGCGCGCCGGTGATGGCGACCGATCTGCGCGCCTCGGTTTCGCTGGTCATCGGCGGGCTCGCGGCCGAAGGGGAGACGCTGATCAACCGCGTCTATCACCTCGATCGCGGGTTCGAGGGGCTGGAAACCAAGCTGTCGCGCTGCGGCGCGAATATCGAGCGCCTCTCCGCCTGAGCGAATTCAGGAGGCCCCCCAGTCCGGTGCGCCGGTCGCCCCGACCGGGGCCCGATCACATCACGGTCTTGACCAGCACCAGGGCGAGGGTTCCGACGAAGACCCAGGCCATCCCGCCGAGGAGGAAGGGGCGAACGCCTTTCGCCATCAGCTTGCGGATGTCGGTTTCCAACCCCATCGCCGCCGTCGCCATCGCCAGGAGAAAAGGCGTCGCCTGGATGAGGCCTGATTTGAGCTCGACCGGAATAGTCACCAGGCTGTTCACGACCACGACCGCGAGAAAGCCGAAGACGAACCAAGGCGCCGGCGCCGAGGCACGGTTGTCTCCTTGCCGGCGCGCGCGAAGAAAGCCGAGGCTCAGCACCAGGGGCGCAAGCAGGGCGACACGCGTCAGCTTGGCGATCAGAGCGAAGTCGCCCGAGACTTGTCCATTCTGCAGCGACGCGGCGACGACCTGTGCCACCTCATGGATCGAGCTTCCCGACCATAAACCATAGCCGCGCGCGTCGAGATTCAAGAGGTGCGGCAGCAGCGGATAAAGGAACATGGCGATCGTGCCGAACGCCGTGACGCAGGCCACACCATAAGCCACATCCTCCTCCGAGCCTTCCGTCACGGTATTGGTGGCGACGACCGCTGCCGCACCGCACACGGCCGTACCGGCGCCGAGAAGCTCGGCGAGCTTGGGCTCGACTCCGATCAGCTTTCCGGCCTGGACGGTGAACACGAAGGTCGCCGCAAGCGTCGCGGAGACGGCGAGGAAACCGACCACGCCGACGGATGCCACCTGGGTGAGCGTCAACTGCAACCCGTAGAGAATGATGGCGAAGCGAAGGATGCGCCGCATCGAGAACTTGATGCCGGGCTTACAGATCGCGGGCGCGCCGACGAGGTTGTGGAAGGCGATGCCGATCAAGATCGCAAGGATCAAGGCGCTGAAAGTTGCAACGCCCGGAATCATGCGCAGGAAATAAGCAAGGACGGCGATCGCGAAGGTCAGCGCGACGCCCGGCAGCGGCGCCGCCCAGTTCGGCAAGGTGAAACCGTCCGCCTTCGCGAGGGCGGCGGCAGGTTCAGAATTCCCGGCTTCAACCGCGGGAGCGGCTCTCATCTCGTTCATCCGACGCCCGACAACATGGCGGAAAGCCGCATCCATTGGAAAGAAAGGAGATGCCTCTTGGCGTAGAGCCCGAAGCAAGTCCAGAGCTTGCCCCGAGTTGGGCCTATGAGGCGAGGCGCGCTGGCTCCATCGCTCATCGCTGCTCGAGCCGATCGCAAGGGCTTCAAAGCCAAGGCCGCTCGAGCGCGGCCTTTTCCTCATAGCTTGCGATCTTCTCGCGCTTCTGCTCGGTCAGACCGATGTCGTCGAGCCCGTTCAAGAGGCAGTGCTTGAGATGTGGGTCGATATCGAAGCGCACCGTCCCGCCGTCGGGGCCATGGATCTCCTGCTTCTCGAGGTCGACCGTCAAGGTCGCGTTGGCGCCGCGCTCGGCGTCATCGAAGAGCTTCTCGAGGTCCTCGGGGCTCACCTTGATGAGCAACATCCCGTTCTTGAAGCTGTTGTTGTAGAAGATGTCGGCGAAGCTCGTGGAGATCACGCAGCGAATGCCGAAATCGGCGAGCGCCCAGGGCGCGTGCTCGCGCGAGGAGCCGCAGCCGAAATTGTCGCCGGCGACGAGCACCTTGGCGTTGCGGTAGGCTGGCTTGTTCAGGACGAAATCCGGGTTCTCGGAGCCGTCGTCATTGTAACGCATCTCGGCGAAGAGCCCCCTCCCGAGGCCGGTGCGCTCGATCGTCTTCAGATATTGCTTGGGGATGATCTTGTCGGTATCGACGTTGATCATCGGCAAGGGCGCCGCGACGCCCGTCAGCATGGTGAATTTCTGCATGGACCAGTCTCGATAGGGACCGGGCGCTGTTAGCAGATCGAGGCCGCCATGGCGAGGCCTCGGACGGCCTTCGCCCTATCGCCCCTTCCTTCGACCGGCCGGTCTGTGTTCACGCGCCAATTGCCGCCGGCCAGAGGATTCGGCCAACCGCCTTGATAAGAGATCCTGATAAGAGATGCGGTGACCCGCCATGGCGCGAGCACAAGACCTGAGGATCGCTCTTGCGGGCTTCGGCGCCTGGGGCCAGATGACCGCGAAGGCGCTCGCCACGATCGATGGGGCGAGCATCGTCGGCGTCTATTGCCATGGCGAAGCGTCGGAGCGGGCCGCGCGTGAGCAATTGCCGCAAGCGCGTCGCTACCGCGATTACGATGCAATGTTGAAGTCCGCTTCGGTTGATGTCGTTTGCATCACTGTTCCCAATCATCGCCATGCCGATTTCACCGTGGCGGCGCTGAGGCAAGGCGCCCATGTCTTCCTGGAAAAGCCGCTCGGGCTTTCGCTCGCGGAATGCGATGCCGTGATCCGTGCGTCGCAGGAGAGCGGGCGCGCCGTCGCGATCGATCATGAGTTTCGCGTCTCCCGTCAATGGGGCGCGGTGCGCGAGCTCATCGAGAAGGGCGAGATCGGCAAGCTCTGCTTCCAGCGCATTTTCCTCTTCCGCCGACCCTTCCGGTTGGGCTCCGGCGGGTGGCGGCATGATCCCTCGCGGGTGGGCTCCTGGATCCTCGAGGAGGTCGTGCATTTCGTCGATCTCGCCCTTTGGTATGCGCGCGAGAACGGCAAGCCAACGCGTCTTCGCGCCGCGGGAACGGGACGGCTCGCCGCCCACGGGCTTTTCGACACGCTGACGCTCGAACTCTTCTGGGAAGACGGATCGGTAGCGATCATCTCCCAATGCCTCTCAGGCTTTGAGCATCATCTCGTGCTCGAGGTCACCGGCACCGAGGGCGGCGTGAGGAGCTGGTGGTCGGGCGTCATGGACCGGAGCTTGACGCCGAGCTTCGAGGTCAGGCTCAGGCGCAAGGCGCAAGACCCGATGGGGCCGGCAGAGGTCTTGCCGATCGGGCATTCGGGGGAAGTTTTCGAGCTCGAGGAGAATCTCAGGCTTGCGCTTGAGGGCTTTCGCGAAAATCGCTCCATTCTACCGCCGGAAGAGGCGCGTGCCTCGATCGCCATCTGCCTCGCCGCGGCGGAGGCGGCGTTGAGCGGCAAGGAGGTCTCGCTCGCGCCTTAGGGGGAGCGGCGAGAGCTCCCGTCGCTACCGACTCACCGCCCAACTCGTGGTGCCATCCTTATTGTCCTTCAACTGGATGCCGCTTGCGAGCAATTCATCGCGAATGCGGTCCGCACCCTTCCAATCCTTGCGGGCGCGCGCGGCGTTCCGCTCGGCGATCCGCGCTTCGATGTCGCCGATCTCCTTCTCGGAAAGCTTGACCGCTTCCTTCGCCAGAAGATCGATACCGAGAAAGCTCAAGCTCCCGCGCAACTCGCTTGCGCGGCCCGCCTTCCGCAGGGTGTGCAGAGCGGCGAGCAGCTTCG